>CAZKUN010000344.1:0-8087 GCA_964555935.1 uncultured Armatimonadia bacterium | reverse complement strand
ACTAGAACTCCACTGAGCATCGTCGCGACCTCGCCCTCATCGGACGTGACCCATCGAATGGGTCGGTGATACGATTGGACAGATCCCACGAAGAGCAGTTTACGCTGACGTTCACGCGCGGCGAATTCCACCAGTTGCTATACGGCGCGGTCATCTGGGATAAGCACCTGCACCATGTGTTCTGCGAGGCGTATGTCCCCAGCGGATCGGTTCAGTTCATCTTCACGCGGGCGGAACTCAAGACGCTCTTCGACTGCACCATCACCTCCCGCGATTGGGCCGTGGAAGAGAGCGACGCCCTGATCCACGACGCGCTTCTCGAGAGAATGGGTCGCGCCCTAGGTCTGAGCGAAGACAAGTGGCTCGACACGGACGAGCCGAAGTGCATCCTCAAGTCATCTCCGTCGTCGCGCGGCCCGTCGATCGCCATCTGCCGTCAGCGCCGCGGTCCGGTTGAGCATCCGGACAGTTGACCGCCGCCGTCCCGGAGGCGTCGTCGGAGGTGGCGGAAGCTGGATCGGGAGGTCCCGGTTCCGCCGCCAAGTCGCTCCTCGATGTCGTCCCCCTAATCCAATTTCAACATTGGTCTACCTTAATGATGCACGGGCTCTGAGACGCCCAATAATGGGCTCAACCGGAAGTGAACCGGAAGTGGTTCGCGTGCTAGCCGATTCGGGTCGAAAGCGGGTCGATTCATCGCGAAAAGGGGGCCCTTGCTAGCCGAATCGCGAAAACACGGGTTCGGGGGCCGTTTTCGAGGGTATAGGCGGCGTCGGGGCCTCGAATCGAGGGTAAACCTGGGGGGGCGAGCGCGTTTTTCCCTCCGAAATCGGCCTGATTCGGCCTGTTTTTGTAGACACGCTGTCGCCCAACCGGAAGGCTCCTCCGGGGGGCCGAAAGTCCTAGTCGGGAGGACGTTGCCACCTCGGCTCGGAAGCACTCCTTCGACAGGGGGTTCTTCCACATGGCCGACCGTCAGTGCATGGTTGCTATCGCCGCCCACGCCGCCGACATGGAGTTCAGCGCCGGCGCCACGATGCGCAAGCACGTTCGCGCCGGATGGGACGCGCACATCATCCAGCTGACCCTCGGCGAGAAGGGCAACCCGAATCTCTCAACTGTTGAATACGGCGCTCAGAAGCGCGCTGAGGCCGATTCCGCCTGCGGGGTTCTTGGCATCACTTCGCACTATCTGCCCTACAAAGACGCCGAACTCACCGCCACCGATGATGTCGCTCGCGAGATCGCCATTCTGCTCCGCAAGCTCCAGCCGACGGTCATCATCGCCCACTGGAAGGGCAGCATCCACTCAGACCATATCGCCGCCCACCACCTGGCCCATCGCGGCTTCTTCATGGCCGCCAACCCACACTTCGATTTGGGCCCAGAGAGCCCTAAACGGGCCCGCTGGGCGCGATTCTACTATGCCGACAACTGGGAAGATCCCGAGGGATTCCGGCCCTACACGTTCGTCGACATCAGCGACGAGATGCAGGAGTGGAAGCAGGCCTTCGACTGCTTCGCCATCGGCCGCGGCGAGGGCGGCTACCCCTACTGGGATTGGTACGAGGCCCGCACCCGCATCCACGGAATCGGAATCGGCACAGAGCATGCCCAGGCGTTCGCTGTGGACGAATCGCGGATGCGCGAAGTGAAGGAGATGCTATGATGATCCGCACTGTTGCGCTACTGGCGATGGTCGCGGGAATCGCGCATTCTCAGGGCGATCCCGCCGCTTTCATCGGCTTCGAGACGGCGGACGACCTCGCCGGCTGGAGCGCATCGGCCGGAGAGATCGGGCTGACCGGATCGCGCTACAAGTCCGGCGCTCAGAGCCTCCAATGGTCCTGGAACTCGCCCGACGCAACGCTGACGTATCGCGACGCGGCAGCGCTTGGGGAGCTGGTTGCTCCCAATGGGAAAGCTCCCGGTAGCGCGCTCGTCATGTGGCTCCACAATCAGGTCGCCGCTAAGAGTCTCATCCACCTAGAGCTGCTGGTTGGCGATGATGTTGCGGGCCGGTGCTGGTTCGTGATCGAGTTCACGGGCTGGCGTCCGCTGGGCGCGCCATATGCGGAGATCCTGCCTGACCCGATGCCGCCGATTGATGGCATCCGCATCCGCGCTCCGAGTGGGGAGGGGCAACTCCACTTGGACCGCTTCTCAGCAAACGCGGCCGTCGCGGTGCCGCGGAGCCACCAGATGCCGTGGATCGGAGTCGAGGGTGGGCTCAGCGACCCGAGTTCGGTCATGGTATCTGTTCGCGACCTGGCCGTGAATCGCCCGTGGCTTCCGGAGCGCGCGACTGTCGTCAGTGATGCGGAGCGCGTCGACATGGCGAAGGTCGCGGAGCTATCGCTGCCGGCGTTGTCGCGCTCGGGCAAAGGCGCGTCGCCCGAGCTGATGGCGGAGATCCGCCGCCAGACTGAGGCCTGGAAGATCCGCCGCGACGGTGACATTGTGACGGGCCTCCCGATCGACGGAGCCTCGTTCATCAAGCCCCCCGATGCTATCGATGTCGGGGAGTACATGGTCTTCTGCGGCAAGGTGAAGGACGCGTACTCGCAGGCGGCGGAGGGCGAGCAGCGGGACGAAGTCAGGGACACGTTCGTGCTGCTCTGCGAGCATTTCCTGGACCAGGGATGGGGCTACGGAAGCGGGCTGCGGGGCATGGGCAGCGGCTACGTCTATCGCGCCTATCCGCACGCTTTCTACGCCATGCGCGATGTGCTCGCGGAGGCGGGCCTGCTCCGCGAGATGGCGCTCGCGATCCTGTACCAACTCGCTGAGGGCGAGCCGGCGCTGGCCGAGGAGCCGTTCGCCAACATGGATCGGCTTCATCTCTCGAACCAGGCGCTGCTGCCGACGATCAGCATGATCCCGGATGATGTTGAGCGCCTGCACTGGATGCGCATCATCCAACGCTACTACAGCATGGCACTCGTGAATCCGAAGACGCTGGGGCCGGACGGGTCGGCCTACCACCACTGGATGCATCATTACGCCTACGCGTCGTATTCGATGCCTTTCCCGATTCGCGCCGCGCGGACCCTCGCCGACACCACGTTCCGCATCGCGCCCCGGGCGCACGAGCACATGAGGAGCTACGTGCTCGCGATGGCGTTTGCCTCGGTCAACCACATTCAGCCGCCGAACATGAACGGGCGCGCCGGCACGCCCCAAGGCCACAGCCTCGCCAGCGAAGCAAGAGCCCTCGCGGAGATGGGGACGCCTGATGGGACCGAGGCGCTTGATCGCGAGATGGCCGGCCTGTACCTAACGCTGACGGAGGACCACTCTACTGAGCCTGCCGCCGCGTGGCTCGCGGATGGCATCGAGCCGCTGAAGCTGACGGGACACAAGACGATGAACGGCACGGCCGCGGCGCTGCATCGCCGGGACGATTGGCTCATCAGCATCGTCGGCATGATCAAGTTCTGGCGAGGCGTCGAGATCTACGGCTGGCAGCAGACGAACAACTACGCGCGGTACGCCAGGAACGGCGCGATCTACGTTGCGCCGGGCGGAGAACCGCCATCGATCGAGGCGGGCGGGTACAGTTACGATGGCTGGAATTGGTGCCACTGGCCCGGCACGACGAGCCTGGTGCGGCCGCCGCATGAGATCTTCAATGGGTACGCGATGCATGCCAACCCGACGACCTTCGCGGGCGGCACGCGGCTCGGGGAGGACGGCATCTGGGGCATGGATTTCCAGGGCAAGGACGTGCACTTCAGGAAGTCCGCGTTCTGTTTTGGGAATCGAATCACCGTCATCACCAGCGACATCACGAGCGAAGAACCGCGGCCCGCGGTAACGACACTCCTGCAGCGCAGTTTGGCAGATCGGTCCGAGCCGATATGGATCGACGGAGCGCGGATCACCGAGTTCCCCTATGAGGCGCAACTCGATGACGGCGCGGCTCACTCCATCGTGGATAGCAAGGGCGTCGGCTACGTGCTGCATCCCGGCTCGGGGTCGCTACGGGTGCGGCGCGGGGAGCAGAGCTGGACGTACATGATCGAGAAGTGCCTGAGGGATGCGGACGACAACCCGATCATCAACTACCAGAAGCGGCAGTACCGCCACGAGACAATGGCCGAGAACGAGCAGTATTTCGAGCCCAGTGTCGGCGACTTCGCGCTGGCTTACATCGACCATGGCGAGAAGCCGGAGGATGGCGCATGCGCGTATACGATCCTGGTCAGCACGACGCCTGATGAGGCCAACGCGTTCGCCGACGCCCCGCCACGCATTCTGCAGTCGGACTCGCGCGCGCATGTGGTGGCGGACGAAGCAACGGGGACGGTGGGGTACGTGCTCTTCGGCGAGGGCGATCTGGGTGACGAGTTGCTGCGCTTCAACAGCCGACCATGCTTCGTGATGGCAAGGCGCGAGGGTGAGAACCTGCAGCTCAGCGTCGCGTCGACGGACATCGAGCAGGACGACCCCATCGCTCTGATGATTGCGGGGAAATGGCAGGCGGCGACGGATGGCGTCTCGAACAGAACTGAGGGCGGTGTCTCGGTGCTCGAGGTGCCGTATCGCGACTACATGCCAGTTGTAGTTGAGTTGCGGCCTGGGGAATGACGCGCGTGGAGAGGGATGGCGGGAGGACAGCATGGGAGACCCTGTGATTCGAGGCTATCGGGGCGCGGATGAGGACGCGTTGATTGGCGTGTGGAACGCGGCGCTGCCGCACGACCAGATCTACCGGCTGTCGCTCCGCCGGAAGGTGATTCTCGACCCGAACTTCGATCCGGAGAAACTGCTCGTCGCCGAGATCGGTGGCGAGGTGGTTGGGTTCTGTCTGCTCATTCTGCGAACAGAGCCGTTCGGGGGAGAGATGGATTCTGACACGGGGTGGATCACTGCGTTTGGGGCCCGTCCGGACCATCGCCGGCGAGGCGTCGGCGCCGCTCTGCTCGGCCGCGCGGTGGAGCTGATGGATGGGCGCAAGCAGTTGCTGATCTCGCCGTATCTGCCCAACTACTTCGTGCCGGGCGTCGATGAGAATGACCACGCGGAGGGGCTTCAGTTCCTGCTGAAGCGGGGGTTTGAGGTCACGTCCCGGCCGATGAGCATGGACGCGAATATCGTGCTGCTGGATTACGCGAAGTGGCAGGACCGAGAGGACAATCTGCGCGCGCGGGGCACGGACGTCCACCTGCTGGGCGGGACTGAGATCCCTGAGTTCCTCGCTTTCCTGCGCGACCACATGCCCCACGACTGGCTCCGAGACGCGCGGGAGCTGCTGCTCGACTTCGCCGGGCAAGTCGTCGTCGCGACGCGCGAATCGGAGGTGGTGGGGTATTGCCAGTTCCGTGGCGAGCACTTCGGCCCGTTCGGAGTGAGAGAGGACATGCAGGGACAGGGCATCGGCACGGTTCTGCTGGCGAAGTGTCTCGACACGATGCGCGCGCATGGCTTGCACAACGCGTGGGTGCTCTGGACGAGCGACGAGACGGCGGCGAAGGTGTACTTGAAGTTTGGATTCAGAGAGACGCGGCGGTTCGCGGTGTTGAAGCGGGAGCTTCCGTAAGCGCCCGAGGCAGCCGCCCGGCATCGCCGCCCTGGCTTACCTCTCCGCAAACCTCACTTCCCACTCCGTATCCTCGCTCACCGGCGACGTGAATCTCACCATCAGCACGGGCCCGTCCATCTCCGTCGCCACCTCCAACTCGCCCGCGCTCGCCTCGTCCAGCGTCCAACCCTCGGGCACGTGAATCCGCAGCTCATACGGATCATCTTGCGTCATCCGCGATGCCCCCGAAAGCACTCCGTCGTCCCAACTCAGCCCGCGGATGTCATACGCCATCTGCCGCACGTGCCGACTCGTCGACATCAGCACCGGCCGATCCAGCGCCTCCACGATCGCGTAGACTTCACAGTCCGGCGCGGAGAGGGTCCGCGTGAAGCTCTCGGCATGCGCGCCCAGGAACTGCTTCGACCAGAACTCGTAGACAAGATACTCCTCGTCCGCGTCCAGACCGAGATCCGCGAACCGGATCTCCTCCGTGATCGAAGTCCCCTCGCCGTCATAGTCCACGTTGAACAGCCCCACCACATGCCAGTCGCCAAACTCGCGCTCCACGTGCATGTCCCACAGCCGCGCTGGGTTGTTCTCGAACACATCCACGGCTCTCGCGGTATCCGGCGTCGTCGGCGCAACTCGCCGGATGATGTCCAGGCGATCCTCCGGCATCTCCTCATCCGCCAGCGGCTCGGCGAGGTGTACCAGATTCCCGCTCAGCGAGCA
Organism: uncultured Armatimonadia bacterium; assembly: GCA_964555935.1. GTDB lineage: Bacteria > Armatimonadota > Zipacnadia > Zipacnadales > VGFC01 > CAZKUN01. The sequence continues at coordinate 1,828 of CAZKUN010000344.1, read as the reverse complement.
GTACGACGCGTGGGTCTTTGCCTGTTCGTAGGAGTAAATCCCGCCGCAGTAGACGTGGTAGCTGTCTGGGCTATTCCACCAGACCCGACCGTTCAGGAAGTACCGGCCGCTGATCTGGCGCGTCAGCCCGTGCGTGAATGTCAGTCCCTCGCCGCCATAGCCCTGGTCGCTGTCATGCCCGATGTGGATCACGTCGAGCATGTCATAGTTGATCCCCACCACGTTCATCCACATCAGACAGTATACCGGCTCCGGGTGGGCGTTGCCCGCCTCGCGCCACAAGCCCATGTCGGCTCGGTACGTCTCCGCCGAGGTCATGAACGGATCATATTGGCCGTCGAGCTTCTCCCATCGATTCGTGAAGTCCAGCCCATATGTCATCACCGCCGTCTTGCCCTCATACGCCTGCCGCACGCGCTCTCGCTCGAAGGCGATGACCTCGGGGTTACTGAAGTCGACCCGCCCATCGATGTAGAACTCCGGGTGGTCCTTGCTGATCTGCTCCGCCGCCTTGAACCAGAAATCCGGCTGACCATACCGTCGCGCCAGCGGAGTCGGCAGCCCTTCCCGGTTGACGGGTCCGTTCCGCGCGTAGCCGAACCGCTCCAGCCCCAGTTCGTAGACCTTCGCGACGCAGGCCTTGCGCCAGTCGGGGTCCTCGTATGCGTTCTCGTGCTTCGCCCGGTCGTGCCCGTAGTCAAACCCTTTCATGACCGCGGAGCCGTATGAGTTCCACGTGTTGAACACGTCCACCAGCGTCAGGTCGTATGGGTCGATGGGGTGGTCCGCCATCAAGTCGATCCCATGGTCCTTCGCGATCAGCTCTCCCAGCCGTTCCAGCCCATCCGTCCCCCGCTTGCCAAAATGCACCAGCATCCACTCGCCCTCAATGCTCGCCCCCGCCGGCATCGTCGCCCCCTCATAGTCCAAGTACGCCGCCGCGCGCGCGCTCACGTCATCGCCCGGCAGCACCAGGAATCGCCCCAACCCCTTGCTGTTACTCAGGCTCCCTAACACCACGCTCCGCCCCGTCTCGAGGTTCTTCGCCGCCGCGTACCACCAGCTCTCAAACTCCTCCAGTTCTCGGCCCCGCACCGTATTGTATGGATGCGAGTTCGCCTTCGCGTCCCCGATGATCGCCCAGTCATACACCGAGCGACCCAGCTTCACTTCCGTCGCCACCACCGGCGCCAGTCGCCCGACCTGCAACTCGCCGCCCGTGTTGTTCGTGAAACCGAGCCTCGCGATTGCCTCGTCGCCATCAGCGCTCAGCAGAATCTCGTAGGTGACGTCCAGCTCGCCGGGCTTCGAGTATTCCAGCGTGAGATGCGTGACCTCACCCAGCTCGTGCTGCTCCTTCGCGCGATTGACCTCGCGCTCGTACGTGGTCAGGTCCACGTCGAGGCCTCTGATGTGGAGCACGGGCCGTCCACCGATGAGCGCCGATCCGCTCGGGACGTGCGTGAGTGACCAGCGGGCCTCATCCGACCAGAGCGTCAACTCGAGGTGCTTGGTCTTGATCGTCTGCCCGCGGCCCGGCGCCGGTCCATCTTGGGTCTCGCCGAAGAACGCGTATTCGGCCGGCCCCATGGTCGCTCGCTGGGCGCCAGTGACGCGGATCTCGCTCACCACCAAGTGCCGATTGTCCTCGACTCCGGGCGTCACTTTGCGGTTCGTATGCCTCAGTCGCACGCCGAAGTACTCGCTCGGCACGGTCAGCGTCAGTTCATACGCGGACTCGCCTGGCTGGTCGATCGGGATTCTGCCGACCTCCGTCGCGGTGCCGTCCGCCCCGACTACATCCACGGCCGCGATGGGCGGCTCGCCG
>CAZKUN010000343.1:0-8167 GCA_964555935.1 uncultured Armatimonadia bacterium | reverse complement strand
GGCCGCGCCAGCACTTTGGAGAGATCGGCACTCGCATAGTGGACCTCTGCCTCCACGTCCATGCGCTGCGAGAGCTCGATGACGTCACGTATGGTGATCTGCGGCGCCACGAAGAGCACGCGTCGGCGTGGGCCGGGCAGGTCCCTGGCCCACGCCACGTGAGGCAGGACGACACTTGTGTCTGCGGGCGGGATGAACCGCGAGTAGTCCGGCTTGGGGCCCTCCTCCCGTAGCGACACGTCATCTATCCAGAGATCCACGCCCTCTCGGTTCGGGGCCACGAGCGTGAAGACGATGTTCACCTCAGCCGGGTCTCCGGGGCCGGTCGTGAGCCGCTTCTCAATCCGGTGCCACTCCTCACTCGCACCAATGCCGATGGCCGCGCCGTAGGCGCTTTGCCCGTACCACGTGCCGCCACCCGGAGTTACCTGGAGATTCGCCCGGCCGGTCGTGGATCGGACCCAAGCGGCCAGGTGGTAGCGCGTGCTGGGGGCTAGCTCCACGGTCTGGTACATGCGGGGGAACTTCGCCCCTCCCTCGTGGTTGGCGAGGCGGATGCAGCCGTCGCCAGCGCGCTTCACCTGACTGTCCACGACGAAGTCGCAGCGGCCACCACTCGAGTACGAGAATGACCAGCCCGCTGGGCGGCCGTCCTCGGCGAGCTCTTCGCAGGAGGCATTTCGGACCGGTGTGGCGGGCGCCTGGGCCGCGGAAGGCGCCGCACAACACAGCACAGACACCAGCGAGACAATCCCAGTGACCTGGCGGGCGATAGTCCAATCCATGGCAATCGGGCTCCTCTCGCTCGGTTCGGCTGCTCGTCAACTACTGGACATGCCCGCATAGGCGACGCCCTGGGGAAGAGACATCCTCCGCATGCCGACACCCCTGAGAACGTTGGAGAGCCGGTCGGTAAGGGCCTCCACACTCTCACTCACTGTATTTGAATTCCAGGTTCCTCAGTCCGCGCTGAATGTGCGCGCTCCGATGCGCAAGCTTCCAGATAAGCTGAGACGAGTAGTTCTCAAACATCGGTAGCACCAATCCCTTATCTATCCCCAAGTAACTATTGCCTATCCAAGGCTGGTCGCCATCGGCCATGGTCTCAAAGCTGTAAGAGTCATAGAGGCCATACTCCCCCACCAGGCCCGGAATGGTATACATGTATTCCAACGCCGCAATCGATTCCTGCGGAGTGAACACAACAAACCCCGAGGAGGCATACGGCGCGACGGTGCCGTCCTCCTCCGGTTGGTAGAACGGGTTGAACGGCGCCGACCCGTACATCCCGCTGTATCCGAACCCGAGGAGATTGCCCTCCTTGGGCGGAGCTATGCTTGCCGACAGTCCCCACGAGTTGGGCCCCAAGCCCTTTATCTCGTCGCCCTTGTCGATAGCGTATTGCCTTGCCGCGATAGCCGCGTGTCGCGAATTCTCAAACCAGTTGCGTCCCAGTCTGTCCTCGAGATTCCTGAAGTCGATGAAGCAGTGCGTCCAGATATAGCAGAAAGCGCAGCCAATTCGGCAGTGGATGAACTCCTCGCCTTTGTAAGCGCCTTTCTCCGCCTCAATCGCGTAGTAGCCTTTAGGGCCGACGGCGAATTCCGGATTAGGAGCGCCGGCGGCTAGAATGAACATATTGAAGTGATGCCCGAAGAACCCCCAGTTGAGGAAGAAGCCCTCCTCATTCGTGAGCTTGGCGAGTTTCTCCGTCGGAGCTCCGTCGGTGTAGCAGGCCAAGTACGGGAAATCGGTCTCGGGGTTCGTGAACCATTTCCAGTCCACTCTTGCATAGAGTTCGTCCGTGAGTTCCTTGATTTCCCCGCCGAAGTATTCACTTGCCACAATAGCGCCCGACAGCATGGTGGCAGTGCAGTCGTTGGAAAGTGCCACGCCCTTGTTCTCGTTCCATGCGCGAAGGCCGGTCTTGGTGTCGAGGAAGTGGTAGTAGAAGCCGTTGATGCATTCCACCTTATTGAAGCTCTTCAGGGCCGCCAACACGCGCTCTGCGCCTTCATCTCTGGCGATCCAACCACGTTCCACGCCCACGACAATCGCCGTGAAGTAGAACCCTTGCTCGGCGGGGCAGACCAGAGGGTACGTGGTCAAACCGACGTGATCTCCGCAGAACATCCCGTAGACAGGGCTCTCCGGATCCGAGACCCATTCATTCCAGAAGAAATCGAAGCACCCGCGCAACTCCCGCGCCATGAGCGGAGTCAGCTCTCGCGGAGCATCGGTGACCGGGAAGTCCAGCGCGGGATCTGGCGCCATGCTGTCGTCCTGTCCACAGCACGGCGAAAGCACCGCTGCCATGGTCATCGTAAAGATGGCTATACGTTTCATAACTACTCCCATTCATTCTCCACAGAGGGTCAGTCTGGACCCCTGTGCCTGCGAGTAATCTCATCCGGTCCGGAAGGGCCCTTCCCCGAAGTCGCGTCCTTCCCACGTCGACAGCACCGCGCGGTCAGATGTGGAAGAACCGGTTGCCTCGCACGCCAGCCAGTTGATCGACGAAGAGCCAGAAGGCGTTGGCGGCGAACTGCCCGAGGATGAAGCCGAGAAAGATGCTGCGCGTGCGGGCGTAGCCTTTCATTCCTCCGTAGCGTAGGGCCAGCAGCTTTGCCAGCCAGGCGCAGAGACACGTGAACCAGAGGTGCTCCATTATCCAGATCGGAGCGACCGCCAAGGCAATGGGGTGGAGCGGCCACCACATGAAGCGCTGCCGGAGGAAGGTGAAGGCGAAGTAGATGAGAGCGCCGACCGACGTGGCGGCGATGCCCGCCAGATGAGGCGGGGTGGGGTTGACGATCTTGTCATTCGTCCACGAGTAGATGGCGTTCGGTCCGTGCTGGAAGAACCAGGAGTGCAGCGTGGTCCCCCCCTCGACGTACGCGAAGCGCAGCGTGAGCCAGATCGACGTCCCGGCCGACAGGACGACCGCCAGGAGCATGGCCCCCAGCAACTTCGGGCCGCCGATACCAACCGAGGAGGCGAGTTTGAGGCTGTGGGCGGTGGAGGCCATGACGAAGGTGCGGATGTCCGAGCAGAAGACGTGCGTCAGTCCCAGCGCGGCCAGGCCGCGGTCGCCCCATGGACGCGTGCCGAAGATGCAGGTGCTCATGCCGGGGGCGATGGTCGACGCCACGGCCTCGGCCATCCCGCTTTCGGTGACAATTCGAGTCAGGCCAAAGAAGATCGCGAACATGATGAGCAGGAAAGGCAGCGTGAGCGTCCACGGCATTCCCGCGATGGCGAGCCACACGCCCATCACGACAAGACACGCGATCAGGCCGATGGTCGCGGCTCGGTAGGAGAGAATCTCGTCCGAATCGTCGACCTCGGGAGCGCGCCCAACGGCCTTCCTCCACACGTCAGAGAGATGGAAGCGTCCTACCCGGAGGCCGGCCACGACCAAAGCGATCATCGCGCCGAAGCCGAGGTGAGCGAACAGTCCCGACCCCGTCCCGAAGATGAGCGTCTCCCGCAGCTCTATCCCCAGGACGGCCATCACGCCCCTGATGCAGAAGGCCACCAGGTTGAGCGTCCATAGCGAGAAGGACGTGTCGAGAGGGACGAGATAGAAGAACCCGAGCATCGGCCAGCTAATGTGGACGTACATCCACATGCGCCGCCGGAACATCAGGAACCACCACCAGTCCCGCACGAGAGGCATCTGGGGGTAGTGCGCCCGCACGCCCATCATTGAGGCATAGATGAAGGCCACAGCGAAACCAAGCCAGAGCCTCCCCTGGCCAAAGAACGGGCGTTGCGTCGTGCTGTCGTGGCCGGTAATCATGTCGAGCGGGAGCTGGATGACGGGGAACGGCAGGCGCTCGTTGTCGGCCCATTGCTTCCGAATGATGACCATGATGCAGATCATCGCGAGGTACAGAGCCGCGATCATCGGTAGCCACGCCAATAGGGGTGGCAACCAGTCAGACCACGGCACCGTCGCCCGCGCCGAGCCCTCGAAGAGGCCGATGATGGCCGAGGAGTCCTTGGGACACGCCCACTCCGGGAGGTGGGGAATCAGCGTATCCCCCCACCTGTTGACCGAGTTGGCGAGGTAGAACGGAGCGGCGATGAGAGGGATGATCTGGGCGCTGAGACCCATCGTAGGGATCGCGGAGGCGACGACGAGCATGATGTGTGCGGTGGCCAATTCCGCGGGTGTCAGCGCCAGCCTCGGCGCGACCCGCCGCAGCAGGCCGCTACTGATCGCCACGAGGAGGAGCAACATGACCAGAGCGCCGGGGGTTGTGAAGTCCAGGGCCATGTATGAACCGCGGAGGACCAGAGTTGCGTAGGAGCATCCGAGGCCCAACAGGGCGGCGGAGACGGCCCCCACGATCAGCCCGCGCGTGGTGATGGAGTCGGCAGTTAACGGCGACGAATCGACGCCGGGGTTTGAGGGTTCAGTCGATGCCACGAAGTACTTGTGTTCGCCTCGGGGGACTCGTAATCCTGCTCTCAGGGAATAGCGGCGCGGTCAACAATCGATAGGCCGCGAGGGCGGTCCCGTGGTTCCCATTACTGGTCTGCGGTGGCGCTGCGGCCCGGAACTCAGGGGCTTCTTCCCACTGACCAGGGCCAATCACAGCGTCGCCCAAGATGCCCGGCAACAGCGGCAACGGGTTCCGCGCAACCTCTCTCCACCAACCGACGGCGATGGGGGGAGGCAGCTCGAGTGGTGGCAATCCGAACGGCCTCAAGGCTGCTCTCATATCGGGGACGCAGTGGCTGACACTGGGCGTGACGAGCGACCGCGACCTCGCCGTAGGTCCACGCCTCCAGGTTGGACCAGTCTTCTCGGAACGGCAAGCAAGGAGTGAAGACCATCCCGTGCTGTGGACGACTGCACGCGGCGAGGTAGGGCTAGACTCCCCCACCCTCCCGCGCGCTCTAGGCTTTGGGTCACGGCGCCCGGCGCCGACGGAGTCCGCTGCTTCGTTGTCACCACGGAGCCGGTCAGCAAGGTCAACCGCTTCTGGGTCCGGAAGCGTACCTGATACCACCAATGCGCACCCGCGAGGAGGGGTCTTCGCCATGGGCCTCTGGATCAGTCCATGTGTCTGCCTGCTGCTCTCAAGCCTGCCGGCGCTCGCTGTCGGGGCTCAGGAAAGGCTGCCGCTGGTGAACGCCGGGTTCGAGGACGATCGGACCGGCTGGTACCCGAGGATCGAGTCGGCTGGTCCGGACGCTATCTCCATCGACCGCGAAGTGTTCCACAGCGGTGCTGCCTCGCTCCGGATCCGTCAGGAGAGGAGCAGCAGCTACTCCAATGTCGTGCAGGCACTCGACGTGCAGCGATACGGCAACTACCTCGCTCGGTGCTACGTGAGGGCGGAGGACGTGGTGCGCGCCGGCATCGGCATCAACCTGTTCATCGGCGACATTCGAGGCATGGGCATTGGAGGGTTCGTGAATGAGGAGGACCGCGAGGGCACCTTCGAGTGGCGCCAGGTGACCGTTCCGTTCAATTCGGGCAAGCACGAGAGGATCACGGTCATTCCCTACCTTCATGAATCGACCGGTACCGTCTGGTTCGACGATATCGAAGTGGTGCCCATCGACGCCGGCTGGCGGCCCCCGACCGGCGCCGTTACCGCCGACTACACCCAGCCTCCATCGCTGCCGCGCGAGGAGCAATTCAACTGGGACACCGTCTCGACCGAGGTGGTGACCACATCCACGGCATGGGCGACGCAGCTCGCGAGCGGTCCCCTGAAGGCGCTGGTCATCGCGCCCGCGTGGAGTCAGCGAGAGTCGGTTGAGCTGGCCCAACGGTGCGACGTCGAGGTCACGCCGTTGATGACCCTCAACCGCGGCCTGCTGGGACACGGGAGCAACCAGTGGGGCATGCTGCAGATTGAGGAAGCCAGGCGACTGGCCGAGGCGAAGGCCGAGGGTGAGTATGACGTGATCGTTGTCGGCAAGCAGAAATGGGTCTCCTTGCCCAGCAACGTGCGCGAGAAGCTGCTCGTAGAGGTCAGAGCCGGCTGCGGGCTGGTGTGGGTCTTGGGCCCTGGAGACGAGTTGCCGCCAGAGATCCGGGACGCCGTCGTCCCCGCTCCAGAGATCGCCGCTGCGCTGCCGCTGACGTCGCTGCCGGCCTTCGAGGAGCATGCGTCAGACACCCAGGCGGCGGAGGCAATCGCGCGTGCGGGACAGGTCGGCAAGGGCCGCGTGGTGGTTCTCGACTACGGTGAGGACGCGCTCGCCGGGCATCATTACCTGACGCCGGCGACCTACGCCGCCGCCGATGGGTCGTGGACGCACTACGAGTATTACCAGGCGCTGCTGATACGGGCCGTGCTTGAGGCCGCCCCCGCCCCGACGGAAGCCCGAATTACGACCATCCGCTGTCCCCCGATCCAAGGGGGACGGGGATCGCTCGAGGCGCAGATCGAGTGCCCCCGCAACACGACCGCAGCCTTCACGGTCCAAGTGCGAGCGGCATCTGGGGGTTACGTTGACGTCGCACTCACCCAGGATGTCGACCTGGCCGCCGGCCTCAACCGCATCGACTTGCCGTTCCAGTCCCGTTGGCCATCAGGACCGTGCTTCGTGGATCTGTTCGTAAGACAGGACGGGACCGACACTGCCTTCGCTGCCGTCGCCACCAACATCGACACCGGCGTGGACCTATCGGGGCCTCGGGTGAGCACGCCGTCCGTGGCGCCGGGCGAGATGGTCACCGTGTCTGCGGACATTGAGGGAGGGCTGGCGGGCGACGCGACTGTACTCGTGCGAGCCTTCGACAACCATGGCCGGGAATGGGCCCGCAGGCGAATCCGGCCAACCGCGAAGGCCGTCGAATGTCGCCTCCGGGCGCGGGGGTCGCTCACCGTGCTCAACACGGTGTCGGTGGAGGTTTGGAGCGAGAGACTCTTGGCCAGGCGGTCGGTCCCGCTCCTCATCCGTCACCCGCACGACCCCGAAGACTTCTCTCTCGTTCTGTGGAACGGGACGGGGAGCGACTACATTGGCTTCCGTCTGCTGAAGATCATGGCGGCCGAGTACGGGGCCGATGCCGTAGACATGGGTGCGGGGCCGTGGCAGCCCAAGCCACTCACCGATGAATCTCGCGCCGGCCTGGCGCGCATGTTGAACTTCCTGGCCGCAGCAGACGTGCGCGCCCTGCCCTATATCTCCCGCATCTGGCCGGAGAAGATCGACGGGCAGACCCTCTCCCGCGACCCATGCCTGTCGGATCCGGCCTACCGCACCTCGCTGAATGCCGCTGTCCGGGAACGGGCCCTGATCTGTCGCGACTACGCGCCCGTCGGCTACACCCTTGGCGACGAGTGCTTCGTGGATGCGAATAGAGATGTCTGCTTTTCCGAGCACTGCCGAGCCGACTTCGGCCGCTTCCTTCAGGCAAGACACCACACGGACGCCCGGCTCCAGGAGGCCTGGGGCGCGGGCGACTTGGGCCTCACCTCTGCGTTGAAACTCAGGCGTCGCGACGCGCGCGAGCAGGGCCGTCCCGCGGCATGGGTGGACCATCGCCTGCACATGGAGGAGCGGTTCGCTGACGTCATCGAGCTGGGGAGCGCGGCGATCCGGCAGGTAGCCCCGGACTCGCGCGTGGGCTTCGACGGCGCGTTAAGCTCCGGGAGCTACACGGGCTACGACTGGTGGCGGCTGTCACGGACCATGGATGTGTGGAATACATACTGGCATCGAGACCAGCACCTTGCGATGCGCTCATTCGCTCAGCCGAAGTCCATTAGCGGTCTCTGGTACGGTGGGTATGTCTACGGACCCGCCGGGCGCGAACATGCCCAAGGCGTTCGTTGGCTCCCGTGGTACAGTCTTGCTCACCGGATGACCGGCGCGTGGTTCTACAGCCCATACGCAAGTGCCGGAGGGTCGGGCGAGGTCGGCTTCCAGCCCGACTTCCGCCCGTTCGCCTGCTGGTCAGAATCGGTGAGGGAGATCACCGAGATCAAACGGGGCGTCGGAAAGCTCATCCTGACGTCTGAGCCCTATCCCGCCCAGGTAGGGGTCGTCTACTCTCCCGCCTCGATCCACGCCGCCTCCTTCCACAAGCTCCCGGGCCACACCGAGGCCCTGAACGCGGCCGCTGACATCCTCGAGGACCTCTGTGTCCCGTTCGAGCTGAAATGCAATTACGATTTTCGAATCGTCGTTCTCG
>CAZKUN010000342.1:3375-8183 GCA_964555935.1 uncultured Armatimonadia bacterium | reverse complement strand
TCCCCTCCCAAGGTCTGTCCCGAGGGATCATCGGATTGCCCGCGTGGCGTGTCAGGGGATGAAGGACGCGCTTCGTCCCGGGGCGGTAGAGCACGTGGTGGTCATCCACCAGCAAGACGGTCCGACTTCCTTCCTCGGCCGCCTGGGACTGTGCCCACGACGCGCTGCCCGCGAGCAAGATTGCCAGGATCCCTGGCACCAGGAGCGAACCGATCGGCGTGGTCATGGGATGCCCCGCTAGATGACTCAGGATGGACCGTCAGGCCAGAGTTGAGTCCGGCGTCGTAGAGGTCCTCCATGCCTGACCCCGAAGAGTCTCGGCAGCACTCGCCCAGTGGCGCACAACGCCTCACTCCTCCCGGGCAGGTCCCCGTCCCGCTGCCCATCCGGCGTGAATGGAGTGGTCTAAGAGACACTCTCTCTCAGCAGGCTTTCTCCCGCAATTGCAGAATGCCACCTACTGGTAACCTCTAGTCTACCGAGCCATCGAATAGGAAGCCCGCATGCGTGACCATCACGACAAGAGTGGCAAGCCGGAGAACAGAAGACAGTTCATCCGCCGCGTCGCGATGGCCGGGGTCGGGGCAGCGATCGGCTCGACCGCGGGGGCGCAGATGAGGTCTGATAGGATGAGAGCAGCACACCGGCGGCGCCGGATCATCTTCAACAGTGACGGAGGCGAGGCTCTTGAGGCCGCCTCTGCAACGCCCGAGGGTCTTCTAGGCACCAGGTATTCCGGCCTACTGGGCTCGCATGTGGACACGATCTTCCACTGCACACACTGGTCCTTCAATCTATGCTTGCACAACACCCAGGTTGGCGATGTACTCACTCTCAAGGAAGGGCGCTACGCCGACAACAACGTCCAGACACTCATTGCAGGCGGGCGTGATTGCCTGCAGGTCGTCCTTGACTTTGGCCGCGAAAACGGCCTCGAAGTCTTCTGGTCCATGCGGATGAACGACGTGCATGACGTGTGGTTCCCCGAGATGCGTTCCCAGTGGAAGAAGCGCCATCCGGAATGTCTGATGGGAAAAGAAGGCGAGGCGGAATTCTGGAGCGCCGTCAACTACGAACACCCAGACGTTCGGGGCCAGGCGTTTCTCCTCATCAAAGATGTCTGCGAACGGTACGATGTTGACGGAATTGAGCTGGATTTCTGCCGGGCCCCCTTGCTGTTCAAGCCCCAGATGCAGGGGCTCCCTGTGGAACGGAAGCACCTTGCGATGATGTCCGAGTTCGTTCGCCGGGTCAGGACGATGACAGAGTCAGTCAGCGAGAGACGCAAGCGCCCCCTTCTCATAGCAGTTCGTGTGCCCGACTCACCTGTTGTCTGCCGGAGGATTGGCCTGGATGTGGAGGATTGGCTGGGAGAAGAGCTGATCGACATCCTGGTACCTGGCGGCGACTGGCATCTGGTGCCGCATGCCGTGCCTGTCAGTCTGGGGCACAAGTACAATGTGCCAGTTTATCCTTGCATCAGCCCCTACACAGGCACTCCGCCGGCCTACATGCGAGGGAGCCTGACGGCTGAAGACCGCAAAGCTGTTCTCTCGGCGTGGCGGGGTGAAGCTGCGAGCATCTGGCACTCGGGTGCTGATGGCGTGTATTTCTTCAACGTCTTTTCGCCCGAGGATCAGCGATGGCGGGAGCTGGGAGATCCGGCGTTGCTTGCGGGGCTGGACAAGACCTATGTTGCGTACAGTGCGAAGACTCTCGATTCCTACCTGGGTGAAGGCCAGGAGGCTGCTCTGGGAATGCCCCCGGTGCTACTCAGGGAGGGCGAAACCCAGGTGGTGAGGTTTCACGTGGGGGAGAACGTGCGCCAGGAAGCTGCCGAGGAGGCTCTGTCGGAGCTCAAGCTCAGCCTGTATCTCGGGCAACTCACGAGCCAGGACGACATCTCCTTCCGGTTAAACGGGACCGCTCTAAGTGGTCTGAAACCGCCCAACCCGCTCTCCGCGACAGCGGCCGATCATTGGCTTGAATGCGCACCCAATCCAACACAGATCAATCAGGGAGAGAACAGGGTCGAGGCCACACTGAACAGGCGGAGCAAAGATGCGCAGGAGCCGCTTCTCCTTTCTGACGTGTGGCTGAGCATTGGGTACGGTGACGTCTGACCCCACCCCCATACCGATACCTGTCCATCCGACTTATTCCATCCGAGCCACCCCACGCACGATTAGGTCGCATGTGACCCAGCGACGCCCGACGGTTCGTCGACACACGCGGTGATGCCGCGATGGGCCGGAATCGCGACACCAGCGCGGAGGCCGCGGGCTCACGACCAGACAGGTGCTGGGCCAGAAGCTCTTCCGTGGTGCGGGCCATGCCCCGAATTCAGGGCCGGATGGAGTTCTTGCGAGCGACAGCGCCTGCGGTCATTGTCAACAGCCATAGGGCGGGGGCCATAGTCATCCTCCGGGTGGGCTTGTTCGCGCTCCTCTTCGACCAGATGAGCTCAAGGACCTATTGCAGGACCAATTTGAGGGCACCCATCGCTCGCGAATAAGGCCGTCATCGTCGCGTGCCCGGGAAGGGCGGGGCGAAGGAGGTACGGGCGGCCACGGCCTCTTCCTCGGCGCAGAGATGGACCGCATGCGGGCCCTGGGGTACGTGCACTACCTCATAGGCGATCCACGCCAGCCAACGGTCATCGCTCTGGAGTCGCATCGCTTCCAGCGTCTGGCGTCCGCGCGGCCCGAAGGCCAGCATCGCGTTCCCGACCGCGCGCCACCCCCAGCTTCGGTCGGCGCGAGTTGATCTGTCCCCGTATTCGCGGAACATCGTCTCGAGCGCCGCCAGAGCCTCGTCCTGCACACCGGGCTCCAGCGCCTCGGCGACGGCTCCGAGCGTCTGCACGGCCGCCGTACGGACGGCGGCGCTCTCGTCATCGAGCGTATCGAGCAGCGCTGGTCCCGAGGCCTCGACCTTGACACTCCCCATGCCATTGGCCGCCCAGTATCGCACCCCCTCAGCCGGATCGCGCAGGGCGGACAGGAGCGGCTCCCGGGCCGCGTCTCCGCCAATCGCGGCCAGTGTCCGGACGGCCACTTCGCGAACCGCGACCTCGTCGCAGGCAAGGCCCTCGAGCACCTGCGGCAGCGCCTGGGCACCGAGCGCCGACAGGGCTGCGAGGCACGCTTCTTTCATCTGGAAGCGGGCGTCACGCTCCAGCGCATCGAGGATGTGGCGGGGCGTAGTCGGGCCGTTGACTTCAGCGAGTGCACTCGCCGCGGCAATGCGTACGCTGGACTCGGCGTCCGTCAGCGCTGACTCCAACACGCCTACATGGGCCGTCGCGCCCGTTGCCGCCAAGGCTCGCAAGGCCTCACGGCGCACGAGTACGTGCGGGTCGTGGACCATGGCCGCGATCTGTGTTGGCGATAGCTCGAGCTCCCCGGTCGCAGCGTCGACCAGAGCCTGCGCCCGGATTCGCCACTCCGGGCTGTCGGCACTCGCCGGCGTAGTCGTCCCGAGGGCCCACGGGTCGATGCCGTATCCGGGCGCGGCGACGGAGCAGATGCCCACTCCTCGCTCGCGATACGGTGCCCAATCGTCGTGCTGAGGCGAGCTTGAGTATGTGACCACCTCAACCGGGTTGTCGCGGCGCACCTCCAGGATGCGGTCAAGCAGCGCCTGCGCGCCCGGTCCGAGCCACACGAAGACCTCATCAACGATCCCCTCAGCCACCCACCCCTCCCAGTCCATGTAGATCATGCCGGCACCGGGCAGATCCACGCCGTTCCCGAACCATCGCTGGGGGACATTGGGCTGATCCGGGCGGATCGTCACCGACAGCTTCTTCCCCTCAGCCGCGAGAGACGCGTGGAGCTCTCGGATGAACTGCGTCAGGTACTCCCCCCGCAGCCGGTGCCAGGCCTCACGGTCGAAGGGCTGAGTGCGGATGTCGACGCCATGACGACGCTTGAACTCCGCGACGATGGGCGCGTTGAAGCCAAACTCGTCCGCGTAGCGAACGGCCATGTTCTCCACGTAGGTGTAGAAGCACAGCCCGTCATAGTCGTGCTCCACAACGCCCCTGACGTACTCGTCGACCAGCGCTCGCCTTGCCTTCGGGTAGCAGAACTCGATGGGGCCGGCGCAGGTGCGTTCCCCCCAGCGGTCCACGGGGCGCCACTTCGGGTGCTTGATCCGCAGCCTGTCCTCGCTCGCATAGGGGAACCTGCCGCACCCGCCCACGTCCCCGGGAGATCCATGGTCGAAGAGGCTGTCGAACACGTAGATCTGCATTCCCCGGCGTCGCGCCGCATCGACCGCCAGTTCGTCCGTTCGGACCTCATCGGTGAGATGCCGGATCCAGTTTGTCCACCAGTCGTAATACAGCATGGTCTCTCGCCGGAACCGGTGAGAGCGCAGCCATCGCCGGTCCTGCTCGCCGCGCCAGTAGACGCGCTGGGCGCTGTGCGTGTCGGAAAGCCAATCGAAGAGCCCGTCGACGGTGGCGGGGCTGTCAATGGGTGGCCAGTCACTCACCCACTGGTTGTCGCCGACGCTCACGTATACGTAGATGGGGTCCTGTGCACTTGCGGTCAGCGATGTCATCAACAGGAACAGAACGGCGCCCAGGAGGTAGTTCATGTGTCGCTCACTCTCAATGGTGGCGCGCCCGTCGGCCGTTCTTGAGCGCACGCGTTGGGCCAGGTTCGGTCCGTCCGCCCGAAAGGCCTGCGTGTGGGCGGCCTGCAGAAGGGCCAATGGCTCGTAGTGTCCAGGAACTCATCGTCCCTGAACTTGGGCAAATCTGGGACTTCGACTACTCCCCGTACAACGAATGGATGCAG
>CAZKUN010000342.1:713-3365 GCA_964555935.1 uncultured Armatimonadia bacterium | reverse complement strand
CTCTGGGAGTGCGATGAGCTGGGGATCAGGCCCCGGCTCTTCATCCACGACAACGACTCATGTTTCAGCAAGGCCTTCGACGCCGTCCTGAGGCACACGGGCGTGAGACCGCTGAACACGCCTCTTCAGGCGCCGAACGCGAAAGCCTATGCTTCATGATGCACCTCATGGGTACGATCTGGCATGACCTCGGGTAGTTGTCGTCTCTCGCACAGCTTCTGGCCCTGGGCCTTGGCTGGTGGATTGTCGCCGGGCGCTTCATAGAGACATTCGCCCCGGCTGTTGTACGGGTAGGCTTGGAGCAGGCCGTGATCTCTCCAGATCTTGACGGTGTCGGTGCAGACGCTCAGCTTCTCGGTCATTTCGTCCAGCGTTAGCATCCCCCTCTGGCGTAGGCGGTCGTATCGTGTTTTGATGCCGTATGTCCGACGGATGCGTTCGATGGCCCGTACCGTAAACTTGCTGCCCGTTCCGGAGCGATAGCCGCGTCGGTTGAGTTCCATTGCGGTGTCCGCTTCGGTGTGGGTCTCCAGCAATTGGTCGACGGCGGCGACGACTTCGGGGCGGGTCTTCCGAGCTTTGCTTGCGGGCAGCGGCCTGGGAAGCCTGAGCGTTTGGGTGGCTCCGCCCTTGAAGCGGGCATGGGCCGTGATTTGGTCCCCTTTGATGAGCGTCACGTCTTCGATGAGTAGGCGCACCATGCGCTTGCGCTCCCGATGGGAGGTGTCCGGATCGGACCAGAGCTTTGGGAAGTCGGCGGCCAAAGACATGACCTTACTTTTGGTCTTCTCATCGAAGAGGGCCTCGTCGGCTTGGCGTTGCTGCTCATACTCCTCCTGGGCTTGGGCGAGGTCCCTGAGCTTGGCGTTCCAGTCGGCTTCGAGTTTGTCGGCGACAAGACGGTGGTTGGGGTCGACCTTCATGAAGCGATGCTGTGCGACTTCGGCCTCATAGCGTGCGCGTTCCACCTGCTGGCGCCGGAGTGCATCCGCCTCCTCAATGCGTGACTTCACTTCCTGCTGCACGGCCCAGGCGAGTTCGAGCGCTTCCGGCTGGACCATCTTCAGCATCAGCTCACCGACCGCTGTATCGATGCCGTGCCCAGAGATATCCTGGCAGATCCGCTGGGATCGCTGAATGCCCTCTCGCTGGCAGACGTAGTTGGGTTGCAGAGAGCCTCTACGACTATGGTGGCGTATCGTCATGCGCTGACCGCAGACGCCGCACATGACCAAGCCCTGGAGCAAAGCCGGCCCCTCGCCGGGCGGGCTTTTCCGGCGATCCAAACCGCGGGCCTGCGCGTAGGCGCGCAAGCGCCGCTGATGCTCTTGGAATTGCTCCCACGTGATGTAGCCCGGATGGGCTGAGGGGATCAGCGTGTGCCATTCTTCCTGAGGGAGCTTCTGACAGCTGATGCGGCCTTCACCCGTCTTGCGTACTCGCGTTCGGCCGAAAGCGTAGGCCCCGGCATAGCGCGGGTTGTGCAATACCTGCAGCGCTCGGCAATGAGTGAGCGGCCCCCAGACCACCTCTCCTTTGCGGAGTTCGCCCCGTAAGCGACGTGGGAAGAGCAGGCCTTGCTCGCCGAAGTGACGCACGACGCCTGACGCGGAACCGACGCGCCCGTAGGCGGCGAAGAAAGCGCGGATCGCCTGCTGGATCTGGCGATCCGGATCCAGCACCACGCGGTCTTGTGGATCGTAGACAAGACCGATCGGCAGGGGCATCCGCAGTTCACCGCGCCGGGCCTTGTTACGAAGGCCGCCTTGGAGCCGGGCGCGCAGTAGATGCAACTCCGCTTCGCTCATGGTACCTTTGAGTCCCAGCAACAGCCGGTCGTTGAAGTCGGCGGGATCGGACAGACCGTCTTCGTCCAGGATCAGCGTATCGCTCAGCGCGCAGATCTCCAGCAGGCGATGCCAATCGGTGCAGTTGCGAGCGAGGCGAGATACTTCCAGGCCTAAGACGATGCCCGCCCGTCCCATGCCGACTTCGGCCACCAGCTTGCGGAAGCCTTCGCGGTCCACCGTCGAAGCGCCCGACTGCCCTAGATCACTGTCGATGACGATGACCCGATTCTGGGGCCAGCCCAAGGCGACGGCCCGCTGCTTCAGCGCATACTGGCGTTTCGTGCTCTCCGTATTCTCCACGACTTGACGGAGACTCGACTGGCGGACGTAGAGATAAGCGTCTCGCTTGAGATGGTCGGCGCTGACTTTCTGGTGAGTGTGGGAGCTCATGCGCGCGCCTCCCGCCGACCCGCGAGGATCATGCCGGCCAGGAGCATGGTCATTTGAGCGCCCATCCGTACCGGCGGGGGACGGTCGACCTGTCGAATTCGCGGTTGGGCACAGGGGGGCTGGTCTTCTTCTCGACGAGTCAGCGCATGAAGCCATGCCGCCACTCCACGATGGATGACCAACGCCAGCCCCCAACTGCCGCTGCCCAGCGTCTCGCCTGACAGCACTTCCCGGCGGAGGTCCTCGTAGGCTGTCATCCCGCACGCTTTGCTGCCCGCCGGGGTCAAGCGCCCCCTTTTTGCCGCCGAGACAGAGCGCGCTCGATGCTCCTGGGATGCACCGAGAGACCGAACCGCTCCTCGACCATCGCCACCAATGCCGGCATGCGGAGCGTCCGGTCTCGCCGCTGCTG
>CAZKUN010000342.1:0-703 GCA_964555935.1 uncultured Armatimonadia bacterium | reverse complement strand
ATGAAGGCCATGATCGGCTCCGTCAGCTTGAAAGCGCTCTTCGGACCGCGTTGCTTCGGCAGGAGGCCTGTCATACCGTCTCGCTCGAAGGCTTGCTGGGCTTCGTAGAAGGCCACACGTGAAAGCCCGACAGCCGCCGATGCCTCCGTGATCGACCAGCCGTCCACCCGGACGCGTCGCAGCATCTCGTACTTCACCTGCACCATGTCGTGCGGATCGAAGAAATCGCTCGCCGCAAACAGCTCGTCGGTCACCTCCTGAAATCGATGATTGAGGGCGCCGTGCGATCGGAGTGCCTGTGCTTTCGCGTCCTGGGACTCTTCCATGATGGCCTCCCGTGCCGGTCGGCATCGCCGTCAAGCCCATTATGGCCCGGAGGTATGATGTGTCAAGATAATAATTATGCATCTTACCACCCGCCAAGGCTCCTAAAACACTGCTAAGTGAGCCTAAAGTAGTATTATGCGAAGACACATACGACATGATATAGCTTACGATTGTGGCGCGGTTGGCTTTACACATCCTGAAGGTGTGTGGCGAAGTCATCGCTTATCACCTCCTTGCTTAAGCTCCTCGATCAGCCGGGCGAGGTCCATCAGGTCCTGTACCCGAAACGCGCTCTGGCCCGCCGACAACACCACCACCGGATCCGGCGCGCAGACACTCGTCCACGCTCCAGGGAGCGAAACCAGTTGCCCGTTGT
>CAZKUN010000341.1:0-8239 GCA_964555935.1 uncultured Armatimonadia bacterium | reverse complement strand
CGTGCTCCCTCAGCTCGCCGATCAGACGCCAATCCTGAGACTTCGGTACGGGCTCGGGATGATGGAGGCTCCGGATGCGGGCCTGGCGAAGCTGAATCAGCAGTGTATAGGAGGTGTTCGTTTGACCGATCTGACTCGACGCGAATGGATCAAAGCCACCGGGACGGTCGCCGCGGCAGGCGTTGTTGTGGCGCGGTTCAGCGTTCCGCCCGCCGCCGCTCAGGAGGCGGAGATGATCGAGATTCCGGCCGGCAAGTGCCTCATTGGCACGACGCCCGAGCAGGCAGATGAGATCGCCGCCGAACATGGTTACCACGTGACTTGGCTGGAGGGGGAAATGCCCCAGCGCGAAGTCGATCTGCCGGCGTTCTTGATGGACAAATACCCCATCACCAACCGCCAATACGCGGAGTTCTGCAAGGCGACCGGCTACAAGGAACCGGGCTATTGGCGTCCGAGAGAGACGCTGGAACGGCTCCTGGATTACCCCGTCATTTCCGTCAACCGAGCCGACGCGTTGGCGTATTGCGAATGGGCCGACAAGCGACTCCCGACCGAAGACGAATGGGAGAAGGCGGCGCGTGGGGAAGAGGGGCTGACCTTCCCGTGGGGCAACGAGTTTGACCCGGAGGCTCTGCGGTGGAACCCGGAGGCCACGCCGGCCGGTCCGAGGATCGCTCCGGTCGATGCCCATCCGAAAGGCGCGAGCCCCTACGGCGTGATGGACATGTGCGGCAATGTGGCCGAGTGGTGCGCCGACCCCCCGAAGCCCCACGGCGGCCTGCGAGGTGGTTGCTGGATGACCTCGGAGGTCCTGAACCTCCGCGCGGCGGCTCGCAACATGAACGGCAACGACAACAACGCAGCGAACTTCTACGGCTTCCGCTGCGCGAAGGAGGTGGGTTAGCATGCCGATCACACTCACCCCTGTACCTAAGCAGATGTCCGTCGGGGCCAGCGACGTGCCTGCCTTCGAGAACGAGCGCTTCCATCTGGGCATCCCGGAATCGATCGGCGATGCTGCGCGGGCGATCTGGTTTGGCTCGGTCGAGCCGAAGTGGGAGGCGCTCGACGACGGGGCATGGCTTCAGACGGCTCGTTTGGAGAACGAACTCTCCTACGCGATCACTCTGACGCCATACGATGATGTCATCGACATCCACGTGAAGCTGACCAATGAGAGTGACCGCACGTGGGCGAACAGCCTGGCGTTCAACTGCTTCAACGTCGGTGGCCCGTCCGTTCGTGATCACGAGTGCGTTCGCCACTGGTGCCGGGTGGGGGGCGAGTTCAAGCGTCTCGTTGAGGTCCCCCGCAAGTTCAGTCGCCGGGCAACGATCCAGCTCTACAGCGTGGAGGGCCAGCCGCCGGGAAGCGAGATCCCATTCGTCCACAACTTCCGCGCGACACCCGAGGAGCTCGACCTCGAGGGCTGGCTGGCGGTGGTGTCGCGCGATGGGACGCGACTCGTCGCCACGGCCTCCAAGCCGACACTATTCCTCTTCCAGAATATGGAGTATAGCTGTATTCATGCGGCCCCTTCATTAGGGAGATTGGAGCCCGGTGAAACGGGTGAGGCGATCAACAGAATCTACTTCGTCGAGGCGTCGCTGGCCGAGTGGCATCTCCGGATGCTGACCGATTGGTTCTGATGTAGTCGCCGCGCGAAGCATGGACGGCGAGGGGAGTGATGCGGATGGTGTCGCGCTGGACGTGCCTCATGGCATGTCTGACCATGGTCGGTTTGGGGGCCATCGCCACTGCACAGGACCCCACCGACATGCTGACGCTGCCGTGTAGAGTGGTTCAGGCGGATGGCGAGCCGCTCGCTAACGCGGAGTTGTCGGTCTCGTTGTTGATTGGGCAACCCACCGGGCAGCAGACCTCGACGACAAAGACCGTAACCACCGATGAGGACGGGCGGTTCGAGATGACGTCAGCGAGGGCGGGGAGCTGGCGCGTGGCTATCTCCGCCGAGGCGGCGGGATGGGCGATCGCGCCGCCGGCGGAGGTGAAGCCCGGCATCGACCCCGAGCTGGTAACAGCCCAACTGCAGCCGGGCGGAGATGTGCTCGGGTGGGTGAGGGTCAGGGGCGAGGACGAACCGATCGCCGGGGCCTCGGTCTCGTGCACTGTGTTCGGCGCCGAATCTGGGTTGCGCTCTAAGTCGACTACCGACGAAGACGGGACATTCATCTTCTCGGGAGTGGTCCCAGGTGAGGTCTCAGTCTACGCCTCGGCGGACGGGTTCGTCTCCAGTCGCGCGGCCGCGCAGGTGGCGCTGGATGAAGAACCCGTCGAGATCGTCGTCGAACTCACGAGGGCTCTCACGCTGCAAGGAACCGTTGTCGGTCCTGATGGCGCGACGCCGCTTGTTGGCGCGACGGTGAGGTGGTCGGGGAGCCGGGAAGAGAAGACAGATGGGGAAGGCCGGTTCTTGCTCATGAACGTGCGGCCCAGGAACGTGCGGATGACCGTGCTGGCCGAGGGCTACGCGCCCGTGGCAAGGACGGTGGAAGTGACCGAAGGGGTCGAGCCGGACGATGTGCGGATTGTGGTGGAGCACGTGGGCGGCATCGTGTCGGGACAGGTGACCGACAGCGCCGCGGGCGCCCCGGCGCCAGACCAACTCGTGCTCATCGTACCGGGCGGCACGTTTCAGAGCGGGCCGAGGCTCGAGGGCGTTGACGCGGCTGAGGCGGAGCGAGAGTTAGGGGGCAACGCATGGTCGCCCTACTACGGCTCGGAGTGGAGCTACGCGACCCGGACGGATGCCGAGGGGCGTTACCGCGTGGAACACGTGCCGCCCGGCATGTGTGAGGTCGCGATGATCCATGCTGTTCGGCCGAACATGGGGCGGCGCGACGTAGAGGTGCGCGACGGGGAGTCGGCGGAGGTCAACTTCGAGTCCCGATTGCGGCCTCCGGGGTACATCACAGGACGGATCCTGGACGAGGATGGCGCCCCAATCGCTCTCCCGCGCGGGCGGCGCAAACTGAAGGGGGCGGGCGGCAGCTCATCCGGGGAGCTGACTGTGGGTGAGGATGGACGGTATTACGTCCGCGTTAGTCGCGCCGGGGCGCACCAGTTCACCGTCACGGCGGAAGGCTACGGGCCGACGACGGTGGATGTTGATGTAGACCTGACGGGCCAAGCGGCTGACGTAGACTTCGTCCTCCGCCCGGTGGAGGAGACGCAGGAAGCCGCGGGCTCGCTGTCGGGGCACGTTTACCTGTCCGATGGCGAGACGCCGGCGATCGGCGTGAGCGTGTCGGTCTTCACCACCGATGCGCCGCTTCCCGACGCTAACACGCGCAGATCATCTGGGGACTTCAGTTGGCGAATGAAGACGAACCTGGCCACCACGGGCGTGGACGGGGCGTTTACCGTCGTGGGGCTCGCGCCCGGCACGTATGGGATATACGCGACGGCTGGTGGTCGGCATTCCGGTCGTCAGTTGCCACTGGCGCCCAACTTGGCGAACGCGCTACCGGGGGTGAGCGAAATGGTGCGCGTCGCGGCGGACGAGGAGACTTCAGGCCTGAGGGTGATGCTCGCTCTCGGCGGGACAGTTACCGGGACTGTTCGGGACGCAGGGACGGGTGAACCCCTCGCCGGCGTGAGAGTATGGTCTGGGCAGGTGGATCCCGATCAGGGGGTCTACGGCGGAGACAGCGTGAGCGCCGACAACCGAGGCCGATTCCGTCTCACCAGACTCGCGCCGGGGGTGTACAACCTGATGATTCTGGCCAAGGGGCACGTGAGCGTGTCAGTGCCCTCGGTTGAGAGCAAGCCCGGCGAGGAGACGAAGCTGGCGATCGAAATGGAGCCGGTCGAGTAGACGTGGGTCGCGGGCCGCGGAGTATCTGCAGCGAGGGGAGTGATGGGGATGGTGTCGCGGGGATGGTGCTGCTACTTGCTGGTTGCGCTCGTCGGCGCGTCTGCGGTTGGGCAGGACGACGAGCTGACGGTCAATGTCAAGGTCCTGCAGACCGACGGACAGCCGCTGGCGGATACCGATGTCTCGGTCTCGATTCACGTGCGGGAGCCGTACGGGCATGCGAGAACCTCGCGCGCGGTGACGACCGACGCGAACGGACAGTTCGAGGTGGCTTGGACGCGCCAGGGCGTCTGGCGGATGGGCGTTGCCGCCGATACCGCAGGCTGGGCCGAGCTGGCGCCGGTGGATGTGAGACAGGGCGCGCCTATGCCGCTCGTGACCGCGACGCTCCAGCCTGGCGCGGATCTCTTTGGTTGGGTGCGGGTCAAGGGCGAAGAGCTGCCGATCGCAGGCGCGCGGGTGCGTTGCGGCGCCTTCGGCAGGAGCTTCGGTGCCCCGCAGCTGCGGACCGCGACCGACCAGGATGGCACGTTCATCCTCTCAAGTCTCATGCCGGGCGAGGTCAAGGCGGTCGCCTCGGCTGATGGGTTCGCCTCGGCAAACGCGTATACGAGCGTGACGGTCGGTGACGCCCCCGGTGAGATCGTCATCGAACTCGCGCGGACACTGACGGTCCAGGGCACGGTTCTCGGGCCCGACGGCACGACCCCGATTGCCGGAGCCGTCGTGTCGCGGAACGGGATCATGACGGAGCCAACCGACGCGATGGGTCGCTTCATGCTCCACGATGTGCGCCCCGGGGACCTCCGACTCACCACTATGGCGGAAGGCCACGCTCCCTTGACCACGACGGTCGATGTGGCCGAGGGAGTCGAGGTCGAAGACGTGCGGATCGTGTTGGAGCACGTCGGCGGCACGGTGTCAGGCGTCGTGACCGATGGCAACGCCGGTGGTCCGGCCGCGGGCGAGACGGTGTTCCTGGTCCCCGTTCCCGCCGGCGACTGGAGCTATGGCTTTGACGTCCAGCACGTCGACGCGCGTGAACTCGAGCAGATGCTCGACACCCCTTCTTGGCGACACTATTGCCGCTGGAACTGGAGTCGTGCCGTGCGATCCGACGCGGAGGGCCGGTTCAGCATCGAGAACGTGGCGCCCGGAGTATGCCGAGTGGCGGTCATGCGGGAGTCTGGCCCAGACTTGGGGCCATGCGAAGTGGTGGTCGTCGAGGGCGAAGCCGCGGCTCCGATTGGGTTCATGATCCGGCTCCGGCCGCCGGGGCACATCACCGGGCGGCTTCTGGACGCGGACGGTCAGCCGCTCGAACTCGATGGGGCTCACTATGAACTCAGATGGGAGAGAGGCAGCGGGTCCGGCCGAGTTGAGATCTGCGAGACCGGCCGCTACTACGTCCGCGCGCTACAGGCCGGCCGGGCCAGGCTCACGATCTCAGCCGTTGGCTACGAACGGGTGACGCAGGACGTGGATGTCGACCCGGCCGGGCAGGACGCCGATCTGGACTTCGTTCTGGTCCCGGTGGAGTAGCCCATCCCGGCCACGCGCCACGTGCCGTCGCCGAGCGGAACGAGCGCGAGGTGGGGGGTAACCTAACTCACCTGATCTCCCGATCCTCGAACACCCCCGCGGCCCGCCGTAAGGGCCGACGACCAGAAGGGAATGAAGCCCTCGCACCCGAAGGAGACTGGCGTCTGCGATGAACACACGAGGAGATTACCCATGCCGAGAGTCCTGGTCGTCTACTGCAGCATGTCGGGCAATACAGAGGCGGCGGCCGAAGCGGTCGCTGAGGGGGTCGCGGAAGCCGGGGGCGAAACGGTCCTGAAGGACGGGCTCAGCGCCCAGCCCGACGACCTGTTTGACTGCGGCGCCGTGGCGCTTGGTTCCTACGATGCTTTCAGCTACATGGGTGGCGGACTGAAGGATTTCCTGGACCGAGCCTTCTACCCCACGCAGGGAGCCGTGACGGACAAACCCTACGCCGCCTTCCTGACCCACGGTGGCGGGGGCAGGGCCATCGAGAGCATGGAGTCAGTCGCCCGGTCATTCAAGCTGAGGGCCGTTGCCGATCCGGTCCTCGTCAAGGGGATGCCGGACGAAGCTGCCGTCTCGGAGCTGAAGGCGCTCGCGGCGAAGTTGGTGGCTGAGGCGGGTTGAGGACACTGCCTCGTCGGCGTGCCGAAGACCGGTACTGAGACGGGGAGCCGGCAATAGGCTCCCCGCTTCCTCAAGTCTCACGTTCTCGGTTGGGAGGGACGACTCGCTCCCGAACGTGCTGGCACGTTCGCTACGTGTGGCCCGAGGGGTCACCTGCATCTGTCGCCGCGTCTTCAGGTTCAGGTCCCTTCGTCTCCTGCAGCGTCAACGTCCTGAGCAGGAGTTGATGAGCACCACTGCGCCAAACCACGCCGAAGACCACGAGGGCCCCGACGGCAACGGCAGCCCATTCGTAAACGCCGAAGGCGTGGGGAGGGACTGCCACGTGGAGAAGAACCGTCCCATCGGGTCTGCCCCTCGTTAACGCCTCCGCCATTGCCCTGGATTCGTCCCGTTGCCGTTTCAGTGCCAAGTCGTGCTTCCACACCAACGCGTTGACGACCAGGAGCACGACTGCAACCGCCGTCAGAATCCCTATGCGCTGCTTCCGAGCCACTTGTCACCCCCAATTCGATCCGGCCATCCGTAGGGTGCCGTCGATAGCTCGGACAGATCAATGCCGGCACGGACGGACTGGCGACACGACTGCGTCCCAGACCCTCCACCCAGCCACGGCCAACACAGACGGAGACGTACCCGGAACTGTCCCCTTGGCAAGGCCGATTCCCCGTAGGGTCACTTCCCCTTAGCGCGCTTCGTTTCTTGCGTTGCGCCCCGCTTCTTCCTCCCGGTCTTCTTCTTCGGCGGCGTAGCCGCATTTAGGGCCACGTCTGGCTTCAGAGGCCAGAGGAGGAATCGCTCTATCGCAGACGCCAACACGCTCGTTGCATCCCTATGGGCGTTCTCGCTATCTTTGCGCTTTTCCATGGGGCATATGTCCTATCGCATGGGCATCCGGCCATCATTCTTGCCCGTCGCTCCAGACCGGGTGCCGTTGAGAACCGACGATTCGCGCAAGGAACTCGTCTGCGTCTGGTCTGCGTGTTGGCGTCGTTACCGACCGGTCCTACCGCCTTGGATGGCCACGCGCAGACGCTGGGCTTCGACCTGACCCGTAGTGATCCGGCCATCGAGTTTCTCCAGCGAGCGGAAGCCCCACGTGAAGCAATGCTGGATTGCCCTGAGTCCCTTCGGATCTTCCTCGAGTTGCTCGGGAACGTTCTCATCGAGGAGTGGCCTGCTCTTGCCAAGCGCCTGGTCGATCTCGTGGTGGCGCCCTCGGCACCGATCCCACGCGCCCTTGAACTGCGCCCAGTGCGGATCGACCTCGCGCCTGCGCTGGAATCCCTCAAGTCGCGTGTGGAGTGTCTGCATCGCGGTCTGTTGCGTTGCGAACGACTCGCGGAGTCCGCGCACGCCCTCAACATGCCGCGACATCGCACCGCGCCCTCGCGTGACGAGGGGCGCACACTGCGCGTACGTCGCGTTCGCGCGTTCGAGACGGGCGAGTAGTTGGGCCTTGGTAGGCGGTTGCTGGCCGGCTGAGCGCCGCCGCGCGCCCAGGCGCGGGTTGCGCCGCGTGTTGACCCGTGGCTGATTGAGAGCATTGCTGACCGACATGACCGCCAGGTCGGCTGCGTGGACGCGCTGCCGGATGCGTTTGACGGCTTCGATATCCACCGATAGCGCATCGAACACGTCCTGGGCGCTCGCGTGGAGGTCTTCCGTAAGGCGCTTCGCCTCGCCGGCAGCCTCCTCAACGCCCTTAATCCGCTGCTGGACGAGCGGATCGGTCCAGTACTCCCACTTCCGGCGCGCTTCCGGGTTGAATGCCGCGGCCCTCATCGCCATCTTGACGCCGCGGTCGCGCCGGACCATCTGCTCTTGTCCGAGGATCAACGGGTCGTCCGTCTCCTCATTGCCGGTCTCGTAGATCTCGACCTCGCCCTCATCGACCGCGATGCTGGCGCCGTCAGCGTCGACCTCCGCTCGAACGATCGTCCCGCGGACGCCGGCCGTGACGACAGGGGTCTTGATCTGGAATTTCGACATGCCCAGGACCGTCTGGACCTTCGCCCAGATTTTCCCGAGCGTGACCATCACCCCGCGCGCCTCTTCGCCGGCGAGCACCTCGACCTCGCTGTTACTGTCGAGACGCAGGAGCGAACGGTCGTCGAACTGCAACTCGACGTACCCAGTGTTCGTGGTTCGGACCTTGCTCCCAGGTTCGACGCGCATGTTGACACGTAGGGGGATCGGTGTGGTCTTGCCGGGGGGGGGGGATGA
>CAZKUN010000340.1:0-8262 GCA_964555935.1 uncultured Armatimonadia bacterium | reverse complement strand
AGCGGCTTTCAGAGCGTGCTACGGACACCATCACGAAGAGGGTGTCCTGGGCTGCGGTCGGAAGCTCGTCGGGAAGCTCCTTGCGCTGCACGGTTCGCTCAAAGTGAGCCTGTGCCCGGTCTGCCTCGGAAGCCCCGTGAAGCTGGCGCACGATGTCGTGGGCCAACGCCTTTTTGCGAGCCATCGGGTGATCCAACAGGCCGGAGTCAGTGATGTCAGTCAGCAACGTCAGCCATTCCTCGGCCACGTCGTCAGACACCGACATGATCCTACCGAACATCTCTGAGGGTTCCTCGTCGATCCAGATGGCGTTGTCGAAGCTCTTGCTCATCTTCCGGCCATCGAGGCCGGGCACGACGGCGGCCTGGTCGAGCACGATCGGCCTGGGCAGCGTGAGAATCTCGCCGTAGGTCGCGTTCAGCTTCTCCGCTATGTCGCGCGTGACCTCAACGTGCTGCTTCTGGTCCTGGCCGACGGGGACGACATCCGAGTTGTAGATCAGGATATCCGCGGCCATCAGCACGGGATACGCGAACAGCCCGTGATCGGCCGAGATGCCTTGACTGATCCTGTCCTTGTAGGCATGGCAGCGCTCGAGCAGGCCCATCGGCGTGACGGTCGAGAGCATCCATGTCAACTCGCAGACCTCGGGCACGTCGCTCTGCAGGAATAGGGCCGACTTCGCGGGATCCAGCCCCAGCGCGAGAAAACCGATCGCCTGCTCCATGCAGTTATCGCGCAGCGTCTCGCGGTCGCGGACGGTCGTGAGGGCGTGGTAATTCGCGATGAAATAGAAGCCCTCATGGTCGTCTTGCATCTGGATGTATTGCTTGATGGCCCCGAAGTAATTGCCGATGTGCAGCGCTCCGGATGGTTTTATCCCCGATAGCGATCTCACAACGCTTCACCTCGTTCTGTTGGCCGGCGCGTGCCGCGCGTGGAAGACCTGCAGGCACAGAAAAACCGCGGGCTTCTACGCGGGCGCCCACGGCCTGGTCTGCAGTCTGGCTTCCGGCATGCAAAAGGGGCGGCCCCACGCTATTTGATGCGCCGCCAAGCCCAGATGCTGGTCACCGGAAGTGGGTGTTTCATCGTGCCCTCAATGTACCAAACGCGAGGTGAGATGTCAACGCCGCTGCCGTCCGTAGGTCGGATCTCCAGATCCGACACCGTCAGCCGTCGCCACGCGCGCACGCCCCCAATAGACCCCTCTACGCAAGAAGTTGGGACAGAACCGGCTCTCGTGTCGACTAGGTATATAGAGGGGCATCGATTCTGCCCCTCGCAGAGGATGAGAGGAAGAGTTCTTACATGGAAGTTTACTTTACCGTTCAGGGACGCAGGATTGTCGGTACGAAAGAGCAGGTTGAGGTGGCGTTGCGGGGCGTTCGGCCGGAGAGAGTGCGGGTACACGGAGTCACTGTGGGGACGGAAACCTACCCGGTGACACAGGCGCTGGCGACGGCGTTTGACCTGCCCCGGAAGGCGTGTGCCCCTCATGTCGCTCGGCGCGTCCTCGGGCGGCTGGGATTCAAACTGTCGGAAACGGGGAACCGTCCGAAGCGCCGGGGCACTCGGAAGAGGATGCATGAGGCGTTGCCAGACCGACGTTACGAACTTGGGCCCGTGGAGGACGAGTTCTTCGCCCTCCCGCGGATCCACCTGGCATGGTCGCGCTGGGAGCGCTGGGAGGATATCGACGAGCACAGCGTCGCGATCCTGGACATGCCGCTGTGCAAATCCGGCGTCTACGAGGCCAAACAATCGGACAACGAGGCACGGCTTACCATCGGTCGAGCCAGCGACCTCCGCACGCGGATACTGAACGGACTCGTGAGAGGCGCCGCGCCGCACACGGCGGGCGACAAGATCCGCAAGGAGGAGAACCTCAAGCAGGTCGTGATCCGCTGGGCACCCACCGACCGCCCCGCCGCCGTGGAAGAACACCTACACCAACGGCACATCAAGCAGTTTGGGCGGCTGCCGAAGCATACGGTGAGGACGTAGTGTCGTTCACTGGAGCGCGGACGCCCTCGTCCGCATGAGGTGGCGAGGAAGTCGTAGGTGTGGTGTTCGTCGCGGCGGCGGACACGACGCGGCAAACGGCACGCCTCCACCACTGCGGACGCCCTCGTCCGCACGAGGTGGCGAGGAAGCCGCAGGTGTGGTGTCCGTCGCGGCGACGGCCAAGGCACGGCGAACGGCGCCCATCCACCACTGCGGACGAGGGCGTCCGCGCTCCAGTGAACGACATCCGCGCTCCAACGGCAGATCACTCCCCAACCTTCTCTCCCAACAACCACTCCTGGTCCTCCATCACCAGTCCGTAGATCATGACACATCTGTTCGGGGATTTGTTGGTCCCGGGGAATCGGCCGCCCACTCCCTCCGCCGAGAAATCGCTGTAACGTTCGTCCGCCAGAGGGGGTCATGCCTGATGAACTCGCTATACTCGGAGATGCTGGACAGGAAGGGCGTGGCTCGATGGGTGTGCTAGGGATATGCTTGGTCGTTATCGGCCTGATCGCCATCGTGGTGGTGAGTGCGGTGTGTCTGGCCGCTCGGTCCGCGCGTAAGTCCCGGGAGATGCTGCAGCAGGCGATCGAGACCAACCAGCCGGATGTCGCGATGGGCCTGATCCGGCAGAAGTGGTCGCAGACTTCCCTGGCCGGCCTCACGCTTGCGGGTGTCGGCCTTGCGCTACTTGCGGCATTGGTCTGGCAACCACAGGGGCTCGGAGGCCTGCTCCTGTTCGCGGGGATATTGCTGTGCGCGGGCACGCCGATGGCGCTGTTTGGGTACCTCCAGGCACGTGCCGATGGGCGTCCCGGCGCTGTGGTCTGGGTCGCTCCCGCCATCGCCAGCATTGTGACTGCCGGCGCGGTGTTCGGTGTCGCGAGCCGCGTCCACTTCGGCAGCATCCCAACCGCCCGAGAAGCGCGCGAGTTCCACCAGGAACTCAAGGATAGGGTGGACCGCATGCGGGAGGGATCTCAAGACGCGGAGCAGACCCCTGATCTGCCCGCGCCGACAGGCAAGCCGGTCTCCGTCGACGGTCACCGAGCGTATCCCTGCCTCACGGGCAATGCCTACGCCAAGCAGGGCTGCGGCTCGCCTTACCACGACGGCATACGCTTCGAGACCACCAAGCCAGGCTATCTGAGTGTATTCTACATCCCCGACACCGAGCAGTATCTGATCGTCGGCCGGGCGCGGGTCACCCCGGCGGGGGTCATCGTGGAGGACGACCTCATCTCGGTACAGGAGGCCCTTGGCCAGGATGGCGGAAGGGCGAACTGACTCGCAATGCCAAGCCACCAAGGCCGAGAGATTGAGTTAGTCCGCCGGGCCGCCGAGGGAGACCAGGAGGCGTTCGCCGCCTTGGTCGCCCGCTTCCAGCGTCCGGTGGTCAGCTTCGCCTTCCGCTATCTGGGCAACCGCGAAGACGCGGAGGACGCGGCTCAGGATGCCTTCGTGCGGGTCTACTTCTCACTCGCCAAACTGCAGGACCCGACCAAGTTCGCGAGTTATCTGTTCACGACCGCGCTGAACGCGTGCCGGACGCGCGCCTCGCGGAAGCAACCGACGATCCCCGATGCGGAGATTGAGGGCGAGGGCCCGCAAGCGGAGGTCGTGGCGCGGGCCGAACGCCAGCGGATCGCCCAGGCCATTTCGCGGCTGCCCATGGAGTACCGCCTTCCCGTCACGCTCCGCGTCCACGATGGCCTGAGTTTCGCGGAGATCGGCGAAGTCATCGGCGCCACCGAGAGCGCCTGTCGGGTACGTTACCATCGCGCCAAGGAGATGCTGCGCGCGGTGCTCGGGGAGGGAACATGATGGACATCCACGACGACGACAGTGGGATCATGGTTGAGCTTGAGCCCTCGCCCGACTTCACCCAGCGGGTGACAGAGCGGGTGGCGGAGCTGGAGGGGATAAGACAGCTTGCGCGGGAGCAAGGCCGTCAGGTATGGCGCCTGGTCCTCGCGTGTGTCTTTGGATCGCTACTCCTCGCCTGGCTGGTCACCGTGCCCCTTCTACCGGCCGCGGGGGCTCTGGTCCACACAGCCTACCACCTGCTCGACGAGGCGGCAGCGACGTCCGGCCGCCTGGCCTCGATGCCTCTGCTGATCGGCGTCCTCGTTGGCACGGCAATGGGCCTCATTTGCGCCGCGAGAGCCGCCAGAGCCATCGCGCGCGACAGCGGCGGATCACTCCCCAACCTTCGCGCCTAGCTTCCAGTCCCCGTCCTCGAACAGCAACTCGTAGATCATGACGCGTTCGCTGGAGGATTTGTTGGTGCGGTGGAAGCTGGTGTGGACATTGTCGTCCATGTCGCGTAGCGACGGGCTTCCAGCCCGTCGGCCGGAGGTTGGGCGCGATGCGAGGATTCGACGGGCTGGAAGCCCGTCGCTACGCGGCAACGGCGCTACGCAGTATCTGATCGCCCACGACCCCACCACGCCATTCTTCGCCGAAGGGAACCAGGTGCTTGTCGTAGGGATTGTCGTAGATGTAGCCAGCTTTCTCTAGGTAGTCAGCCTGGTTGCGGATGATGTGATCGTGCGTCTCCTGCTGCCATACGGCCCCTTCCCGCCCCAGCAGCTCGTTGATCTGATTGGCCGTCCAGCTCTTCAGACTGTGGGTGATGGCGTGGAGAGGCTCGGAAGTACCATCCGTATCGATGGGTTTCAGGATCGCGTGGACATGGTCGGGCATGAGGGTGTAGTCATACAGCCAGTAGCGCTCGCAGTCGAAGTGCAAGAGCGCGCCGACCATGAGTTGCGCGACCTCGGGCTTCGTGAGGTCAACGACAGGCGGGCGCTTCAGCACGAACGTGATGAAGTACGTGCCGCCGGGTTCCTCCCAGTGAGGGTGAAGTGGGGGAACGCGGCGACAACTACGTCTGTCCCCGCTTGGCCTCATCTGCTCGTCGCTTCCCGCTTGCGGTGAATAGGATGGCCTTCAACCACAAGGGCTTCGGCATGAAGGCCATTGCTGCGCGCCCCACGAAGCCGCCGGTGTCGGCAGCTGTCTCGGCCGGTCACGAAGACCTGGGAGGATCCGCGGTAAGGCAGGCCAATCGAGGCCCAATAGCACGGATCATACCAATGGCTACGTGGATTGGGAGGTGAGTTCGAAGTGAAGATTGCGCGCGTGAACCAAGAGCGAACCGCGCTGGCGGGCAGCGAATCTTGGAATGATGAGACATTTCGGGTGGATCTGGAGTCTGCGCTACGCGAACAACTTGCTGCTACAGGTTTCTCTCGTGCTTCCGTGGGCGGTGTGTCAGTACAACTGGAGCCAGCGGATCCGAGTTCGCGAACCGTAGTGGCCACCGTGCACATTCGCGGCATCGTTTTTGATGGAGCGGCGCCCCGGGGTGAGATGCTGCGTGATCTCAGTACGCGACTGTTCGATGCGGTGGACAGTCGGAAGATGCGTGAAAAGTACACCGCGCCAGATGCGGTGGAGTTGACACACCGGTGCGGAGCGGAGCGTGCAGCGCAGATACGCCTTCCGGCCGAGAGAGTGTACTACGCGGCCTCACCGGCAGAGCCGGATCGGCTGCTATGCTGGTTTCCGAGATCGGACCTCAAGCGACTTGTTGACAAGGGGCTCGCGAAGAAGTCCGTGCTTGAAAACTACCCAGACGGTCTCGAGATTCAGGTATCGATAGACGCCTTTGATGATGTGGGGGTTCGCCCGCCGCTCGATCCGGGAAAGGCCCATGCGAGATACGGCGACTTGAGGTCATATCGTCCGGCATGAAGGCCGTCTGGAAGTCCAACATGCGCTGGATCTTCATCGCGCTGTTCGTGGTCGTTACCGTGGTCCTATCGGCGCGGTTCGCAACTACGGAGAAGCTCTCGGTGCGGATCGCCGGCCGAAGTGCTGAGACGGAGCTGCCCTGTAAGCTGGCGTTGCGCTTCGTCTCGGCTGATCAAGCGGCAATCCGATGGTACCTGTGGTGGAGTCCTCTGAGGACGGGAGCGGCAACGAGCTTCGTGGGACCAGCGGTGTCAGGTGGGCTCTCCGTGGGGATTGGCGTTTGGCGGTAGAGTGTCACGAGTCAGCGGAAAGCCCTGAATTCCAGGCTTTCCGGGCTTCGGGGACGGCAACAAGGCAGAGCGGGAAGTACTTTCCCGAAGTTATGAGCCTTGCGACAGTCTCAAACCCCGAAACCGCTTCCCAGGCCCGCAGAGGGGCTCCTGGGCGTTGCTATGGTACGAATTCCCGTCGACCCTTGCGAACCTAACGGCGGCATCTCACTGGGGTCGCAAGGGTCGTTAGAGTAGTAGTTCGCGCCCACTTGCGTGAGAACCTCCCCGGCGATACGTCAGTTGGTGGTCGCCGTCGATCGCATCCGACAAGACCCCAGATTCAGGCGTGGATGGACTTTTTCGGAGGGACAGTCCTCGAAGGAAGCGTCGCGCCAGGGCTGCCGGGCGGCGGTCAGTCGGCGGGTGCCGTCGAGGACGGCCCAAGGCTCGGCGGTGATTCTGATCGGCTCATCTCGCGTTCCCTGGAGTCCTTCCAGCACGAGCGGGTGTTCGTATCGCCCGGCGGGTAGAACAAAGGTGTCGCCGGGCCGTAGCGCCGCCGGGTTGCTCCGCATTTCGGCGGTAGCCGACAGGGCGAACGACGCAAACAGTGCGAGACAGACTGCGGTGCGGCGGATCATGTCACCCGTCCCTGTGCCAGGTTGGTGGCCCAGAGAGAATCTCCTCGGCGAGATGCCAGTTGTCAACGGCCGCCGATTGCATCCTGCAAAGCCCCAGATTCCAGCGTGGATGGAGTTCTTCGGATGGACACGTGAGGCGACCATAGACGCTGCTACTCAATCACCTTCGGTTCGGCTCCGTACGCGTTGTTGAACACGTTCGTGTTCGCCTCAGCAATCACAGCTTCGCTGGGCTCGGCGTGCTTCGTGAACCAGTTGTGGTGAACGTCGCACTTGTGCTCTGGAACACCGTAGATCACCACGGCCCTCTGCGGGGCGCGGAAGGTGTTGTTGTGGATCTCGATGGTCGTGCCGGCGATGTTCGTGCCGTCTCCCCGGTTTTGGCCCCCGTGCATATCAAAGCAGGGGGCGAGTGAGACACCCAGCTCAACGTTATGCCGCGCGATGTAGGCGTCGCCAGGTCGCCCAGTGCCGGCGATCGAGTGGCGGTTAGAGTCGAGCAGGTTGTACTCGATGATCGACACGGCTGTGCCGTGGACTACGCCGTAGCCGAGGCCCTGGTACTGGCAGTGGTGGATGAAGTTGTGGTGGACGCCGTGGCCAGAGCCGGCCACGAGGTATACGCCGCCGTGCGAGAAGCCGGAGATGTCACAGTTGTCGATTTCCAGGCCATCGTGCTCGGTTTGGATCCCGACTGAGACGGGGAACTCGTAGTAGTAGCCGGACCCCGGGCCACCCGGGCTGAACGCCCTGGCGTGATGCTCCAGGTATCTCTTACCGTTGGGGCCGCGAATCCGCAGCCCGGTCATACGCACATTCGGTCCGAGCACGCGGATCATCACCGGCGTCTTGAGCGCATCACTGGTGAGCAATGCTCCTGCCGATCCATCCTGCCCCCGGCAGCCTGCCAGCGTCACGCCCTCCGGCACTTCCACCACAAGCTGCTCGATGTAGATGCGCGCCGTCAGGTCGATCTCCGTCTCTCCGGGGATGAAGACGACCTCCCCGGCTTGCGCCTTTGATAGCGCGTCCAGCAGGCTATCGACGTCCGTCGCCGTATAGTCACCCTCGGTGACTATGTCCACATATCCCTCGCCTCCACCGATTGGGCCGCGATCATCAGCTTTCGCCCCGTAGATCACGCCGTCGATCTCAACCCACGTCGCGCCATCCGCCATCACGCTGCACCCCGCAACACATAGCATTGCCACTGGAATCAGGCCAAGTCTCATCATGTCACCGCCCACACCATGGACTGGCAGGCATCCTCGCCGGCCCCACCGTCTCACCCGCCAGGGCGCGACCTGTAGGGCAGTGGCGTTCGCTGCCTGCGGTGCTGCAACCGGGATTGACACTGTCGAGATGGGTACCCAACTCGTTGGCTGAACGGTGACCCATTGGCTCCAATCCTTCGCCAGCCGAACTCCAGATGCCTGCGCTTGCGGCTGCGGGACCCGCGATCGGGTGGTCTCGCAACTCGTGTTGAGGGCCTGTCGCCCCTGTCATGGCTGACACGTTGGATTGGTGTCTGCGCTCTATCCCGCCGCGTCAACCGCCGCCCGGATCTGCTGACCGAG
>CAZKUN010000339.1:0-8368 GCA_964555935.1 uncultured Armatimonadia bacterium | reverse complement strand
CCGTGCATAACAACAGCCGGGCCGACCGCCAGCGGGTCCAGCTGAGGCCGACAGTCACACGCCAGGTGCGCCTGCGCATCCTCAGCACGGCAGACGGCAAGGAGGCGACACTCGATGAAGTGGCTCTCTACTAGCCTGGCGGGAGCAGTCCTCCACGCGACGGTGGCCTCGGGAGACGTGTCGCTTGGCCAGTTCACGGTGTCCACGGACCACGGCAACATCGTCTCCGGGACCCGTGGGGGTGAGGCTGTGCTGGCCAGGAGCCTCGATCAATACGCGCTGCAGACAGACACGCTCTCCCGCAGCGATGAGAGTCACGATGAGGTGCTCTCACATCACAGTGCCGACGGGGGCCTCGTTCTCGAGTGCCGCAACCGGGACTTAGGGATACGTGTCACCAAGGAGTACCACCTGGCCGACGACGGCGCCCTGGCCAAGACGATCAGGGCGCATCCGCTGCCGTCGCGCGGCGAACTCCACATCTACTCAGTCGTAAGCCTTGACCCAGACTTCCGGGAGAGCGCGCTGTATTACACGCCTCGCCAGTCGTGGCCCCCCGGCCCGCCTGAGCGGCAGCTGTGGGGCGTTCGGCCTGCCAAGGCATTCACACATGATGTGATCTCAGGTTCCATGTGGGACAACCAGTTCGCGGTCGCCTTCCAGCCCTCCGGCGGCGGACTCGGGCATTACCGGCACGCGGTCAACGGCCGACATGTGATGCCTTCCACAATCACGGGGCGGTTCTACGGCAGCGACCCGCACGCGCTCACGTACACCGGAGACGGGTGGCGCTTTCGAGCTCTGCACATGCTCGAGGGCGATCACGACCCCGTGTCCGCCACGATGCACTACTACCTGACGCCTGCGGACTTCATCGACGTCTGGAGGCACTTCCGCACTCAGCCGGAGCAACAGGCGTGGGAGCGCTTACCCGTGCAGCCATGGTGCTCCGAAGTGAAGATCGGGACGTTCTGGTTCGTCGATCCGCCGTACACGGACGACCAGGCGGCCGAGATCCACGCGGCCACGAAGCTCGTGGGCGACACCTGCATTCCCGTTGGCTTTGGCTGGGGCCTCGACGGCGACTACGACACCGACGATCTGTTCATCAACCAGTTCCCCACGGTGGCATTCACGCCCAGCTGGATCAAGCGCAGCGTGGCTGGCTACCAGAGCAACCCACAGGTGCGCGTCGGGATGTACATCCAAGGCATGCTCATCGAGCGCATCTCCAAGGCCTTCTCACGGCATCCCGAGTGGGCGCTGACCGATGTAAACGGCGACCCCATGTTCAGCGACTTCCGTGACCATCCCGCGGGAGCGCTGTACTACGTGAACCCGCTGGAGCCAGGTTGGATCGAGCACTACCTGGCACGCATCGGGGCGGTGTGCGACGTATACGACCCCGGGTGGATCTACTGCGACGGCGGGCTGACCCTCGAGACGACGGACTACCGCCTGCGCCGCGCGTTACTGCCGGATGCCTGGTACCACCTGTACCAGCGTCAGTACGAGCTGGTCCACGCCTCCGGGCAAGACCGCGCTGTGCTCCTCAACGCGCAGAACCTCCCGTACGCTGACATGTACTGGCTGGAGACGAGCGCCTTCCGACCCGACACGCATTGGCGCGAGACCATCGAGTTCTGCTTCGACACGTGCATCCTGCGCACGCCTGAGCGCGCGATGATCGCGCTCGGATGGTCGAAGGCTACTGAGGAGTGCTACCTCGCTCTCTGCGCCGCCTTCGGCTACACGCCTTGTACATTCGGCCCCATCTCGTGGGTGTCCGAGAAGGGTTGGCGTGTGGTGGACGTGGCCGATGCTATGCGTCGGGGGGAGATGATACTCTCGTCGGAGATCACATCGCCCGTATGGTGGCGCGAGGACACGCCCGTGGTGTGCTTCCCGATGCGCGTGGGTGACCTGCTGGTGGTGCCGGTGCTCAACTTCGGTACAGAGGCGGAGGTCTCGGTGACGGTGGACGTTAAGGCCTCGGGGATGGACGTGGGCGACCAAGTGTGGCTGGTGCATCCATTCGCTAAGGGGCAGGACAAGGACCTTGGGACGCGGCCACCGGGTGATAAGGCGAGCTTCGCCCTTCCTGTAGAGCCCGGCTATGCGGGCTTGAGGCTGCTGGTGCTCGGCGACCACAGGCTGCTGTAGACCCTAGCCGCGAGCATGTACTCCGCTACGTGTCAGCAAGAGCGCGTCAAGGCGAAGAAGGCCCTAAGCTCTGGCGCGCCTCGTCTTCGGAGAGTAGTTTTCGGACCCAACGGGTCCCGAGGGCGAACACCCTCACACAGAACGCGACCGTCTTCTTGCGCACATCCAGACCGATGTTGTCTATACTGCTCATGAAAGTCCTCCTGGCCAGGGTTCTGAGTCAGCCACACCAAAGCTGAGCTCAGCCTTCTAGCCACCGGGAGGATTCCCCTCCGCACTTATACATTCAAACAGGACAAGCTAAGAAAGAGGGCCTCGCAATGGGCCGTATGAAGGTGGCTTACAACGACGACGGAACGATACTGGGCCAACTCGCGCCCGCCAGCGCCGTCCGGACGGTCGAGGAGTTTCTCGACTGGTCCACTGAGCACATTCCCATGGACTTCTGGGCGCTTCAGACGGCCTGCCCGGACGTGTGCTACCATCGCACCCAAGCGGGTGAGATTCTCGGCCAGCGCCTACCGCCGGAGAAGCGCTCCGTCTTCTCGCGCGGCATCGATCTGCTGCTCCAAGAGGACACGGACCTGCTGGATATCTACCTGCGGAACCTCCAACCAAAGGGCGTCAAAGTGCTCTGCGAAATCCGGATGAGCGACACGCACCACCGGCGACGCGAGTGGGACCAGGAGGGTTGTCCGATCTTCAGCATCGAGCATCCGGAGTATGGGATCAGGCGTTTCGATGGCGTGCCGGGCATGGCGATGGATTACGCGATCGAAGAGGTCCGCGCGCACCGCTTGGCCATTATTCAAGAGTTCGCCGAGCAGCGGAGCATCGACGGGCTGGAGCTGAACTTCGTGCGGTGGGCCAAGCACTTCGAGCGGGATTGGGGCCGCGAACACGCCGCGATCATGACCGAGTACGTGGGGCAGGTGCGGGCGATCCTCGACGCCGCCGCCGGCAAGCGCGCCTGTGGCAAGCTGGTGCTCGGCGCTCGCGTGCCCAGCACGATCCATGAGTGTTTTCTAGCCGGCTGCGATGTGGCGGCCTGGATCCGCCGCGGCCACGTGGACTATGTGATCCCCTCTGAGCACAACAGCACCTGGCCGGGCCTGAACGTGGAGCAGTTTGTGGAAGCGGCGGACGGCGCCGACTGCGAGGTTTACGGCATGATGGGCGACATGATCGGCGGCATGTGGAGCGGCCCGCCGGCGCTGACCGATCGCGGCCTGGCGCAATTCCCGGGACGGATGGGGTACGGCGGCATGTTGAACACGCCGGCCGAGGCGCGGGCTGCGGCCCACAACTTCTATACGTGGGGCGCCCAGGGCATCGGCCTGTGGAACATCCCCAACAACTGCAACACCGGTTACGGAAAATGGGGCAGCGACCCCGCCCAGGTACGGCGAATGCTGGGCTGGATCCACGAGGCGATCGATCCGGGCCGCTGTGGCGCCGGCCCGCGCCGATATCACTACGTGCCGACCTACAAGTACAGACTGGAGCAAGAGCGGAACTACAAGTATGTAGAGAGCCACCGAAGCCCCCACGGCGAGTTCAAGGGGAAGACCTTGTACTTCAACGAAGGTCTGACGGGTATTCGCCAAACGTACCCGTTCCGCGCGGCGGACGGGCGCAACGGCGAGAGCCTCCGGGGAGCCCTGCGCTTTCGGATTCTCCACTGCACGGATGAAGACGAGTTCGCCGTGGACGTCAACGGCAAGGCCGTTCCGCCGGAGCGGCTTACCCGGAATGTAAGCACCAAGGATGCCGAGCTGCCCTGGACGTGGATTGAGCTGGACTTAACCCACTGTCCCCCGCTGCGAGGCGACAACGAGTTGGGTGTAACCTGGCGGGGTGGGGCGGACCACGGCCTGAACGTACCTTGTCTGGAAGAGCTGGACATGACTGTCGAACCTTGACGTGTGGCCGAGACCGGCGCCCTTCGATCCTCGATAGGGACCAGGACAGTCAGTTCGCAAGCGAGGCGCTCACGCGTGTTCTGACTGCCGAGGGAATTGCGATCAGCACGATGTGGAATGGGCCGCGCGTTCGACAGCGCCGTAGTGGAGCGTCAGCGGCGTACGGTGAAGTACGAGGACAGATGCCCTCGGGACTATCAGACACCCACCGAGGACCGGCCATGTGCATGACGAAAGCGAACCAATCGGAGCTGTTGAGCGTGGCGATCGTAGTGATAGTCGTTACCGCCGGCTGCACGACTGTGTCGGCTCAGCAAAGGCAGCTTGGCGTGGGGACGCCGGAGTGTCCGGTTGTAGTCCCTTACCGCACGGGAGAGTATGACGGGCCGGTCAATCAGCCCGTACACATCAGCGCGGCACGCCGGGAGCTGGAGCCGTTCATGCTCTACGTATTGGGCGGCCAGGGCGGCGTGAAGAACGCCAGAGTCTCCGTATCCAGCCTTACCCGCGACGACGGCCGGGGCGCCATCGGCGTGAACCACATTCAGGTCGCCCCGATGACGTACGTCAAGGCAAGTACGCACGGTCCAACGACCGACCCCTCGCTGGCCTTAGAAGCCGCCGCGCTGCGATACGCGAAGGAAGCGTTCGTGCCCAGGATCCTGCGCCCGGACGTGCAGCGATTCGATGTGCCGGCAGGCGCCCGACAGGCGGTGTGGGTTACCGTGGACGTCCCGCCGACCGCCGCGCCAGGGACGTACAGCGGCACGGTCACGGTGCAGGCTGAGAGCGCGACCGCCCACATCCCGGTGAAGCTCCTGGTCAGGGGATTCACGCTGCCCGAGATTCCCTCCATGCCGGCATATACGCACTGGAGCCCATACTCCAAGCAGCGGGCGGACAAAGGCAATCCCTTGCCCTACCCCCAAGACATCTGCGACAAGCACGCTCGGTTCATCATCCGCCAGCGTTGGCGGGTCGGCCGCATCTATCAGAAGTGGAACGATTCGGTCCCCTTCCCCGGCGCGGGGACGGTCCGGCGATGGGTGAGCTGGGGCGGACGGGGCATCAATCTGATGCGCGTCGACACAGCCGGCCGGGGCGAGCTGACCACCGATCCAGAGACCGGAAACAAAGTCCTAAAGGATGAATACCTGGAGCAGTGCTGGAAGCTGTTGGACGACCGGATCGCCGGAATCAAGCAGGCCGGTCTGTTGGATTTCTGCTATCTGTATGGATTCGACGAGCGCCCCAGGGGCGAAGTCAGCGTCATCAGCGACGCCTTCGGGCGTGCCAAGGCGCGATACGGCGATATTACCACTATGGTTCCCTCCTGTGAGTGGACAGCGCTCGAGGAGCCGCAGTTGAAGAACGTGGACATCATGGGATACACCACCCACCTTCTGTCGCCCGAGCTGCGGGATCTGCACCACCGTCGCGGCGAGCGGATCATCTGGTACAATATCTCCCGAGCGGGCATGGTTGGTTCACGGGTCCAGTTCTGGGCGACTTACAAGGACAATCTGGATGGGGTGCTGTTCTATAACATGGCAGCCGACGGCTCGGTGAGACCGCTGACCGAGGATCACTTCCCGCTCCTGGACCGGACCGATCGAGCTCCCATGCAGTATCTGGCCGGCGGACCCACCAGCACAACCATCCTGGAGATGTGGCGCGAAGGCCTGGAAGACGCGGACTACCTGGCCTTGCTGCGGGAGCAGCTTGACCGTGTGAAAGCCGCGACTAAGGGCAAGGACACGAGCAAGGAGCTCCGGCGGCTGATCGCCCGTGCCGAGTACTACGGAAGCGTCCCGGACAGCGTCACGCGGGGCAAGTTTGCCGAGGCCGGGATCTACCAGACGTACCGCCCCCTGTGGGACGCGCTGGGACATGAAGAATGCAGGCGGATCGAAGCCGCCTTGGTGGTCAAGTCGAGCACCGACAGCATGGCCCACATAGTGTATGTCCGCAGCCGGGTGGCCGAATCCATCGAAGCTTTGAGCAAGATCGAGTAGGTCGGCCGAAGTTGGACCCGTGGGGTTCCGAAACTCATCTGCACGAAACACGGGTGTCCCTTCGACTTATTCGATCCCAGCAACCACCAACCCGACCCGGGCAGGTGTGATCCAGCGGCGATGCCCCGCAATTCGTCGGCGTACGCGATTGAGTATGCGTCGCTGCCGAGCCTGCTGGGTCAGGGCTGGACGCGCGAGGCTGACGAAGAATCGCGGGTGTCGTGGTTCTGGTCGCCCGATCGCACGACCTTCACGAGCATGGACGACCCGCAGTCGATGGCGGAGAAGTCGAAGTGGGCTTCGGGACGAGGGCTTCCGGGGGATCATGTTCTGGCAGGTCGGACAAGACAGGATGGCCGATGACTCGCATCCGCTGCAGGACGCCGCGGCGGCCGAGTGGCCCAGTCCGCGCTCGGCGCGATCCTCCCGTGAGACCCGTTAGACCGCAACTGACTCCGTTTGTGGGTGAGGCCGATGGGACACAGATGGGCAATCGCCGTCGCGATCATGGCCTGCGCCACGGCGGCGCACGCTCGAGGAGAGGGGAAGCCGATGCTCGCCAG
This sequence comes from uncultured Armatimonadia bacterium, assembly GCA_964555935.1. Classification (GTDB taxonomy): domain Bacteria; phylum Armatimonadota; class Zipacnadia; order Zipacnadales; family VGFC01; genus CAZKUN01. The sequence continues at coordinate 1,705 of CAZKUN010000339.1, read as the reverse complement.
GCCCACCGCGGAGCAGCTCGCGTGGCACGACCTTGAGATCGGGATGTTCATCCACTTCGGCATTGAGACGTATGAGGACGTCGAGACCGACGACTTCAGCTTCCCCATCAGCCGGTTCAACCCCGAGGCGCGCGACACGGAGAACTGGGTGGACGTTGCCGAGTCCATGGGGGCGAAGTACATCATTCTCGTCGCGAAGCACATCGGGGGCTTCTGCCTCTGGCAGACCGAGACGACCGACTACAGCATCGGGAACACGCCGTGGCGGGACGGCAAGGGCGACATCCTCGCGGACCTGGCGGACTCCTGCCGCCGGCGTGGGCTTCGGCTGGGGGTCTACCTGAGCCCGTCGGATCTGTACCACGACGCGCCGATGGGCCTCGGCGGCAAGACCAGCGATCCGGACAAGCAGGACGCCTACGAGCGGGTCTTCCGTCAGCAACTCGTCGAGGTGCTCAGCCGCTACGGCGAGATGATGGAGGTGTGGTTTGACGGTAGCTGCATCTTCGACGTCGGCGACATCCTGGAGGCCCACGCCCCGAACGCAATGGTCTTCCAGAGCCCGCACTGCACGATCCGCTGGGTGGGCAACGAGGCGGGCTATGTACCCGCCGACATGCCGTGGAACTCAGTGAGCGTCGAGGCGGCCCGGTCTGGGGTCGCCACCAGCGACGATGCGGATCCGGATGGGGGCGCGTGGCTTCCCAATGAGGTCGACACCCCGATCCGCGACCACTACTGGTTCTGGAGCAGCACGAACGGCGACAGCCTCAAGAGCCTCGACCACCTGATGGACATCTACTACAGCTCGGTCGGTCGCAGCGCCGTGCTGCTGCTCAACATCACCCCCGGGCCGGACGGGCTGATGCCCGAGGCGGACGCGCGACGCGCGGCGGAGTTTGGTGCTGAGATCAGGCGACGGTTCGGCGCGCCCCTTGCCGAGACCACCGGCGAGGGCGGCGTGGTGAAGTTGACGCTTGACCGAGAGACCACTGTCGACCACGTGGTCACCATGGAGCGTATCGCCAAGGGCGAGCGCGTGCGGGAGTACGTCGTCGAGGGCAAGGTCGCGGGCGAGTGGGTGACGCTGTGTGAGGGCCGTGGCATCGGTCACAAGAAGATCGATCGGTTCGATCCTGTGAGCGCGTCTGCCGTGCGGTTCAGGTCACTCGATCCGGCCGCAAAGCCGCTGATTCGTAGCCTGGCCCTCTACCATGTTGGCGCGTCGGCCTCGGCCGTCGTTGCGACGCCGACGCACGAGCGGCAGATGGTCGGGACGGCCCGTCCCGGAGAGACGACGGAGGTCGACCTATCGGCCTGCATTGACCTGCCCGGGCAATGGGAAGTTGCCCTGGAGGCCGATGGTGATGTGCGGGTCCGGCCGCCCATGCTGGTGATCGCGGGGGTGAAGGCCCCGGACTTCATCCGCCGGATGGATGCGCCGGACAGCTACAACATCAACATTACCGCCACGCCGACGCTCGAGCCGGGCTCGATCGTGCTGGAGCTGAAGGTCAAAGCCGCAGGCGAGCCGGTCCGCGTCTTCGTTCGGAGACGGGGAGGCTAGGCGGCGACCATGGCGATGCGGGGCATCCTGCCGATCGCGATTCTCGGAGGGACTATGGTGATGACTTCCCCGACCCATACCGAGCCTGGCCTTACCCCCTAAAGCGAGTCCAGGTTCAGTGTTAGTATCTGGGTGTAC
>CAZKUN010000338.1:0-8370 GCA_964555935.1 uncultured Armatimonadia bacterium | reverse complement strand
GCGGACGGTAGTCGTTTCGAGGAGGCGCGAGGGGATGTCATCGCCGGCCTGTTCGTGCGTGTCGCCGCTGATGATGATCTCCGTCGAGTACTCCTTGTTGAGGCCTTCGAGTCGGGATGCCGTGCTGACGGTGTCGCCGATCGCCGTGTATTCCAGGTGGTCCTCCGAACCGATGTCGCCGGCTACGAGCGGGCCAGAATGCACGCCGACGCCCATGCGGATGGGCTGATCGCCGCGTGCTTCGGCTTCCGCCTGGAGTTGCTCCATCTCTCGGAGCATGGCAACCGCCGCCAGCGTCGCGCGCCTGGCATGGTCGTCCATGGGGATGGGGTCACCAAACACGGCCATGATCCCGTCGCCGATGTACTTGTCGATGTTGCCGCCTTGACCGGTGATAACGCGGGTCATGCGGTTGAAGATCTCATTCAGCCGGCGCACGACCTCTTCGGGGTGCCAGCTGTGGCAAAGCGTCGTAAACCCGCGCAGGTCCGAGAAGAGAACCGTGGCGTCGATCGTGCGGCCCTGGACCTGGCGGAGTTTGGGATCCGCGAGGATGCGCTGGAGGATCTCGGGCGACACGCGCTTGCCCCAGGCGGCCTCAATGTGCTTGCGCTCGCGCTCGACGGTGAGATAGGCGAATACGGTTGAGGCGAGGTAGGTGCCGAGCCATGACCCGACGAGCGGGAGGGTCATGTTGGCCCAGATGCCCTTCACCGCGAACAGGTAGAGGCACGCCGCGCTGAAGGCGACCAACGCGGCCGGCATGTACGTGAGTAGCGTGGGCAACGGGCGGAGGTGGAGCGTGACCACGCCGGTGAGGCAGCCCAGCAGCAGCGTTACGATGACAGTTACCCAGATGGGGGAGGGACGGAGCGTCTCGCCGGCGAGCAGCGTGCGGATCGTGTTCGCGTGGACCTCAACGCCGGGCATGGGTAGGGAGAAGAGCGAGAGCGAGCCGCCGCTCGCAACCGGGACGGGGAAGATATCCTGCAGGTCCTCCGCCGTGGCGCCGATCAGGACGATCTTGTCTTTGAATGCCTCGGGCCCGGGCTGGCCTTCGAGCACCTGGCTGTAGGAGTAGGTTGGCACGTCGCCGACGCTCCCATGATAGTCGATCCAAAAACTGCCATCGTCCTGGAGGGAGCGGGAGAGATCGGCTCGCGATTGAGCCAACTGCTCCTCGATGGAGATCCCTTTGTACAGGGCCGAGGCCACAACCGGGAGCGAGGCGATCGTCTCGTCTTGGAACGTGCGAGTCAGCCACGTGCGGCGCACGACGTCGTCGGAGTCTATGGCGACGTCGGCATCGCCTTTAGCCGCCGCGGCATCGTCGAACAACCAACCGGGAAACGCCCCCTCTTGCAGCGTCTCCATCTGACCCATGTTCTCGACGATCGTCTCGGTGATGAGCGTCGCGAGGACGACATTTCCGGCCTGAGCGATGGCGTCAGCGAAGTCTTTGTCCTCATCAGAGGGCTCGGGTTGCCAGAAATAGTCGTCGGGATCGGGCTCTTGGTTGGGAGCAGGATTGATGGAGTCGAATGTGACGTCGAAGGCAATCACCGCGGCTCCCGCGTCCGCGAGCAGGCGGGTCAGCCTGGCATGCACATCCCGGGTCCAAGGCCAGGGCAGCCCGTACTGGTTGGAGAGTACTTTTATTGAGGATTCATCGATGGCCACGATCACGCAGTCTTGGTCGCGTTTGGCGTTGACGACCCCGGCGCGCCCGTTAGCGCGGAAGTTGTAGCTCAGGAACTCGAGGTTGACGAGCACTCGGGACAGGGGCAAGTTTCCATAACGCCAGCCCAGGATCAGCCCTGCTCCCAGGATGCCAATGATCAGCCCGAAGACCAACCGACGGGCCCGGTGCCAGAGCGACGCGTTCTGCATCTGTACAGGGCTCCTTGTTGTTCGCGGCCCGAGTCGCGCGGATCTTCGGCGATGGGGTGGTGAAGTCCTTTGGTGCAAATTGCGTATCGCGAGGAGGAATGTCTCGGGTCCGCGACGAAACGGGGCTCATGTGTCGCCCGGAATTCGTTTCGGGCGTGGACTGGGATACCTAATTCTCGTTGCGGGCCTGCGTCAAATGGGAGGGCGCGACCTGCATCGGCGGACACGAACCCAGCCATTATCAAATCCACCTCCGAGGAGCGTGGCCCGCGATGAGACGGAAGCAAGGTTTCACACTGGTTGAACTGTTGGTTGTCGTGGCGATCATCGCAATCTTGATTGCTATCCTCTTCCCTGTCTTTGCAAACGCGCGGAAGAAGTCGCGCCAGGCGTCGTGCCTGTCGAACATTCGTCAGTTGACCACGTCGATCAAGATGTATGCTGGCGACAATGATGATCAGTACCCGTACGCGCTGTACAACGATCCGCAACGGAGTTCGTGGGGCGATGTCATCTTCGCGGGTTACGTCAATAACGACCAGATCTACGACTGCCCCGCAGGCCAGCTCAGGATGGATCGTCTGACGGCCGTGAACATGCCGCAGAGCCGCTTCATCCGCGCCTACGAGGGGTATGTTGCCCAAGGCTTCTCGTATGGCATCAACGCGATGCCTCTGAACTTGTCGCTGAACCCGCAGGTTACCACAGGTGGCCCCGCAGGCATCCGCCAGGGGCAGGTCGAGGATGCGTCGAGCACGATCCTCATCGCCGACACGGGGTTCTACTCGATCAACCAGAGCCCGTATGTCATCTACCGCGGCACAACGGGCGCCGGCGACTATCGCCTCGACTACCTGAAGTGGGAACTCGACGTGGTCCGTCACGGGCAGCCCGGCAAGTTCAACGCGGCCTTCTGCGACGGTCACGCTAAGTACCAGGATCTGTCGCTGACGATCGTCCCGGCTGAGAACGTCAACATGTGGACAGTCAGCCGCTACAACTAGCCGCACCAGACGACAGCTTACGTAGACCACGACGGGCGTCCGCCACCAGTTGGCTGGCGCCCGTTCGCACGCATAGACTCAGGCCGGTCGCGACGCGGAGACATGCGGCGGGCAAGATTGGGTGAACCATGACTTCCAGAGAGCGCGTTCTGAAGGCGATCAACCATGAGGAAGCGGACCGAGTCCCGATCCACGACGGTCCGTGGGGGACGACGATCGCGCGGTGGCAGGAGGAGGGGCTCCCGGAGGGCGTCTCGGCAAACGCGCACTTCGGCTATGAGTTCTGGGGGAGTTGGTGCGACAACTCGCTGCAGCTTCCGACTGAGGTGCTCGAGGATACGGATGAATACTCGATCGCGAAGACGGGCGACGGGAACGTCTGGAAGAACTGGAAGGGCAAGACGTCGACGCCAGAGCTTCTGGACTTCACGATCACCACGCGGGAGCTTTGGGAAGAGAACAAGCACCGCGCGGCGATGAACGAGACACGCGTGGCGTGGGACGCGGTGCTGGAGCAGAATAAGGCGGCGGTTGAGGCGGGGATGTTCTGCCACTTCAGTTGCGGGCCGGGCTTCACGAAAGTCTGCAACATGGTCGGGCCGGCTCGCCTGCTGATCGCGATGGTTGACGACCCGGAGTGGGTCAAGGATATGGCGATGACGGACGCGCAGCTCTGCGTCGACCTTGCCGAGGCGATGATCGATCGCGGCGTCCACTTCGACGCGGGATGGGCGTTTGACGATCTGGGATACAAGCACAAGGGCTTCATGTCGGTGGACCAGTTCCGCGAGATCTTCTGGCCGGGGCACAAGTTGATCTGCGACTGCTTCAAGAAGCGTGGGAAGCCGATGCTGCTGCACAGTTGCGGGTACGTGGCGGAGTATATTCCGCTGATCATCGAGGCGGGTTATGACGTGCTGCAGCCGCTCGAGGTGAAAGCGGGGATGGACCTCGTCGGGCTGAAGGAGCAGTATGGCGACCAGCTCGCGTTCATGGGCGGCATCGACGTTCGCGCGATGGCCGACCCGGACCCGAGGGTGATTGAGGAGGAGATCGCGTCGAAGATCCCGATCGCGATGAAGGGCGGCGGGTACATTTACCACTCGGATCACTCCGTGCCGGACAACGTGAGCTTCGAGCAGTATTCGCGCGTGATTGAACTCGTGCGGGAGCATGGGAAGTACTAGACGGCGGGGAGGGGGGACAGGGCTGACGGCAGGGCTGACGACGGGGATGACGGCAGGGGTGACGGCAGGGAACGGATGAGCTGTGAGACGAAGTGCAGGAGGCGAGACTGATGGCTGACGTGCAGTTTCTGGCCCTGGATCTTGGGGCAGAGAGCGGACGCGGCGTGCTCGGGGAGTTCGATGGGACGCGTCTGGAACTCAACGACGTTCATCGTTTTGCGAACGGCCCCGTGCCGGTTCTCGGCTCGATGCACTGGGATGCGTTGCGCCTATACAGCGAGATGACCGAGGCGATTTCGCGCGCGGCGAGTGAGGCGGGGGACAGCCTCGTTGGCATGGGCGTGGACACGTGGGGCGTAGACTATGGGCTGCTCGGGCCGCGCGGCGAGCTGCTTGGGAACCCGTACCATTACCGCGACGAGCGGACGGTGGATATGGTCGACAAGGCGGCAGAGGTCGTGCCGCGGGCTGAGATCTTCGGCTACACCGGCATCCAGTTCATGGAGTTCAACACGGTCTTTCAGCTCTACTCGGCCGCGCTGCAAGAGTCCCCGCTGCTCGGCCTCGCCGAGACACTGCTGATGATGCCGGATCTGTTCAACTTCTGGTTCACTGGCGAGAAAGTCAGCGAGTTCAGCATCATCTCGACGAGCCAGATGTACGATCCCCGCAAGGGAGATTGGGCGCGCGAGTTGCTGCAGCGACTCGGGATCCCGACCGGTTTCCTGACCGACATCATCGACGCGGGGACCGTCCTTGGGCCGCTGTTGCCGTCGATCTCGGAAGCGACCGGCGCGGGCGGGCTCACGGTGGTCGCTCCGGCGGGTCACGACACGGGCTCGGCGGTGGTGGCGGTGCCGGCTTCGACGAAGAACTACGCGTACATCAGCTCTGGCACGTGGTCGCTCATGGGTACCGAGATCACCGAGCCTATCGTCAACGAACAGGCGCTGGAGTACAACTTCACCAACGAGGGCGGCGTGGATGGCACGTACCGCTTCCTGAAGAATATCATGGGCTTGTGGCTCGTGCAGGAGTGTCGTCGCGAGTGGCAGCGTCGGGGTGATGAACTGAGCTACGACGAGATCACGCAGCTCGCGTCTGACGCGCCCGCGTTCCGATCCGTCGTGGAGCCCGACGATGCCTCGTTCCTGCGCCCGGGCGACATGCCGACGCGGATTGCGGAGTTCTGCACGAGGACTGGGCAGGCGGCGCCGGAGTCTCGCGGGGAGATCCTGCGCTGCGCGCTCGAGAGCCTGGCGCTGAAGTATCGCTGGGTGCTTGAGAAGCTTGAGGAGCTGATGGGCACGAAGCTGGAATGCGTCCACATCGTGGGCGGCGGAACGCAGAACAGACTGCTGAACCAGTTCGCCGCGAACGCGATGAAAGTCCCGGTCATCACCGGTCCGATCGAGGCGACGGGGATCGGCAACATCCTGACGCAAGCGATGGCGCTGGGCCACATCTCGTCGCTGGCGGATGCTCGCGAAGTGGTGAGGAACTCGTTCGAGGTGGAGACGTACGAGCCGACGGACACGGCAGCCTGGGACGACGCGTACCAGAGGTATCTGACAGTGGCGGCGGGGCAGTAGGACCTGCGTGGACGACTGCCGGCTGGAAGCCGTGGAAACTCAGACCCCGAGTTTCCCTGGTCCCGGGAACGGCGACGGCAACGAGGGGCGGGAGATCTACTCCCGCCCCTCTCGTAGTTTCTCCAGGTTGAAGAGCCAGATCCCCTGACCGCCGAACTTCTCACCGGCCATGGCGAGTAACTTGCCATCGGGCGACACCGTCCAGTCGGCGCCGATGGGCATCACCGGATATGGGTCCTCGACGCGTTTGGGGCTGCCCTCGGTGGGCACCGTGAGCGCGCGGACGACCGTGTCGAGAGGATCCGTGCCCGTTCGCTGGAGCATCCAGAGCGTCTTGCTGTCACGCCAGCGGGTCCACTCGGTGATCGGAACGCCGCGCCAGTTGAGATCGGTAACGGCGATGCGCGACCGCTTGCCCTGGGAGTCCGTCATGGCGAGATCGACCTGGTCGCTTGTCTGGCCTCGCGAGAGCGCGACGGCTATGTGCTGGGCGTCAGGCGAGACGCGCGCGCCGAGGACTCCCGTGGGTGAGGCGGCATCGCCCATGCGCTTGGTGGGGAGGGGCACCTGTCGCTTAACCTTGCCGCCGGGCGACCAGATTGTAAGCCCCGGCAGTGGCTTGCTCGCGCCGGGGTAGCGGAGCGGGCCGCAGATGAGACGGCCGTCGCGGGAGAAGCTTGGCGCGTGTGAGCCTGCGTACTTCGGGGCCGTGCCGTCGCTGGCGTGAGTACTGACGGCCTTGCCGGAGGCGACGTCGACAACGCACGTGACTCCGGCACCATTCTCGTCCGCTGCCCAGTAGGCGATGCGGGCGCCGTCCGGTGACCACGTGGGGCCGGACTGGGTGGGGAATGCCTCACCCGCGCGAGTGGCTGAGATGCCGAACTTGGCGAGCTGGGGTAGCGCGGCGTCTTCGGACACCAACTTGCGATCCTTGGAGCCATCGGGGCGCGCGATGTGCAGTGCGCCATCGTGCGTGTAGCAGATCCAGTCGCCCTTCGGTGACCACACGGGGCGCCACTCCTGCTCTTCGTCGGCGGTCGAGAGACGGGTCATGTCGCCCGTGGCGATGTTGACGACATTGAGACCGAGGGAACGGAAGACGAGCGCGTCTGACTTCGGCGCGAAGGCCGGCGCGGCGGCCGTGGTGTCGGGAAGGATATGGCGCGCGTGCTCCTCGGGGATCTCCGCCAGACCAGCGAGGGCGTCCTCATTGCCGGGGTCGAGCATCAGGCAGCGGAGACAGGCATCGATGGCATCGCGCCACCGGCCTTTCTTGCGATAGATGTGGGCACGAGCGAGCAGGAAGGGCATCGCGGTTGCTCTGTCCGCAGCCGCGGGCTGCTTGCCGATCTGGTCCAGCGAGCCGGCGCTCACTGCCAGCGTCTCATCGAAGTGCCCGTTGGCGATGAGGACCTCTACGAGTTGCGCCGCGAGTTCGATGTCATCGGGCGCGGTCTCGTGGAGTTTGCGGAGGGGATCGAGGGCGGCTTTGAGATCGCCCTCCATTAACGCGGCCTTGGCGAGGCCGTCGATGGCGGTGCGGGCATTCGGGCGCAGGTCGAGGGCTTTCTGGAAGGCCTGCTTGGCCTCGGCTGTCGCGCTGGCCTCAAGCGATGCCTGGCCGAGTTCAAGCCAGATCGCAAAGTTGGTGGGCTTCAACTCGGCGGCGGCCTTGAGGTGGATCGCGGCTTGCTCGTAGTCGCCATCCTCAAGATAGGTGCGGCCGAGGGCGGCGCGGACGCGGTCGTCCTTGGGCTTGAGCTTCGCAGCGATCTCGAAGCTCCCGCGCGCGGCGGCCGGATCGTCGGTGAGCTGACGCATCCCCTGCCTGAAGTAGTGTTTGCCGCCATAGTGCGACACGCCGAGCCAGATGCCGTATAGAACGGCGAGCGCGACGGCGATGCGGAAGATCCAAACGACGGTGCGCCACTTCATGTCAGTGCGATGTCTCCTGCTTCAGTGCTGAGACGCGAAACAGCCAGAGCCCGCGGTGACCGCCGTCTGCGAGGGCGTTGTCGGCAATCGCGAGCCACTCCCCATCGGGCGACAGATCCCACTCACCCATGGGCGGGATCAGTAGAGTTTCGCCGGAGGGCCGCACGCGGCCTTTGGTATCGGTGACGTGCGTCTCCGTCCGGGTGGGCTCGTATGGATCGTGGCCTTGCCTGAGGAACCAGAACGTGTCGCCATCTAGCCAACGTCCGAGCGCGGCGGGATTGCCTCGGCAAGTGATGACGCGGTCGGCCACGCCGGTTGCCGTGCGTTTCTCCACGTCGACGATTGAGAGAAGGCCGTCGACGCAGATGGCGAGGTGGCGGCTGTCGGGTGACCAGAGGGCCTGCGTGAGGTTGATGACATCGGCGCCGAACCCGGTGTTCCGGCCGAACTGCCCCGGCAAGCGGATCTCCCAATGGCGTCCGCCGAGGTCGTCCCAGATATTGACGCCTGGGCCCCAATTCTCACTCCACGCGGCGTATCCTCGATACACCGGGCCGCAGACCGACTTGCTGTCCGGCGACCACACGGGGACGGTGTCGCCGCGCACCTCGCGTCTTTCGGCCCGATGGAAACCGAGACAACGGCTCTGGCCGGTGACTGGATCGGCGATGAAGGTGGTTGGCGCGCTGTCATTCCAGCCGGCGGCATAGGCGATCCTGCGCCCGTCGGGTGACCAGGCAGGGCCGTGGAACACGT
>CAZKUN010000337.1:0-8457 GCA_964555935.1 uncultured Armatimonadia bacterium | reverse complement strand
GGTACACCCAGATACTAACACTGAACCTGGACTCGCTTTAGGGGGTAAGGCCAGACCCATCAGCACAAGGTCCAAGATCCACCGAAACTAGCCTCGCAAGTCTCGGGCCTTTTGTGCGAACTAGCACCGCTCAAAATGGCCGCTACGGGCCTGATAGGCGCATCTTGCCAGAATCAGTAGCGCAAGGCTCATAACCTTGATTATTCGTTTTGGGTCCAGTTTGCCACTATGTTCGTGCCCCGGAAGGCCCTGAGCTTAGGGCTTCCCGCTGACTCGCCTCTGTCTGCCGCCTACCCCCAGCCCTGCCTTCTCGATGAAGATCACCCCACCTATGTCGTTAGCTTCGCGAGGTTGGGGGTCATTGGGGTCATCAGTTGACGTGCTCCAGGAGCCACCTGCAACCGGACAGGATGATGTTGCCGCCCGACTCCCGCGCGACCCAGACCCCGACCAAGCACTCCGGGGTAGCCAGAGCACAGAACGCGGCCCACTCGTACCAGTCGTAGAGCCTCTCGGCCACCGGCTCCCGACCGTACCGGAGCAGTAGCAGGTCTGTCCTTCCGTACAGCAGGCTGTACGTTCCGAGCGAGATGGCAAGCACGGCGCCCGACGCAAGGAGGCCCATCGCGAGGACGCCCACGTCTATGGCTCCTCGCTGCGCGCACCAGACCGCGACTGGCCGGCCGAGGAGGATCGTAGCGCCGACTAGGCTATCGAGCGGGCTCGTGAGTATTGAGACAACGCTGCAACCGTTCGATCTCGGCAGCGATGGCCTCTCGCTCGGCCCGCAGTCGGCGAGGCTCCTCAGTATAGACCGTGAGCGAGGAGAGCAGGTCCGTAGAGACCTCCAGCAGACGCTCTGCTGCTGACACATCGAGACCCTTCTCTCGCGCCCGCATCGCCAGGTCGCTCAGCAGCCAGTAATACTCGTAGTCCTCGAGCCCGTCCCGGATGCTCTCGAAGACCACCGTGCTCACCGGACCTTCGGGCCCGGGGCAGATCAGCTGCCCGTCGCCATCGGGGCCCGGCTGGTAGAAAGGCGCCCAATCAGTCAGCGGCCAAGAGGAGATCGGCTTCTGGTATCCGCTCCACCCGTTCACGTAGTAGTAGAGGAAGCCGTCGGGCTTGTACTTCTGCGCGGCGGCCCCCATCAGCAGACGTGCGCAGATCGGTTGCTGCTGCACGAAGAAGTTCAAGTGGGGCTCGCGGGGGCCGCAGGCGACGTACCACCACACTTCCTTCCCGACTTCGCGGGCCTCCTGGATCGTCGGGAGCTCGCCCAAAAACGAAGGCGTCAACGGGCACCACGCGTCGACGGAATTGTCGATCGGCCCGCCGCGCACGCCGAAGCTGGTGTCATAGGCCGTGGTCATGATGGTGACGTCCGGGAACGCCGATTTCACCTGGGCCGCCACACGACCGAGTTCATCGAGAGTGTGGGCCTCGTCGTACAGGTAGATGCCCAGGTTCTCATGGGGCCAGCCTGCGGCGTCGGCAAGGGCCAGGGCTTCACGCATCATCTCAATGAAGATCGGCGTGATCTCATCGATGGTCATGCCGGCCCGCTCGGCATAGACCGGATGCAGGTAGCCCAGGTTCCACCAGCGGCTGCCGGCCTCCCACAGCCGCCTCAGGTCCTCGGGCTCGGCAATGGACGGCAGTCCGATCGAGTTCAGGCCCTTCTGAGGGCCTATCTGTCCCGTCCCGCTCTGCATATTGTAGAGGTTGGCGACTGCCAGCCGATGGTCCAGTACCGTCTGGAACATGTGCTCCGCCAGTCCCTCCTCCTTGTGACGGTCGTCCCCATAGACATTGTTCGAGTGCGTCTCGGAGAGGTGGCATAGGGTCTTCAGATGCTGCTCTACCGGCACCGCGAAGTCGAACACTCGCACGCGGAGCACCAGCGACTTCGGCTCGACTCCATCGCCGGTAACGGTCAGCTTGCCCCTGTACAGGCCGGCCCTCGTCTCCTCTCGGGTCCGGAGCAGCATCCACAGAGGCTGCACCGTGCCTGGGTCGACGTCGATGGTATCCACGAAGTCCAGGATCGGGCAGGGCCACCAGTCGGCCGGTTCTCTGGAGCCCGCCGGCTTGTGGCTGCGGGCGTAGCCGACAGGGGATACCCTGATATCCTCAGCGGGGATCGTGGCACCACCGGGGCCTCGCAGGTCTGTAACATGCCACGCCGCGGCGCGCACCGGCCGGTCGGCGGGGACGATCACTACCTGAACGGCCTCGAACTCGTTGCGGGCCAGTGAGAGCTGCAGTCGGTCCGGGAAGTCGCCCGTGAACCTCTCGACCGGGTGCATGACATGCTCCATACTGTCGGCCACACTCAGAGCGAAGTCGGTGGGCAACCCCCGGGCGGCATTGGCCGCCACCGCGCGGAGCACGGGGAGGCGCCGTACCAGCCGGTCCGCGGCCCGTTTGACGTCGCTGGTCTGCGTCGCAATGCGCTCGAGTTCGTCGCCGTCCCAACGGTCCGCAGCACGCGCAGCCTGGCGCGTCTCGTCCAGTTGCCCGGTCAGGCGCCCGAGTCGCGTCTGAGCGCGTTCGGGGCTGCCCACTTCAGCCGCTGCCGTGGCGGCGCGTCTGAGCTGCTCGGCGGCCTCGGCAATGAGTCGCTCCGCGCGCCGCTCCCAGTACTCAGCCTGTACGTTGTCGTCCATCTCGACCTTGAGAACGAGCTTGGGCCTCAGCTCGGGGGCTTCGGCCGACTCCGAGCTGTGTACGCCCAGCAGGTTCCCCACTTTCTGGGCGCCCCGCACTGAGAGACGCATCCCCGTGTTGGTGTTAGGGTCGCTGACCCACCGTTGGACCGCCTCCCGGGCGAGCTCGAACGCGATCCATCCTGTCTGCTCAGGGCTGATGGTGGCGGTAGCGATCGGGGGCAGGCTGTAGTCTGCGTCCGCATTCGCCAGTCCCGCCCCTCCTATCCACTGCGCCTCACCCCTGGCTCGCGCGTTCCAGCACGCGGCCCCGGCGACGGCGTAGCCCCTCGCTTCCCCCTCGACCCAGCCTGCATTACCCGAGGAGATGGGGTGTGCGTCCACCAGGCAGGGACTCGAGGGTGTCTGAGGCCAGCAGGTACGGAGGTACATGGTTGCCTGCAGCACCGTGGCCGGCGGCGGGAGCGCCTCGAGGCCGAAACGCAGGAGCGCAATGTATGATTCGTTGACCACGTTGGTGCCGGCCGCCAGGTAGTGGAAGCCACCATAGTTGTGCCCTGGTATGCCGGCGTACAGGTGGACATCCGCCACATCGTCAACCGTTGTCGTGTCGCCGCCCCGCTGGACGACCACTGTGATGGCCTCTGCCGTTGCGGCAGCAGGAATCGACAGCAGCACGGCCAGCATCACCGATAGACCGGCCGGCGGCAGTGAATCTCGCATGGGCGTTACCCCTTCTGGTCGCCTGGAGCACGTCCAAGTCGCGGCGGGAGGTTGCCGCGGCTTTCGCAGGTCGGCTAGACCTGCGACCCTCGTCCGCTGAGCGCTGGCCGTCTCCTCGGCGAGCACGGTATTGAGCATCAACAGGTCCTATGGCCCCCCCGTCGCCCGCAAGCGCGCTTCGGTCCCCGCAAGGGCAGCGACCGCCCTCAACGGGAGCATCTCGCAGCCGTATTGGTGAGTGATACTGCGCCTACTGCAGCCGGATGATCTCATCCACGATCGCCTGCCGGGCGGCATCATAGGCTGCGTCTTCTTTGCTGTATTGGGTGTGGTTGGTGACGACCTGGTCCAATGCCCGGCGGATGACGCGTTCGGCGCGGGCTTCCCTGCCTTCGCCAGCTGCCAGTTGGCGAAGGAGCCAGATCAGCTCGATGTCCTCCTTGGCATCCCGAATCCGCTCGGCGCGGATGCAGGTCACCGGCCCCTCCCGGCCGACGGGCTTGCCGGGGTAGCAGAGGTAGCCGTCGCCCGGGCTGGGCGTCGCCTTCTCCCACACGTTGCCCTCGAAGAAGGTCGTGCTCCAGTACAGCTCGCCCTCGATCCCGTATTTCACCTGCATCCAGGACAGGGCCCGGGCGTCAACCGGGTCGTTGGTGAGCATGCAGTTCGGGTAGGGCGGACCCGGCACCACACATACATACCACCAGACATGCTCCCCCGCGCGCTGGCGTTCTCTGCAGTGTTCCCACGTACGCGCGTGTTCGCTGAGGACCGGGCACCAGATGTCCACCGCCCCATAGAGGGCCTCTTCGGGTTGCTCGGTCAGGAGGATGCGGATGTCCTCCGCGCCCTTGCGGATCTAACGCGCCACCTCTCGGCAGTGCTCGTAGCCGGCCGGGGTCGGCTCGTCATCCTGGTATATGTAGGCCCGATCCAACCAGTCTTGCTTACGCAGGTAGTCACACGTTCCCCGGAACTCAGCGACCTGTTCGTCAGTCATGACTTTCGCCCAGCCTGCCGGCGTACCCACGGAGAAGCACGAGACCCGCTCGTCGTCAAGCCAGCGGGCCGTCTCCTCCGAGCGGATATCGCCGGGCAGGTAGCGCGGCACCATGCGATGCTCCAAGAGGAAGTCGGCATAGCGGCGCATCAAAGCCCTGTGTTCCTCCGACCCTTCGGGTACCTGCTCCTGTTCGGCAACCTGCTTCCCCCAAAGCCCCCAACTGCTACCATAGTGGTTGCCCTGGGGCACAGTGACCGGTGCGACGTCAACGGACAGAGGCAGCCTCCGCGACCGGTGGCCCGCAGCTCGAACCGTCACATGGCCGCGGTACTGACCGGGAGTAGCGTCCACAGGCGTATGCAGCAATAGCCACCAGCCGCGCAGCGCGCGCTTCCCGATATCCACGGGGTGAGCCGGGGGCAGTGGATCGGGGGCCTTCACCCTGAGCCCGCGCAGCTCGACGTACTCCTGCAAGAGCAGCTCCACCGAGCGTCCCTTGAGCCGCGCCCGCCCCGGTCCGCGCAGATGACTGACCGTCACCGACACATCACTCAGCGGCTCTTCAGGCGCGCCGACGAGGATCTGCAGGCTCGCGTACTCGCCTCGCACCATGGGCAGGGGATCCGTGCGGGACGTCTGAAGCCCAGGGGGCAGCACCGGGCTCCAGCGCCGATCCGGGTCAGCGATCCACGCCAGCACGGCCGGCAGAGGCCGTTGGCTCTCGGGCTTCAGCGGCCCCGCCATCTCCGGCCTCGAGCTGTTCCCGACTTGGTTGACGGCGACAACGGCGAAGTAGGTGCCATACCCCGGCGGTATCGGGACTTCGGCCTCCGTCTCCGTCGTGAAGGCGACGCGCTCCGCTCGAGCCGGCGAGAAGCTCTCGTCCAGCGTGGCGTACACATGGTAGCCGCTGATGCCGGCTCCGTCCGGGGGGAGCCACCGCAGTACCGCAGTGTCCCGCTGACGCTCGGCCGTCAGGTCGCGCACTGCCTGGGGGGCCGAGGACTCATCGCCAAGATACACATCATCCACCGACGCCTCCCCGTGTGATGAGCCGCCGTAGATCTCAAAGCGCACCTGCACCCACGCGCACTCCGGGGACACGGTCTCGGTGGCGATGAGTGGCGTCCACTCGTCCGTTGCGGCGGGAACGGATGCTTGAAGTGAGTTTCCCAGCCATGCTCCGGCTTCGTTGTACTCATAGACGAAGAGCTTCGCCTGCCCTGCAGGCACGTTGCCCTTGCCCCAGCCACTGAGGGTGTAGCGCTCTCCGCCCCGGACGGGCACCCGTGGGATGAGCAGCGCTACCACATTGCCGCCGTCGTTGGGTTCCCTCACGATCCGCCCGCCGGCCTCGCCCGTGCGGACGGTGCTGGTGTCGCGGTAAGCCTGAGATGTCCCGTAGCACTGTCGAGCCCAGCCCTGCGGCAGAGCGTCGCTACCGGCGACCTCGAAACCCGGGTTGGCCAGCAGGTTGCCGTCGTCTGCGGCAACGCACGGCCCAACTGAACAGAGCAGTAGCCAGATGAGGTATGTAAGTCGCATCGGCAGTGACCCTCCGGTGACTGCTTGAGTCATCGTGTGTGGTTGGCGTACATGACCCCATGGGCCAGGGCAGGGCATTGTATGCAGTATGCAGATATGCCGTCAAGCGCGACTCTGTGAATCGCGGTTTAGAAGTGAGAGTTCTTTAGTCAAGTGCCATCCTGAGATTCGTAGGGCGTGCGGTCTTGCCGTTGGTGTCGACGGCCGCCGTTGGGGTCGGCGTGGCGGGCTGGCAGACGAGCCCGACGACAACCTGGCCGCCCTCAAGCCCGTTGAGTGCTCACGTTATGTAGACCGGTCCGCAGGGCCTCACGGAGTGGGCTACCGCCCAGAGTACGCAACCGACCTTGACCCGAACACCTACTGGGGGGCCGACTATGCTCCTCAATCGCTGACCGTGGGGCTCGGCCGGACCTGGACGGTCCGCTCGATCCGTGTCACCACTTACTTCGCGGACCAGCGCTTCTACCATTACCGGGTCGAGGTGTCGACCGACAGGACCGACTGGACCACCGTCGGCGAGAAGCTCGATAACGACCTCGCCACGGCGGAAGGCGACCTTCATGTCTTCGCGCCAGTCGAGGCGCGGTACGTTCGCGTTACCATGCTCCACAACAGCGCCAACATAGGCGTGCACATCTCGGATGTCGAAGTCGGTCGCTGACGCTTGCTGGGAGGCCGTGAGGTCCCGGAACTGATCTGCGGGGAGTCCGGGTGTGGCGTGGTGGCAATTGCCTACCAAGGTTGGCGTTGGTGGCTTGGGTCCACCCTCCGACGGACGTAGTGGACGGGTTCAGGGGCGATGGAGTCCAAGGCGAGTCAGAGCGAGAGGTTGGCCGAGCGAGGTCGGTCACGCTGCCTCCCTGTAGTAGTCGCTGATCAGGCCGCCGAGGACCTTGTGCCGCACGACCGGGCCTTCGGCTCCGCTGGCGAGGGGGCCATCGGGCGGACGTAGCTGAAGAGACCGATGTGGCCGACGCTGGTTGTAGTAGCGAATGAACTCCCCGAGCGCCCATCGAAGGTGGCGTTCGTTCAGGATGATGATGTGGTCCAGGCACTCCTGCCGTGCTGTTCTCACCCAGCGTTCTGCGTGGTCATTCAGGTTAGGGGATCGCGGTGGAAGAAGATCCGGCTTCGTGCCCATGGGCCGCAGCAATTCGTCGGCGCGCGGCGCGAACTTGCCATCCCTGTCGTGGATGAGGTAGCGAAGCAAGTCATCGTGCATCACCGCCAGGTTGCGGAACTGCTGGGCAACCCACTCGCCGTTCGGGTGCTCGGAGACATTCCAGTGGACGATGCGGCGGGTGCTGATCTCGATGAAGAAGAGCACGTGGTAGGTCCGCAGCGTAGCTGTCGTCACGGTGAAGAAGTCGCAGGCCCAGATGAACTGGCCGTAGTGTCCGAGGAACTCAGCCCCGCTGAATCTCCGCCCAAGATGGGGAGAAGAACTCGACGATGCCCGGCACGACCTCGGGACAGAAGTAGCCGACGTCGGTCTCGCCAATGCCGGTCAAGCCGGAATCGCTGTGGATGCGAATGAAGGCCGCGCTTCGGAGCTTCCGACACTCCAGCAGGAGTGGATCGTTGGTGTACGGTCCTGTGAGCAAGACGGTCGTTACATCGGTGATCCTCAATGTGAGCCATCAGTCCTCGTGGCGGCTCGCAGAAGGAACTCAGCGCCCTCTGCATACCACCTGTCCGCGAGCGAGTGCCCCTCGTCATCGGTCTCGACGTACCGCACCCGATCCGACCCGTCTGATGTTGTTGCCCCGAGCCTGCGAAGGTGCTCAATGAACGTCCGGCAGCTCAGTGTGGAGACACGATCATCGTTTCGGCCGATGGCTGCGAAGACATCTCTGTCGGCCATGTCTGCGGCCATCTGCGAGAGTCGCAGACCCGCTACGTCCTCACGTTCCCGGTCGGCCGAGAACTCGGTGAGATCCCGCCAATCAGTCACCGGCGCGAAGCCCGCCCCCGCCGCGATCCGCGGGTCAGCGGCCAGCAACCGCAGCGCCACGTAGCCGCCGCGGGATGTGCCGCTCACAGCGATTCGGCCCGGGCGTACCCAGCCCCGGCGCATGCACTCGTCAATCAGCGCCCGTGCTTCCGCGACGAAGGTGCTGAAGGGATCCTCTCCGGCCATGAAGGCATTACGCCAACCGGCGATGCCCTCACCGAAAGCGTCGACGCGGGTCCCGTGGGAAGGGAGTGTGAAACTCACGGCCCGGTGGCCGTGCGCCAGGAAGTGTTGGGCAGGCAGGCAATAGGGAATGGTGAGTAGCGAAGTGTCTTGATCGGCAGCAAAGGTCAGCAGAAGCGCTGGGGCCTCAGCCAGGTCCTCATCGGGCGGCGAGAGGATCTTGGCCATGAGCTCACGCTCGCCAACCGGCACCGTGAACTCGCGGATCTCGTGCTCGACAGGCTCCACGGGCGATGCCTCCTGGGCGCTCGCGGGGCTCGACGTGGTTAGCAGGGCCAGCACTGATATCAGCATGCAGCCCTCATTCGGAGTGAAGG
>CAZKUN010000336.1:0-8469 GCA_964555935.1 uncultured Armatimonadia bacterium | reverse complement strand
GGTACACCCAGATACTAACACTGAACCTGGACTCGCTTTAGGGGGTAAGGCCAGATGGAGTTTTTCGGGGGGACACGCCCAATATGTAGCTTAGGTCAGCCCCCGATCTGTCCCATCGACGTTGAGCACTTGCACTCAGTCGTAGGCGCTCCTGGCGAACTCAACCATCAGCGTGGAGTATGCCCCGACCGTGACCGGACTCATGACGGACAAGCGCAAGCGCTCCCTTTTCTCTCCGCTGCGGGAGATCCCCACCATGCTCCCGGGCTTGGGCTGGTCTCCCGCTATGCCGAATGAGTACGGAAACGTCATCGCGTTCTCGCCGGCGTTGGCGAAGAAGAAGGCCCTTCTGCCATCGGAAGCCTCCCAAGCGCTGTGTGCCAGGACCGAGGGTCCAACGCCCTCGGTGGCCTCGAGCGGCAGATGATCGGGCCAGAGCATCTCGCCGAGGCTCAGGTAGTCCAGCCCGGGACCGGAGTGCATCCTCGTGGTCGCTGTCAGCATGCCCAGGTGTGGCTCTCCGAGCCGGTCCGGTGTGGGCATGATGTCGCTGTCTGGATGCTGTCCCACGGAGGCGAACCACGCCATGTTGCAGTTCGGCGCTGCCCCGGCCGCAAAGCCTCGCGCCAGGGAGGCCAGCTCCTCAGTGGTTTGGCCGAACAGATCGTCTGCCAGGTAGGCTCGAGCCAGAGGATGATACACGAATGCAAATGCCGGCACCACGCGAGTGCCAGCCCCAGCCGCCGGCCATGTGGTGGAGTGGTTGACCCGACTCATGTAGGAGTCAAGTTGAGGCAGCAGGACCTCGGCAGGATCCTCAATGGACGTGGTGAAGCCCTCGCGGTACTGCCCTCCCAACCGGCGCGTCGCATCGATGAAGTCGGCCATCGACTCCCTGACCCACGTGCCGTGGCCAGGCGCGTGGCCGTGGTCCGTGCTGTAGCAAGGGGGGGAATGTCCGCCGTTCATCTGGTCGAACTGACACTGAGCGAAGCCGGCGCTTGCCAGTTCGCGCGCCACGGTCTGCCAGTGACGGCGTGTGAAATCGTGAGCCGGGCACATGTAGGCATGACGGCCGTCCCAGTGCGCCGTGGGTTCCGCGGTGACGATCTGTCCGTCGCGCCCAACCACACAGACATGTCTGCCGATCTGGTCGAATGCCTCTCGCCCATCGAAGGCTACCGCGGCGTCAGCCTGCGTCACGTGGGCTTCGCGCTCGATCATCCACTTGAGGCCCGAGACCATGGCCATCACATGGAAACCAGCACGGCGCGCCTCCGAGGTGAATCGCATGATGGTGCCCCGCGACGGGTGGAAGGGGAAGTAGAATGGAGACGTGTAGTACCCCCTGTCCTCCCACCCAACGGCCAGGAAGGCGATGTTGGCAGCCCCGGTTGCCTCTTGCCATTGACGCCCGATGTCGTCCCATTCGTCGTACGGCACAACGTGATGGCCAGTCCCCAACGGCCGGACATACGCCCCCAGCACCAGCAGGCCTTCTTGCAGCCAGTCAGGGATGGCCCGTTCTCCGGTCTTGGCTTGCGCCCACCACTGTTCGCGTGCCCAGCGCCGATACGACATTGCCGCCGACATCCACGAAGGGCCGCACGGTTGCAGCGCAACGGGCGCGCTCGCGAAGCCCTGGTCTACGACGAAGGGCAGGTGATGTTGGACCCGCAGCGCAACCGTATCGCCGTCGGCCTCGTAGTGTGCGATGAACGACTTGGGGCGGGCCCGCGCGTCTCGACACTGCAGAGACACGCCGCCGGCATCATCGTGCAATGCCATGAATTGCATCGAGGCAGAGCCCGGGTACGTGCGGTAGTGCCAGGGGGTCGTCACCAGGCCCTCGCGGTCGGCAACGTAGCCGTCCCCCCCGGGCATGAATAGGCGGATCTTCTCAGGCGCGTCGCCTGGGTTGGCACTGAGTATCAGGAACGGGAACTCGATGTCCTCGACCATGCTGCCACTCGCATTGTCAACCTCGATAGATCCGACCACGCCCTCACTGTCCGCATCGACGCGCCATCGAACGGTGACGCTCAGACCATCCCGAAGCCCGCTGTAGGTCGCGGTCAGCTCCTCGCCATCTCCCGACGGCCCCACGTTCACTTTCACGCTATTGGCAGTAGTCCACTCAATCGCCTCGAGTTCTCGTGTCCGCGGGTCGGTGAAGGCGCGCACCCAGAAGGGCGGCGAAGTCCGGGCCAAGAGCTCCCGCCCGCTAACGTCAAGCGACACCACTTCACCGGTCCGTCTGTCGAAGCCCATGGAGACCGCGCCGCCTGTGAGTGTATGCACGTCTGCCGTTGTGGCGGCGCTTGAGTCGGCATCAGCGCTCGCGGTAACCGCGAGTACCCCGAGGCCTATTCCCATGCCGACGGCCAGCAGGGCACGCAGCGTCATTGACACGAATGGTCCCTCCTCCGTTGGGTCTCAGCACCAACGGCCGTGGCGGTGGCCACGTCCCTCGACCCGGGATTCCCCGTATGGCACTGGGCGCCTTGGCGTCGGCTGAACGGGCAAACGTTCGCTGCAATGCTTCGGCGACCGGGCTGCAGATGCCTGCTCAGCCGTGCCTCGGAGCGTCCGAGCACGCGCGGCAGCCACCGACGCTGGCCTCGCTCGGTAACAGCGGCAACGGGTTCCGCGCACTTTCCTTCTACCAACCCACAGCAATCGGGGGAGCTAGCTCAAGTGTTAGTGATATGGATCGCTCCCGGGGCCGGGGGAGAACACAGACCGGGGGAGCCGCGCTTGCATGGCGGCTCCCCCGGAGCAAGTTCGACGTCAGATTGTGTCATGGCATCGGTCAGACGGAGATCGATCCGGTTGAACCGCAGTAGGTGACTGCCCACGTGCCGTTCAGGCCGGCGCACGTGCCGCCGCTGCTCCAGGTGCCAGAGCCCATCCATAGGCCTCCGGCCGTCTGCTGAAGCGTGCCCGTCCGTCCCCGAGATCGTGCAGGTGCCGCATGCGGCGCTGAAGGTCACGGTATTCGTGGCCGGGTCTACCGTGCCGCTGACTTTGATTGGGTCGGAGCAGATCTGAGGTATCCGCACGTTCCCCGACACCTTGCCGGTCGGGGCGATGAAGAAGCGGTATGGTCCGACGCCGTCACCGTCGACATCGCCGCAGTACACGCCTCTCACGTCGGATGGAATGACCGGCATCTCGCCTCCGCAGCCGGATATCGCCAGGCCGACCATCACCGCAAGCAGGCCAACTGCCACGTGTTGGATGTTGCGCATTCTGACCGTCTCCTTGTACCCGCGTTGTGGACCGCGGAGGTGGTTAGGCCGCGGATATCGCGCATCGGCGGCCGGGGATCATTGGGCCAAGGCATGGATGCGACCTGCACGGTCTCCGTCAGAAGGATACGATGGCCGCCAGCTGCAGCAGGTCGAGGTCATCAAGCCACGACACGTTGGAAATCTGCCGGGCCCAACTGAACGTCACATCCAGACCATCCGCTATTTCGCGGGTCGCGCTGACTGACACGAGGTGATCGTAGGTCGTCCCCGTCACCACTCCGGGGCCCACGGGGTCGAGGTTGACGTAACGGACTTCGACGGGCGTGTCGCCGAGCTTGACGTCAACGATCCCGGCAATGGCTCGAGTCCCGCGCCAGACGGGGACATTCCGCATCCACCGCTCCCACGGGATGGCGCCGGGGTACGTGCCCAGGTCGTACTGGAGCATCTCGTAATACGGGTGCAGGTGCGAGAACCCAAGTTCATAGGTCTGGTCGGCGCGGCTGGCGATCCCTGTGACCCTGAGATCGCCTGCGTCGATGAGTTCGATGCTCCCCATCCAGGCGGTGGAGTTGTTGAACTTGACGCGGTTGAAGTTGCGCGTCATGTTCGAGTACTCGAAGGCAACGTCGCGTCCCCAGATTTCCGCGGAGGCGTCCGCCGCCCAGGCTTGCTCGTCACCGGCGCCGTCCAGCACGTAAGTGCTGCCGACGTGCCAAGACGGGCGCGTGTACGCCAGCCGGTACGAGGTGATGTGGTCGACGTCGATCTTGAAGACGAAACCGTGATCGCCCCACGCGTCGCCGGTGAATAGCTCAATATCCAGTCCATCGGTCAACACATCCGGCAGTCGCATGCGAACGCCGCCTTGGGCGATGCGGTCGTTGTCAAACGCAAGCCCCATGCCGTGGGAGACGTACTGGCGGCCGAAAGTCCATTCGGCATCGGTGACCCAGTCCGTCTCGAAGGCGACCCAGGCTTCATCAATCCAGATGTTCTCGCCGAGGCCCAACGGGTCCATCGGCACGGTCTGGTTGCGCGCATCCGCGACGCGGGATGCGTCGTCGATGACCTTCAGGGTGAGCTTGCCGCGCATATCGCCGGTGATCCTGCCTCCGATACCTATCTTCGCGGTGAGCGCGTCGAACTCGGCATCGCTCCAAAGATCGCCGACTAGGCCCATGCGGTAGTCGATCCAACCGGTGATGCCCCGATTTGCCATCGCGTCCTCGAGCACGGACACGCGCTCGTCGAGGTCGCCGATGCTGAGCGCCGATCTGTCGATCTTCCCTTGGATATCCTCGAGTTCGCTCTGGAACTCGTCCAGTAGCTTGGCGCAGAGCCCGAGGATCTCATCGTTGGTGATGGTGCCGGCTGCGCCCTGGGCGCCGGTCTGGCCGGCCGGGCCGCCCGCGCCGCGTGGTCCATTGGGACCAACTGGGCCGGCGGGGCCTTGCTGGCCGTCCGTGCCATCAGGGCCAGGCGCACCAACGGGGCCGGGAGCCCCGGCGACATCTTCGTACCAGCCAATCAGGCGCGAGATGGCCATCGCGAACTCGTAGCGGGTGAGCGCGCGGTCGCCTCGGAACTCCTCTGACATCGGGTAGCCAATGATGATGCCCTCGTTAACGAGCTTCTGCACGGCATCATACGCCCAGTGGCTGGGCGGGACAGTTGCGCTTGGGTCTGAGAGGGAGATGGATGCGAACACGACGATCAGCAGCAGCGAGGTAATGAGGGCCCGACGCATGAGCGACGCCTCCTACGTTGATGTAGTTCAGCTAAGGCTTACATGCTTAACGCGGGCTTGTGACGTTGGCCAGGAACGCCAATTTATAGGCGATATTAGCACCGCCCACGCGCTGTGTCAACGCGTGCGGTATCGGCTCGCCGTCTGCCGGGAGGGCTTGCCTGGCGTTGAGTCGAATGGATGGGTCCGCCAACGGCCGCTTCGCAGCCGACCGGATGGGGCTTGGCGGAGACAAAGGCGCGCGTAGATGGCCGCGCGATGGAGACACGTAATGTGGAGAGCGTTGATGGTCGCCGCTTGCGTCGCCGGACTGGCGCCGCTCGATAGCCCGGCGATCTCGCAGGGGCAAGACAGGGACGATTACCGCATCCAGTGCGGTGACACGCTCGAGGTCATTGCTGACGTTGGGTCTCAGAGCATTCAGGCGCCGCCTTCGGTCATCGTCGGGCCGGATAGGCGGTTTGCGTTTCCTGAGGTGGGGATTATCCAGGCCGAAGGGAAGACTCGCGAAGAGACCGCAGAGGCCATTCGGACTCCGCTACTGCGCTTCTACCGCAACGTGGTCGTGACGGTCAACATCAAGGAGTATCGGTCGCGGCAGGTCCACGTGTGGGGCGAGGTCGCGCAGCCGGGCGCGATCTCGTTCGGCGAGGAGGGCATCAGCGTCGAACGAGTGGTGGCGCTGGCGGGTGGCTACACTGCGAATGCCGGCATCGTGACGCGTCATCGCGCGGGCGAGCCGTCCGTTTTACTGCCCATGGCAAGCCCTGGCGAAGCACCGACTCCGCTGGAGCCAGGGGATGTTCTGATCGTCGCGCCACACCCACCGTTGGCCGTCGCGGGCGAAGTCGTGAAGCCTGGCCCCGTGCAACTCGGCGCGGGCGCGCGGCTGACCGACGTGCTCGCCGCCGTTCGCGGCCTAACCGCACAGGCCGATGGCCGACACGCCGTGCTGGTCGGCAGCGGCAATGAGATCACCATCATCGACCTCACCCAAGTCTTGGTGAAACCGCAGGATCCCATCAATCTTCTGGTCGCTGATTACCGGTCGCTGGTCGTGCCGCCCCGCCAGTCCGTCGCCGTAACGGGACAGGTGGCGCGCCCAGGCCTGTATCAGTCAGACGGGGCGCTGGGGATCGTGGACCTGATTGCTCAGGCTGGCGGGACCACCGCCGCAGCGGCGACGAAGGTCATAATCGGGGACCGCGACGGCGGATCTCGCGAGGTGGACTTGGCGGAGGTGATGGCCAACCCGGGCTCGGCCGCGAACGCGCTCCCCGAGAACGTCAGCACGGTGATCGTGCCCGCCGCGCGCAACGACGTGGTGGTTGTCGGGGAAGTGGCTCGGCCTGGAGTGCATGCTCCCACGGCGATGCCCCTGCGTCTGTCAGCCGCGATCGCGGCCGCCGGCGGCGTGACCGGGAGCGCGGATACTGCTCAGGTGCTCGTGACGTCCGCCGACGGGCGACTCACCGTCGTCGACGCAAGCGTGGCACTCGGGATCCGCCCGGTTGGCAACGATGCGGTGGCCGCGAACGTCGATCCTGAGATCACTGCGGGAGCGACGGTTGTCGTGCCCGCGAGGCATGCCCAGGTTCTCGTGCTTGGCGAGGTCGATCAGCCCGGGACGTACACCTTCGCCGACGGCGACACGGTCGTCGATGCGATCGGGTTGGCCGGTGGGTTCTCGAGAAAGGCATCCCAGCTTCGACGCATCGGTCTATTGCGGCGCGAGGGAACTGAGGTCGAGGTGACGAGGATCGACTTGAAGGCGGGCTTGCGCGGAGGCGCTGACCTGACTGATGGCGTTCTGCACAACCGCGATATCGTCTTCGTCCCCAGGGAGAAGCAGACCGACTGGCGCTCCGTCGTTACGCTGCTGTTTGGCGGCGCGGCGGCCTATCGAACCGCGACGCGGTAGGCGTTAGTCGAGATATCCAAGGCGCTTGAGACGCTCCAGCACGGCCTCCTCATCTTCGCTTGAGGGGGCCTTTTGCGTGGCGGGGGCCAGTGATTCGATGTCATCGGGCGCCGGGAAGGTCGAGGATCCCGTCGGCGCCGCCCACGGCATGGGTGCTCCATCCATGTGATCCGGGACGGCCCAGCCCAGGAGCGCAAGGGCGGTGGGGGCTACGTCGACCAGGTTGGCGCCGGCCGTGACCTCGCCAGGACGAACGTGGGGCCCCATGGCCGCTACGATTCCCTGCATGCGGTGACTTCCCGTGCGGACGCGTTGGGGCATCCCAAGACCAATCGCCTGCTCGCGCGACACGAGCCAGGGGACGTTCCCAGGCGTCCCTCGCGCCAGCTCAAGGGCATACCCTTGCGGCGCGGCGACCATATCGGGGCCGATGTCCACGTGCGGACCCGCGTGCAGTTCGCGGGCCTGGAAGACCTGCGCCAACGCGCCACCGTCAAGCCCCTCGATTCCCTCTAGAGCGGTTTTCACTTCGTGGCGGAACTCGCTCAACTCATCAGGAGGGACGCATCCATCCGGGTCGCGCCCGGTGACGTTCGCGCGCAAGCTGCCGAACCCGCCGACCGAGTAGAGTCGCGTTGCGGCGTAGTCGACACGCCGACCGCCATGGGCCTTGCGCGCGAACCCTCGCAGCGACTCGGGCAACCGGCTGAAGATGCGGAATGCAAGTGGGCGGAGGAATTGCGGCACGCGTCCGCCGCGGGCCTTACCGCCCTGCGCGCCGATGAAATCGAGATAACCCAGATCGGAGAGCATTCGATCGAAGTCCAGATAGCCCTCGACGGGCCCGGAGCCGTGGTCTGAGATCACGACGACATCGCATTCGTCACCCGCAAGGTCCATCAGCGACCGGAGCAGTCGATCTGCGCCCTCATAGGCCATGAGCACGGGGTTCGCCGTGCCCTCGAGTCGTTCGTCCCAGAAGAGGTGCTGCGCGTGGTCGATGTAGTTGACCGTGACCATCAGCGCGTCCGTAGGGATGCCCCTGGCGAGGGCCATGGCCGCCCGGTTGCGGATCTCGATCTGGCGTCGCAACCGCTTCGCGTCCCGGCGCCGGTTGCGCCCGTTCACCGGCTCGATCTCGTAGTCGGTCAGCTCCGACGCGATGAGGTTACGCGCGGGCTCGGAGGCGCAGAGCCGATCGTCGACGCGCGGAGCGCCCATCTCGCCGCTCACCATGAAGCCGTCGATGGCCTCTGCGGGGAAAGTGACCGGAATGTTGTACACGCCCGCGCTCATCCCCGCGTGGTTGAGCAGCGTCCAGAGCGGAGGCATGCGCCAATCCGCCAGCGTGGTGCTGGTGCGCTCGTACGTGCCTGGCCGCAGTGAGAAGAAGCCGAAGACACCGTGCTTGCCGGGGTTGGTCCCCGTGAAGATCGTAGGCCAGCAGCAACCGGTTTCGGGCGGGTGGATGGAGTTGAGCGTGCCCCATGCCCCGTCACGCATGAAGCGAGCGAGGGTCGGCAATCGCCCGGCCTCGATGTAGG
>CAZKUN010000335.1:0-8508 GCA_964555935.1 uncultured Armatimonadia bacterium | reverse complement strand
GTCAGGCATCACGGCCTCCTCTCGGCAGTGGATTCTGCCCGGTCACGGTCCGGGGCCGCAAGCCTTACCCGGCACGCGCCCACGCGGACTGCCTGCGATATCGGCCTCTGGGCTCAAGAGCTGCCGTGCAGAGTAGGTCGTCGGGGCAGCTGCTCACGATGTCTGCCAATGTGGCGGTGTGACGATGATGTCGGAGAACTCGTCCGCCAGCCAATCGCGAAGGAAGGTCTCGCCGGCCTTGCCGATGTACTCGATGCGCCAGCCGCCGAACCCGGCGTCGAGGAACGCACCGATGCCGATGCCGTCGAGCACATCTGGCGTCGCTCCGGACTGCGGTATCAGCTGCACCGCGCTCTGCCCCTGCGCGTCCGCCGTCGCTGAGACGAGTTTCGCGCCACCGGCCAGCGCGCGTTCGACTGTGCCGCGGATGTCCGGAGTCCAGAAGCCGACGTGCTGCACGCCCTCCCCGTGCAGGTCGCGAAACTGGTGGAACTGAGACGTGCCTTCGCCCTTGACCTCGATCAACTCCCAGGTCTGACCGCTGCCGCTGCCGTAGGCGAAGCGGCTACCGGAACCCATCTCGCGTACTCGCCACATGTCAGCATCGAGTAGCCGCCCGTACCCATCGATCGCAGCGTCGAGGTCCTCGACCACGATGGCGATGTGGAAGCACTGAACATCAGGTGCGGTCATGGGTAGCTCCTACTGTGTTATCTGAGCACAAGCGACGGCAAACCCAGGTCTCGGGCCCAGCAAGACACGAGGCCCGAGCTCTGACAGAACCGGGCCCAGCCTATCGCACACGACGCCGGATGTTTGACCGTTGGACATCGAGAACTGGTGACCGTTGGATTCGAGTCCAATAGGTCGTGAGGGGAGGACCAGATCGGAGCCTCGTTTTGGGCCCCGAGCCCTGAGATCTGACAGAACCACTCGTGGCCCTGTCGGCGGCGACAGCGGCTCGGCCTAACGTCCGCCGCGGCCCTTCGGGGCCGGGGTCGCCTAGATGCCGCGCCAGTCGATCTTCGGGGGCCTGCGTTCACGGTCGGACGGCGCATCCTCGGCCGCGTAGCCGAGGAAGACGAGGCCGACGATGCGGTCTTTCTCGGCGAGGCCGAGGTAGTCCTTGAGCCCCTGGTAGCGGAGGGAGCGCCCGGTGCCCCACTTCGTCACAAGCCCCTCGGCGTGCGCGGCGAGCATGAGGTTCTGCGTGGCGCAGCAGCAGGCCGCGTAGTCCTCGAGATCGCGCACAGCACCGCCGTCCGGGTCGGCGGTCTGGCCGACGACGATCATCACTGGCGAGCGCATGGCCGTGCCGCTCGCGCGCCGGAGTTCTTCCTCGTCGGAGGTCTCGGCGTGACGGCTGCTCTGGAGCCACTCGACGAGCGCCTCGCCCATCTGTTTGCGCGCCGCACCGGCGATGACGTGGAAGGTCCACGGCTCGGTGAGGAAGTGGTTCGGCGCCCACACCGCGCACTCGATCAGGCGCTCAACGACGGCACGCGGCGGCGCCTCCTCGCCAAACGCGTCGGCCGTGTAGCGGCCGCGGATCGCTTTGAATACGTCCATGGGGAGGTCCTCCGGTGCGCTGCGGGCCAGGCGTTCGAGGCGGGGCCTCGCATATCCTAACGCCGCAGCGGCACACACTCCGCCGCAGCGGAGCCCATCTGGCACCCCACAGGTAAAGCGACGGGCGGCTGACGGTAGGGGGAACACGTCCCGCCCGGCTCGCCTCTTTCAGCCCCGTATCGCTCTTCCAGCGCCGTGCGCACCATCGCAGCCCGGCCTCTAGCGTCCGTCGTCCACCTCCGGGCGACGCGAACAGTGGGACGTTTGGCTCGTGCAGGCTCTAGCCACGACCGCTGCCGCAAGTGGTATGAATGACGCCGCGACGCGAGGGAGAGTCGAGATGGCTGACTCAGACACCGGCACATACGAGATCACGACAGAGGATGTGGAGCTGGTTGCGGCAGATGGCAATCACTTCGCCGCTGCCGTCGCGAGGGCCGTCGGCCCACGGGGCCCCGCCGTCGTCATCCTCCCGGACGTGCGTGGGCTGCACGAGTTCTATGAGGACCTGGCTGCTCGATTCGCTCGACAAGGCTACGACGCGATCGCGTTCGACTACTTCGGTCGAACGGCGGGGGTCGGCAAGCGAGCAGAGGACTTCCCATTCATGGATCACGTGCCGCTCTGCACGGTGGATGGTATTTCGGCGGATGTCCGCGCTTGCGTTGAGCACCTGCGCGGCGTCGCGGGGCAGGCGGAGCGCAACATCTTCACGATGGGCTTCTGCTTCGGCGGCAGTAACTCCTGGATAATGGGTCAGACAGTGGAGGGGTTGGCAGGCGTCGTCGGCTTGTACGGTCACCCGACTCGCGAGGGACGCGACGGATCAGCGCCGGTGATTGACCGCGTGCAGGACCTCAGCGTGCCGCTGATGGGGTTGATGGGGGGAGCCGACCAGGGCATCCCGGCCAACGAAGTTGAGAAGTTCGATCAGGCCCTCGCGAACGTTGGTATCCAGTACAAGCTCGTGACCTACCCCGGCGCTCCACATTCGTTCTTCGACCGCCACTACGAGGCCCATCCAGACGCCGCCGAGGACGCGTGGAAGCGCGTCCTAGACTTCGTCTGGGGTGGCAACTACTGGTCCAGCTGAACCGCGGGGGCCCCCGGAGCGGGAATCGTCCCCGCTGGCGGCGCGTGCGAGCTGACTGAGCCGTCCGACCGCCTGCGTCCGGCTACCACTCGCCAGGCGGGACCGCTTCGATCAGCTCGAGGTGGAAGTTGAGCGGCTGCCCGGCGAGCGGGTGATTGGCGTCCAGCGTCACCATGTCTGCGGTGATCTCCGTGACCCGGCCGGGTGCACCACCAGCGAGCTGGACCTCCTGGCCGACCGCCAGGCCCTCCGGGGCGTCCCCCACCGCCACCCGGTACGTTCGGTCGGCGCGATGCGGCCCGTAAGCCCCCTCCAGCTCAACGTGGAAGTCGAGAACATCGCCGGGCGCCATCTCGCGCAGAGTGTTCTCGAAGTCGGGGATCAACTGTCCGCGCCCCAGCACAAACGTTCGTGGGCGCTTTCCCTCCGAAGAGTCGAACACCGACCCATCATCGAGCGTGCCTCGATAGTGCACCTTCACGACTGTCCCGTCCGCCAGCATGCTGCCTCCTGTTCCCGCCTGGCCACTCGTGGCCGGATGCCGCGTCCGACGTTCGGCAACGAGCTGACCTGCTGTGGTCGCCCAGGCTTCCCGGTGCTACCCCCTCGGGAGCCCCAGCCCGCGCGTCGCGATCACGTTGCGCTGGATCTCGGAGGTCCCGCCTGCGATCGTGGCCGACACGCTCGAAAGGTAGCTCGAAGCCCAGCGGCCGCGCATCGGGGTGTACTCCTCTGGGCCGTTGCGTACATCGCCGTACTTCCCCAGCAGCTTCGTCGCCGTGAGGGCGATCCGCTGGCTGAACTCGGTCGAAAAGAGCTTCGTCATCGACGCCTCGTGGTTCGGCACCAGGCCGCGAGCCTGCATCGAGATCACGCGCTGGGACAGAGTCTTCGCGATGTTAGCCTCGATGTAACGGTCGGCGAATTCGAGCCGCGGACAGTCGACGCGGTTCAGGCGCGAACGTTCAGGCTGCCCGTCGCGAATCTCCGTCAGTCCGTCCTTCAGCGTGTCGAGCATCTGCAGCTGCCCCACCGTCGAGCCGATCGACGAGCGTTCGAAGTCGAGATGGGTGGCGCCCACGTACCAGCCTCGGTTGATCTCGCCGACGGCGTTCTTCACGGGCACGTGCACGTCCTCGAAGAAGACCTCGTTGAAGCCCTGCGCGTCGCTCATCTGGACCAGCGGTCGAACGGAGATGCCCGGCGCGTCCATGCGCAGCAGCAGGTACGTGATGCCGCGGTGCTTCGGCGCTTCCGGGTCGGTCCGCACCATCGCGAACATCATGGCGGCCATCTGCGCGCCTGTCGTCCAGATCTTCTGGCCGTTGATGACGAAGTCATCGCCGTCACGCTCGGCGCGGGTCTGCAGCGAGGCGAGGTCGGACCCGGACCCGGGCTCGGAGTAGCCCTGACACCAGAACACGCCGTCGTTGACCATCGGTGGCAGGAACTCCTTCTTTTGCTCCTCAGTCCCGTGCACCATGATCGTCGAGCCGACGTCCGGCACGGGGATGAGCGGCGCGCTGCGCTCGGCGAAGGTCTCGTTCAGTAGGTACTGCTCCATCGGAGAGAGGTCGGCCCCCCCGTACTGCTTCGGCCACGCAGGCGCGATCCAGCCCCTGCCCACGAGCGCGTCGCGCCACGGCTTCAAGACCGCGAATATCCGCAGCATCCTGTCGGCTGGCGATCCTTCGTCGCCGTCGCCGCCGCCGCCTTCGAACAGCGCGGCCAGTCCGCCCATGCCGCCCTGGGTGCGCAGCGCATCGGGCAGGTTCCCGTCAATGAACTGCTCGACCTCATTGCGAAACGCAGCCTGTTCGGGGGTGTCTGCGAAGTCGACCATGGCGAGGCCTCTTCCCACATGCATCGCTCAGGCGACGCCGCTCGGGGTTGCGTCGGTCACGTGAGCTTACGCCGCGCGGCTCCTTGCAGACCACCGCCAATTTGCCCAGTTCGCCGCGAGCCGAGTGGCCCAGGAGGGTCGGAAGCTGTTCGGTTTGTCCGGCCTCTTCGACCGTGACGGCCTCACGTTCGTTACAGCAGAGGCGATCTGGCTCACCATCGATCGCCGGTGAGAGATCTGGCTGAGGGCCTTCGCCGCCGCACTCGGCCGATTCGGAGTGAGCGGACTCCAGAACTGGATCGATGAGCTCTGGGCCGAGGCGATGGCTAGTACCGTTCCACGCGGCGTTACCGCTCTCGCCGTCTGAACGCTGCCACCCCAAGCCCGATCGGGAACGCTACAATCACCGCGCCCACCACCGCCACAATCGCCCCGGGCTCTAACCCCACCAGGTCATCGATCTTGTGCCGGATCCAGTCGGCCAGCGTGGGATCGATCGCCTCCCCGTGATGCAGTACCCACAACCGCAGATCCATCGCCGCTAGCTGCCTGCTACTCCAGACTCCGACTCAAGGCCCCCGACGTCATCGACCACCGGCGAATACCGCGCCGACAATTCCCGTTCCCGGATCGTCAGCGCCAACGCCGCCGCCACCACCAGCAGCCCGACGCTAACCGCGTATGCCGGGTCGTACGAACCCCAGCGGTCGAACGCTAGCCCGAACAGAATCACCGCCAACGCTCCCCCAGATTGGTGTGCTAGAAAACTCAGTCCGCCCAGCATCCCTATGTGCCGCACGCCGTACACATCCGCAGTCAATGACGTCGTCAGCGGTACCGTCGCCAACCACGACCCGCCCCCGATTACCGCGAACGCCCACATCGCCCCCTGCCCCGGTAGCACAATCAGCAACGAGAAACCCACGCTTCGCACCAGGTACATTGCTGCCAGCAACGCCCGCCGCTGCATCCGATCAGAAATCCACCCGACGAACAGCACACTCGCCGCATTAATCCCGCTCAGTAACCCGAACGCCAGCGCCGCCGTCCCCGGCGAAATCCCCTCGTCCCCTGCCCACCGGACAAAGTGCACCGCAATGCTCGCCGTCGTCACCCCGCACACCCAGTAGGCCACCGAAAGCTGCCAGATCGGCCACGACCGGAACGAATCCTGCCACCGCTCGCAAGTCAGGGCCCCCCGAGCAATCCGCGACGCTCCATTCGCCTCCGTCGCTAGAGCCTCATCCGCCGAATCACCATCCGGACGCAGGCCCATGTCGCTTGGATCGCTCCGCGCAATCCCCCACAACAGCGGCACACCCAGTACCAGCGAAATCACCCCCATCGTCACCCAGGCCATCTGCCAGCTGGTCGCCAGGAGCAGGTACGTCAGGAACGGCACCAGCAGCAACCCGCCCAGCGAGGCACCCGACACCAGCACACTCAGCGCCGCTCCGCGACGGCGCTGGAACCACCGCACCACCAACACCCCGGTCATGCTCGGCGCAACCCCGCCTGCCGCCGAAGAAATCACGAACCCGTACAGCACCGTCAGCATCCACACATTCGTCACGAAGGCCATGGCGATGAACGCCACACCGAGCACCATCATGCTCGTCAGCACCACCGGCCGCCCACCTACGCGGTCGATGATCCGACCAAGGAACGGCTGCATCAGCCCGTTCATCAACCACCCCACGGAAGCCGCTACCGAAATCCGCCCAACCGAGACGCCCCAATCTTGTTCCCAGGTTGCGACGAACACACCAAAGGCGTTCCGCGTTCCCATCATCAGGAACGTCGCAAAGAACAGCGCACCCACCACGTACCAGCCGTAGAATATGGGCTGACGTTCAGTCGCCCCCTGGGATGTCACCTGAATGCCCCACTCGCGGCAGTGCCGAGATCGCTTGCGCGTCCCCGTTCAGTTCGTTGTATGCGAGAGTCTTGCACGCGCCTGCCGAGCGCGGCGTCTTGAGGATCTGACGTCATCGAGTTGAGCTGCGTTCGCTTGGCATGACAGGCGGAACGATAGCGGGTTGCGCTGCCTACCCGCGTCTCGCTCCTCGTCCTAGCCCTCGGCGCTCCCGGGACGGACTCCTCCGGAGGAGCGAGCCCCTCGCATCGCTCGCCGACGATGTGCGCCTCCTCAGCGGTAGGGCGATAACTCCTCGGCAGGGGAGGGCGTCCGTGAAGAGCATCCGCGTCGACATCGCTGGCGGGGCCCAGCGCATCTGGGTGGACGCAGACGCAGATGGCGTCAGCCTCTGGAACGGACTCGGCGCGACAGGTGTAGGGCCTAGACATCTCGTAGTTCGTTCATGAGCCACTGCACGCGCTCCTCGCTGGGCACCGGTGCACTGACCTCGCGATCGCTCGAGCCCCCGTACATACCGCCGGTCCTGCGACCGCCGAAACCGAAACTGATCCGATTCGCGTAGTCGAAGTGGGTGCGAGCGAATTTGGGCAGGTTGTCGTAGGTACTGGCATTCGCCATCTCGAGGGCGACCTCGAAGTTCACCGCATCCAGCATCTTGTCCCACTGGCCCTTCATGGAGAGCTCGTGAAGCTGCATACCGAGCGATTCGAGACCATGAGCGCGGAAGACGCCGTGGTATGTCCTCGTGGAACCGTAGAACGAGATTGGCCTGCGCAGTGCGTCGATCGCCTGTTCAACCTCGCTGTCGGTCTCACCGAAGGCGTTGAACCCACCGACGGAAATCTCGAGGTCGTCGACGGAGCGGCCGGCTCGTTTGGCGCCCTTCTCGACGGCAGGCAGCACCGTGTCGCGCATGTACTTCTCGGTCATGAACCCGTGAGGACGCAGTCCGTCCGCACAGAATCCGGCCGCCTCGGACATGCGAGGGCCGACGCTGGCCAGCGAAATCTTTGGCATCGGGTAGTCGATTGGTCCCGGGTTGAAGGCGGGGGTCATCAGCGTGTACGTGTAGTGGTCGCTCACGTAGTCGGGCTTCTCGCCATCCTGCCACGATCGCCAGACGGCACGCATCATGCCGATGTAGTCTTCCATTCGTTTTGCCGGGCTGGTCCAGGTTCCGGCAAAACGGCGCACGTTGTGTCCCTTGATCTGCGAGCCGAGGCCGATGTTGATCCGCCCCTTACTGAACTCCTGCAGATCCCAGACCGTTTGAGCCATGATCATCGGCGAGCGTGGGAACGCGATCGTCACGCCGGTGCACAGTTCCATCCGCTCGCTGTGTTCGGCGGCCAGCGTTAGAGCGAGGGTCGAGTTGTGCTTGAGCTCACCTGTCGTGATCGCATCGAATCCCGCCGCCTCGGCGCTCCGAACGCGGTCCGCGATACCGTTGAGCCAGGTCTCGCCGTAGCCCGTCTCCACCTTCATCGATCGGCTCCTTCATCTCATCTGCACGTGTTGACCAGGAGGATCGCCCCGCCGCCGGCCAAGGCCGCGTTGCTCCGTGAGCATTCTAGCGTGAGAGCTCCGACCCCGCCGGGGAAGACGGGCTAGAGGGGTCAACGGGACGCCTCGGGGAGGTCAGCGCTCGTAGCTCAACGCCGCCTCCGAGAAGCCTGTCACCTCGCTGGCGGACTTTCCCGGGAATGTCTCGACCTTGAGCGTTCTGTCGT
The DNA here is from genome assembly GCA_964555935.1 of uncultured Armatimonadia bacterium. Taxonomy (GTDB): domain Bacteria; phylum Armatimonadota; class Zipacnadia; order Zipacnadales; family VGFC01; genus CAZKUN01. The sequence goes on along the minus strand of CAZKUN010000335.1, from coordinate 394 downwards.
CGACCAACTGGAACAGCACCACGCCTCGAGGTTCAGAGCCGGTGTCTCTGGCGGTCAGGCCGGATGGGCGGGAGGATCGATCCCATCGCTCGTCTGCGACCCAGTAGACGAACTGGACAAGCTCGTACACGACGAGGCCCGACGCCACAGAGACGTTTGCCGGGTTCGGCGTGTTTCCCCGCACGGCGAACTGGGCTGAGGCTCCGTCGAACGTACCGAGTGAGATCACGACGAGAGACGGATCGAGGTGGTAGTAGGCGATCGCCAGATGACCCGCCCTGTAGCGCTCTCCGCCGGCTCCCTGGTACCCGTTGGTGCCCCGCTGGAACCAGTTTCCGACGACGCGGCCATCCTTGGCGGCCTCGTCCACGATCGCGCCCGGCGAGAAGAAGCC
>CAZKUN010000334.1:0-8561 GCA_964555935.1 uncultured Armatimonadia bacterium | reverse complement strand
GCTGACTGCTCAGCCAACGCCGGGGCGCCCAGTTCCATATGGGCAATCCCGGTTAATTAGTGTCAGACACTAGTTTATCCAAGGCGTTACTCTGGGCTGAGGTATCGGAAACAGGCGATAAACTAGTGTCTGACACTAATTAATCGCGTGGAGGCATTGGCGTCCTGGTCGCGAAGTCCTGCGACGGTAGTTGCGCTGCAGAAGCGGTTTTCGTCGCATGGCGTTCTTGGAGGCAGATCGATGGACGCGAGCCAGCCTGTCATTCATGAAGAGCGACAGCCATCGCCATGGTGGGTGTGGCTGATTGTTGCCGTGGTCTGGCTGTCCGTGGTCGGCACGGCCTGGGGCATCTGGCAAGAGTGGAGCAAGACGCCGGCCGCTGAGCGCAGCGCGATGCTGTGGATCGGACCGTGCATCGGCCTGGCCGTGCTGGCGCTCATCCACGTCGTGCTGGGTGGCTCGCGCGTCGCGGTGACGGACGTAGAGGTGCAGTTCTACCTCGGTCGCTGGCCCAGGCCGGTTCGCATTGCCATCAGCGAGATCCGCGCCTGCCGGCCGGTGACCTATAGGCCGATAGCGGAATTCGGTGGCTGGGGCATCAGGCGGGGCAGGAACAAGACGTGGGCCTACACCTCCAGCGGCAACCGCGGGTTGCTTCTGTACCTCCAGGGCGAGCGGCGCGCGCTTCTCGGCTCGGATAACCCGGAGACCTTGGCCTCCATTCTCTCCCGCCTCGGCATCGACGCCCTCGAACCGGGCACGGACGTCGCGGCGCCGATGGAGTAGGGCTCTCGGTGCAGGAAGCCTCCTTCACCTCGTCGAACAGCCCGCCATGCCTCGCACGCCGAAGAAATCGAAGCCCAAGAAGAAGCAGGCCAAGAAGAAGCAGGCCAAGAAGAAACCCGAGAAGCGAGAACCCACTTACCACCCCAAGAACTCGCTCAACGAGCTGAAGGGTGACAGGTGGATCTGGTTCACGAAGACCCACGAGACCACCAACTACCCCCTCGAATACGGCCACAAACTCCGCAAGACCCATGGCGCGAACAAACCGCCGCGGCTCATGCAGGAGCAGATCGAGTACTTCACCAAGCGCGACGGCGTGGTGCTGGATCCGTTCGCCGGCGTCGGCGGAACGCTTATCGGCGCCAGCATCGCCGATCCCCCTCGCAAGGCAATAGGGATCGAGATCAACCAGGAGTGGATCGACATCTACGACCAGGTCTGCGACGAGCACGACCTGGTGAAGCAGGAGATGCTCAGGGGCGATTGTCTCAAGGTCATGCGCGATGAGATTGAGGAGGAGTCGATCGACTTCATCGGGACGGATCCGCCCTATAATATCCACGTCGACCAGACGATGTGTGACGGCAAGTACGGGTGGAGTAACCGCGCCAGCGACTACAACATGCGCTCTGACGAGGAGCACGACTTCGCGAACCTGCCCGACTACGCCGCCTATCTCGATGCGATGTTGGATGACGATCATCCTGCGCAACGCCTACCAGGGCGGGCGTTACTACCTCACCAACGCTTTCGTCGCCGAGCGCGCCGAGAAAGCCGGCCTGGTCCTGAAGGGCGAGAAAATCTGGGTCCAGGGCGGCGCGCCGCTGCGGCCATACGGCTACCCCTTCAGCTTCGTCCCCAACATCGTCCACCAGTTCATCCTCATATTGCAGAAGCCGAAGAAGTAGCCCCAGACGCAGAGCCGTAACCACCCCTCCGTCCTCGGTGATCTTGGTGGCCTTGGAGGTTCAGCCGTCGCCGTCCCCCGAGGTCCCCTCAACCTCCCCCGCGAACCTCAGCGAAATCCCGGGACAGCAACCATGTTTCCCAACGGCCGGAAAATGGTTACTGTCCCGGAGTTTCGCATGGGAGGCCCTGCCATGTTACGTCGCCTCTATCTGGTGCTGCTTCTCGCCCTCGCCTCGCCCATCTGCGCTCAGAACCTCCTCCAGAACCCCGGCTTCGAGGATCTCGACGCGGGCGGGAAGCCTGTTGGTTGGATCCGCGCGCGGGATGCATCGGGTGTTGCGGACGCTGACGGCAACTTGGTGGCGCGCGTGACCTTCGATGATCGCGTGTCGCAGACGCTTGAGGTTGAGGGCGGCTCATCCTACAGGATCACCGGCCTGGTCCGCCGCGAGCTGGCGGGCGGGGCCGAGGTCCCCAAGATCAAGGTCTACTTCCTCGATGCTGACGGCGGCCGCGTGGACGTCGGAGCGACGGCCTTCGAGGGCGTTACCTCGGAGGAATACCTCGAGTGGCAGGCCATCTTCCGCGTGCCGGATTCGGCATCGCAGCTATCGGTCGGTCTTTGCGGTCAATTCCAGGGCAGCGAGTGGTTTCTCTACGACGACATCATGGCGGAGGAGGTGGAGGCGCCCGACTGGCCCGAGTGGGAGAAGACGCCCGACCTCCACGGCGCCACGGTTGAGGTCGTCGATATCGCCGACGTCTGGACCGACGCGCTCCTGCGCATCCCGCCCGATTCGCTCGTCCCGGTCGATGGCGTGCTTTCCTCGGGCATCGGCCTTCGGGGGCGCGATGTCCGGATCGAACTCGCCAAGCCGACCCACGTCAACTACCTGCTCATCCATGCCATGAAGCCGCTCCACAACCTCGGCGTTGCCGACATCACGTCCGCCGCCGGCGATCTGCTCGCGCGGACATCCGAGACTACCGTGCTCGTCGCCTCGGAGGTGATTCGCGAGGCCGATATCACCGGCTTCACGATCGACATCCCAGACGACGCGCCCGTGCATCTCAGCGAGGTGCAGGCGTTCAGCATCTCCGAGCGCGAGTGGGACCCTCCCGGCGAATCGCGCGACCTCCCGCTCGCCGACGCCGGTCCCGCCGATGATCTCGCCCGCTGCTTCGCCCGCGAGGCGGATCGCGTCATCCTCTCCGACAGCCTGCCCGAGCGGCGCTATGCAAGCATCTTCACCGAGGCCGCCGATGAGCCGCTCAGCGTCTCCTGCATCGAACTCGCCTTGCCCGTCACGAGCGCGCCGCCCGAGGCGATGCTTGAGGTATGTCTCAAGCAATGCGCCGAACTGGACCTCGACATCCGCCACGCAACCTTCCACGATCGCGGGCCGAGCGTGTTGGCGAGCGCCCGCGCCGATAACGCGCACCCGCGCCAGTTCGCCGACGCATTCCGCGTGGTTACGCGGGTCGAGCGCGCCGGGTGGCTTCACGTCACCTTCGACATCCTCGACACGCAGTACGCGGCTGGCGAGCAGATCTGGCTGACCCTCCGACCGTCCGCTGACATGACCCTTGACGCGGCGGACGCGCGCCTCACCGTCCACGCCGGCGTGCCGGTGGATGAATACGCCCTTCGCATGGAGCGCCTCGTCCGGCGCATGTACAGCGATGCCTCCGAGGCCCATGCGTACGACAGCCTCGACTACAGCGACGGCGAGTTCCTGGGCGCCTACATCGCCCGCGCGCTGGAACTCGATCCCGACAACGCGGCCGTCACGCTGATCCGCAATCGTGTCTTCAAGCGCAAGACCGACGTTGAGCTGACCCGCCCCGGCCCCGCCGATGCGCCGGACTGGGCCGTCTGGATGCGGCTCGCGCTGCAGAACCAGCATGACCTCATCACGTGGTGGCTCGACAACCGCCAGCAGTCCGACGGCCAACTCGCAGGGCACATCAACGATGATGGCGAGTTCTCGTGCAACTGGCCCGCGGACTTCCTGATCACCGGTGATCCGCGCGTCAGGGAGTGCCTGCGGAAACTGTCGGACGTCGCGTGGCGGATGAGCAACGGGAAGGGCTACACGGTAGGCTCGCGCGATGTCGAGCACGCCGCCGAGGACCAGAGCTGCACTCAGCCCCAGGTGCTCCTCGTCGATTACGGCAATCCGCAAGCCCTTGAACGCATGATGGCGATGAGCCAGTACCTCGACTTCTGGACGGCCATCAACGAGGTCGGCCGCCGCCAGTTCAAGTCATACATGTTCACGTCGGATCAGATCTGGGATGACCCGCCCGACGATGTCGATCACGCGTACTGCCCGCTGGCGATGGTCGGCGCGGGGCATGTCATCTGGTACGCGGACATCCCCGAGCTTCGCACGATCGTGCTCGAGGAAGCCGAGTCCTGGGCCGCCGCCAGCATGAGCACCGACAAGGGCAAGAAGAAGGGCGTCATTCCGGGTGAGATCAAGTTCAGCAACTCCGAGGTGCTGCCGTATTTCCCCTATAAGAAGAGCAACCCGATCCTGAAGAATCGCAACGGGCTCTACATGGGGAGCGCGGGTCAGTACATCGTGCGCTATCTCCTTCAGGGCGCCCACCGGTTGACTGGCGACGCGCACTTCATTGCACCTCTGGAGGTCACGAGCCCCTCGCCCGATGACGTCCTAGAACGCGCGCGCAATCTCGTCGAGGACCACAACGCCGCCGGTCCGCCTGGCGATGGCTCGTGGTACCCCAACGAGGTGGAGACCCAGCTCTACGACGCGTGGAAGCTCGATGGCGACAAGCGCTGGCTTGTCGAGGAGTTGAAGGAGTGCGTGCGCCAGCACGAGAGACACGCGTGGCTCCTCACCGAGGGCGAGCCGTATACCGATCGCATCCCATACTCGGGCCGCCGGTTGCTCGCGCGGACGTACCTCGGCGGCGAGACCTCCGGCAAGAGCCACGTGCCCGGCCACTGGGTGAGTTGGGAGGGTGGCGGGACCGACTTCGCCGGGCTGGTGCTGGACGCCGAGCCGAGCCGCGTCCGCGTGCTCGTTCACTCCCTGGCGGATGGGCCGATGGAGATGCAAATGCGCCTCTGGCAATCGCCCCATGGGAGGTACGATGTCTCCATCGGCATCGACGCTGACGCTGACGATGTCGCGGACAGAATGCTCTTCGAGGGCGAGCTTGAGCTGGCCCGTTACGATGCCATCGATTTTACGGCTCCTCCGGGCAAGACCCTCGTCATCGATCTCCGCCTCGCCGAGACGCTCCCGCCGGTGACCACGCGCTGCGACCTCGCCATCAGTTCGCGCGATGTGGCGCATTCCGATGGCGAGCTGCGCGTCACCGTCCACAACGTCGGCGCGCAGGCCAGTCCCGCGAGCACGCTTCGCGTAGTCGCGCTCAATGGGAAGACCCTCGCCGAGGCGCCGGTCCCGTCCATCGAAGCGCCACTCGACCTCAAGCCTCGCGCGGTCGACGTCACCGCGCGTCTTCGGCAGCTCCGTGCTGGCGCATCGGTGGTCCTTGACCCCGACGCCGCCATCGACGAGATCACCACCGCCAATAACGCGGTGACGTTCTGAGCGAAACGCATTACTACCCCAATTGGAGGCCCCGATGTCTCGCTTGATCCCCGCGATGGTTCTGGTCGCCATCGCCACCAGCGCGCCCGCCCAATTCGGCCGAAAACCCGCCATTCGTCCGATGATCTGCGACGATGAGGGCATCCTGCGGTGGGAGAACGATAGCACCGAAGTCGCCTTGTTTGGCGTCAACTACTACACGCCTTGCGCGCTCGACTATGCCAACATAACCCGCCTCGAGGGCGACCACGAGCAGGCCATCCGCGACGACGTCGCCCACTTCGAACGGATGAGGCTCGACGCTCTGCGGCTTCACGTGTTTGACCGCGAGATCAGCGACGAGAAGGGCAACCTTGTCGAGAACCACCACGTGGAGTTGCTCGACCTCCTGATCCACGAGGCCAAGCGGCGCGGCATCTATACCGTCCTCACGCCGATCGCATGGTGGGGTGGGGGCGGCGGGAGCGAGACCCACGGTTTCTCGGACATCTACACCAAGGCGGAGATGTACACCCACCCCGACGCGCTCGCCGCGCAGGCGGAGTACCTGAAGCAGTTCCTCCAGCACGAGAATCCGCACACCGGTTTCACCTACGCGGACGATCCGGCCATTCCCGTCATCGAGATCATGAACGAGCCGATCCCCGCGCCGGGCACGGATGATGATGTCATCGTCGCCTACATCGACATGATGCACGACGCCATCCGGGCGGCGGGGTGTGACAAGCCTGTCTTCCACAATGGCTGGGGCAACCGCCACGAGGCGGTCGGGCGCTCGAAGGCCGAGGGCTGCAGTTTCGGCTGGTACCCCTCGGGGCTGGTCGCGGGGCACATGCTGACCAGCAACTTCCTGCCGCGCGTCAACGACTACCCGAGCATGAGGTCTGAGGCCCTCGCCAAGAAGGCCAAGATCGTCTACGAGTTCGACGCGGCCGATATCCCCGGTAGCTACATGTACCCGGCGATGGCCCGCGCCTTCAGAAGCGGGGGCGCGCAGATCGCCTGCCAGTTCCAGTACGACCCAATGGCCGTCTCGCCCTGGAACGCTGGCTGGCAGACGCATTTCCTGAACCTCATCTACACGCCGAAGCAAGCCGTCAGTTTCATGATCGCCGCCGAGGCTTTCCGCGCGCTGCCGCGGCTCGAGACGTATGGCGAGACCCCCGACGCCGACCGGTTCGGAGCCTTCAGCGTGAGCTTCGAGGACCAGCGCAGCGAGATGGTTACCGACGAGGTCTTCATCTACTCCGACACCACCGAGACGAAGCCGCCGAAGCCGAAGTCGCTGACATTCGTCGCCGGCTGTGGCTCATCCCCGGTGGTGCAATACGACGGCACGGGTGCCTACTTCCTGGAGAGGGTCGCCGACCGCGTCTGGCGGCTGCAGGTCTACCCCGATTGCGTCTGGGTCGACGATCCGCACAAGCCCGTCAGCCTGAGCCGAGAGACCGCGCGCGTCTACTGGCGCGAGAGACAGATGACGATCAACCTACCCGACCTTGGCGGGACGTTCCAGGTCGTGTCGCCTGAATCCGACGACGTAACCAGGGCCGCGGGCGGCAGCTTCTCGATCACGCCGGGCGTCTACGCGGTGGCGCCGGTGAAGACGCGCGAGAACTACCGTCTCTCGCCGGAGTTCGTGGCCCCGCCCTCATCTGATGGTCCCACCACCGTCTGGCACGATCCGCCGCTCGGCGTCATGGAGGGCGCGCCGCTGGTCATCCACGCCACCGTCGCCGCCGCGACCGACCCGGGCGCAGTGACGCTGCACGTTCAGACCGAGGCGGGTGACGAGGTCACCCAACTGGCCATGGAGCCGACGGCGCCGTATCGGTACGCGGCGGAGATCCCGGCCGATCTCACCCGCCGGGGCACGCTGACCTACTGCGTCTCCGTCGATGTCGATGGCGAGGAATCCGTCTTCCCCGATTCCGAGGCGCGGGACGCCGCCGGACGGTTCGTCAAACGTGACCCGGTGGCGGTGCTGCGGTTCTCGGGCGACGAGCCCTTGCCCGAGATGGGCGTCGGTGGCGCCGAGGGGCAGACCGCGGACGCTGAGTTCGTTGGCGGTTCTCGCGAAGGCTCCAAAGCCGCGCGCTTCACCGCGACAGGCTTCGGCAGACCCCCGAGCGCGACGGGCTCGCGGTGGCCGACAATTGGCGGCGGCGCGCAGCTCGCTGGCTACAACGTGCTTCGGGTCCGCGCCCGCTCGACGGAAGAGGGCACCTCACACGTCGAGGTCGGGTGCGTGCAGGATGATGGCGCGGCCTACGGTTACGATGTCCCGCTGTCGCCCGCGTTTCGTGATGTCCGCGTCCCCATCCGCCACATGAGAGGCCTGTGGGGCACGTGGCAGGGGCAGCCTCAGCCGGAGAAGCTCACCGAGATCAGCCTCAACTTCGGCTCGTGGCTTTTCCCGCACGCCGCGGATCAGCCCCACGGCCTCGAGGTCGAGGAGATCGCCTTCGAGTACCAACCCGACGCCTGGCGCGTGCCGGTCCATGCCCCCGGTGACCCGCTCGTGCTCTTCGCGCCCACCGATCCGATCACCGGCATCCAGAGCCCGGACGTCGGCTACCGGCAGACGTTCATTGCCGGGTCCTCGCCTGACGTGAACGCGTGGCGGTTCTCGGTCGAGACATTCATCGAGGCCCCCAACTGCGCCACCGCGAGTATCGATCTCTCCGAACTCCTGACGATCCGCTCCGGCGAGTTGGCCAAGTACGACACCCTCCACATCCGCGTCCGAGGTCGCGAGGCCGCCACGACCGGGGTTGAGATCGTCATCTCCGAGGAAGATGGGATCCCCTGGGGCGCCACGCCCGAGCTGACCACCGAGTGGCAGGACATCGAGATTCCGCTGGACGATCTGCGCTTCTTCGCCCACTGGGACTCCGCGCCCGCCGATCGCGGCGGCGATGGCGACCGGGTCAAGCCCGGGGCGCTCCGCAGCCTCCGCATCACCTTCGGCGCGTGGCTCTACCCAGACTCCGTCACTGAGCCCCACGCTGTCGATATCGAGTTCATCCGACTGGAGAAGTCGGGGTAGTGGGGACGCAACACCATCGCGCCCAGTCTCCGCTTCGCAGGCCACCGCAGCCGCTATAGAGCGTCATTGCCCTCTGAACCACGGGCACCCTTGTCCTCAACGCCACCCCAGGGCGCCGCGGACGCCCCGCCAGAGCCCCCGATTTCGGGCTGGGAGCGCGCGGGAGGGCGGGAGTGCGGTCTGCGCCTGCGACCGCCAGTCGTGAGCGTTCCTGGCGCGTGTCGGGA
>CAZKUN010000333.1:0-8638 GCA_964555935.1 uncultured Armatimonadia bacterium | reverse complement strand
GTACACCCAGATACTAACACTGAACCTGGACTCGCTTTAGGGGGTAAGGCCAGTCCCGGCAACGACCAGCTCGAATGCGGGTCGTGTCATGACCCGCATGGCACCTGGAACTCGAAATTCCTGCGGGAGATGTACGACGAGTACTGGCCAGGCGGCGGAGGGAACTCGCCGCTGTGCTTGATATGCCACATCGGCACGCCGCTCGACTATCCAAACCTGGCTGGGGCATCTGGGGGCTAGCAGACGAGCGCGGGCGGCAATCCGGCCCGATTCTGGCCGCCAATCGCGTGACGTGCCCTCCAGGGCGGCTACCCCGGCGCCACCTCACCCGTCACCAGGTCCGTCGGCACAGCGATGTCGACCGGGATCTCGTTCCCCTCAAGCAGCGCGACCGCGCACCGCACGCCGTACGCGCCCATCAGATCCGGGTGCTGCTCAATCGTGCAGAGCAGCTCGCCCGACTCTAGCTGCGGCTGCACTTCGTCGAGGTTGTCGTACGCCGCCACGAGGATCTCGCCGCTCTTGCCGCTTGATTCGATCGCTCGCAGCGCGCCGAGCGCCATCATGTCGTTCGCGCAGAACAGCCCTTCGATCTCCGGGTTGGCGGTCAGCATGTTGGCAAAGACGCTCTCGCCCTGCTCAAGCTCCCAGCTCGCCGACTGCGAGTCGGCCAGTTCGATTCCCTCGTTGGCGGCCAGCGCGCGTTCGAATCCGAGCTTGCGTTTCTCCGCGTTGACGACGCCCCGGATGCCCTCGAGCATCGCCACCTTGCCCGCGCCGCCCATGGTTTCGAAGAGATGCGCGCACGCTTTCTCGGCGCCCTCGGCGTTGTCGGGCCCGATGAACGTGACCACGTTCAACTCGCCCATCGCAACGGTTATTGGGTCGAGGCGGTTGTCGAGGTTGATGACGGGGATGCCCGCTTCGTCCGCCTTCAGGAGCGACGGCACGAGCGTCTTGGAATCCGCCGGCGCGATGACGATCGCGGCGACGCCGCTGGCGATGGCGTTTTCCACGAGGCCCGCCTGTTTCTCGTCGGAGGTCTCCTTCGGCGCGGCGGTGGTGATCAACTCGATCCCCAGCGCCTCCGCCTCAGCCTCCGCGCCCTCGCCCATGGTCTGGAAGAATGGGTTGCTCATGGTCTTCATGATGAGCGCGATGCGATACGGCTCTGACGCGGCGAGATCGGTGAATTCGGGCATCTCGACCGCGGGCGGAAGCTCCTCGTCAGGGGGTGGATCGCCTTCTGCCTTGTAGGGGTCCATCGGCCCGGGACCAGTGCTCAGATCATCCACGTCTTGCTCTTGCGGGCATCCGGCCACGAAGCAGACCGTGATCGCCAGCGCGATGATGAGTGCCAACTTGGCGCTATGCATGGGTAATTCTATCCCTTCGGAGATGTGTTAAGACTGACCGCGCGATCTTGCCACCGCTGCCGGAGTATTTCCGCTCCCACCGCGATGACGATGACCGCGCCGATGATGACCTTCTGCCAGTAATCGGGCACGGATAAGAGCCCCAGCCCGTTCGCCAGCACGCCCATGATCAGCGCGCCGATCAGCGTGCCCAGGATGTCGCCCCGCCCGCCTGACAGGCTCGTGCCGCCTACGATTGCCGCGGCGATGGCGTACAGCTCCAGGCCCTCCTGGGCCAGCGGGTTGCCTGCCTGCATTCGGATGAGGTAGACGATTGCGCCGAGCGCCGCGCAGATGCCGCACGCGACGTAAGTCAGCATCTTCACCCGACCGACAGGCACGCCCGATAGCCGCGACGCCTCTTCGCTTCCACCGGTCGCGTAGACGTACCTCCCGTAGCGCGTGACTGCGAGAAACGCGTGAGCGAGAACAACCGTCCCCAGGCTGATCATGACGGGAATGACGAACGGGTCGCTACTCACCGATCCGACGTGGATCGTCCGGCCACCCGCGAAGACAAACGCGAGCCCGCGTCCGATCAGCATCGTGCCGAGCGTGACGATGAACGGCGGCGCGCCGATGTGAACGACCAGCGCGCCGTTCAGCACCCCAAAGCCCGCTCCCGCCGCGAGACACGCCCCAACGCCGACGGCGATGCCCGCGCTTCCCTCGACGCGTCGACTCGCGATGGCGAAGACCACCGTGCACAGCGCCACGAGCGACCCGACGGAGAGATCGATTCCGCCGGCGATGATGACCAGCGTCATGCCGACGGCGGCGACGGTGGTGATCGCGCATTGCAGCAGCACGTTCTTCAGGTTCATGACGCTGAGAAACGTGATCGCGCGCCGCTCCCCGTCGTCGCTTTCGCGGATCGTCAGCGCCGAGAACGTGGCGCAGATGGCGAGCAGGACGACGACCATGACGATGGCGCGGTAGCTTTGCGTGCTCATGAAGTGACCGGGGTTTTCGCCGGATCGGGGCTTATGTCCTGTCCTCGCAGCGAGCCGTATGGGGGGCGTAGACAAATAGTTGGGACAAACGCGGGCTCCGTGGCGACTAGTATGTATAGAAGAGCTTGAGTTTATCTCTTCATGATAATCTCAATCTCTTCTCTCCACAGGATCAATCACCCCCACCAAAGCGAATCGATGGGACTGGAGCGTGAGAGCGCGCAGGCCGGGCCAGGGGGCGCGGCGACCGTGTTTACATGCTGGCTGCGTTTAATTTGGGTGATGTTCCCCGGGGGTGTGGTAGGCAGATATATAGGAACCCATGGCTGAGCTGTTTGGCGGTGGGTCTCGCTTTAGGGAGCAACACATGCGAAGCGCAAGGCGAGGACTCGTCGGTAAAGGGCCGAAGACAGGCGCCACTCTGGTTGAGCTGCTGGTGACTATCGTCATAGTCGCCATCGGTTTGGTGGGGCTGTCATCGGCGTTCATGGTCGCCTACCAGACGCAACGGCAGGCGCAACACGTCACCAAAGCCACGGCGGTCGCCTCCGGCATGCTGGAGGAGATGACTGCCGTCGGTTTCCACGGCATCGACGACGAGGCGTTTCCGCCGACGTTTGAGGTCGAGGGGCTGCCTTTGGCCACCGGGACAGTAGCTTTCGAACCATACCCCGACAGCGACTCAGTCAACCAGTATCTCGTGACCGTTACTATCGCGTGGGGCGGTGGGCCAGGATATGCCGGCCAGATATCGATGCCGACCGTTATCTGCAACCACTCGTAGAGGGGCGTCATGACAGGCACTGCACGCGCAACAATCACGGATCGACAGCGATACCGCCAACTCAACAGGCGCGGCACGTCTCTGCTAGAGATGATGATCGCGCTGTCACTGACCGCGCTCGTTGGCCTGATGACATCGCTGCTGTACGTGCAGTCCCTGCGCGTCCAGAAGGCCGGCTTGCGCGAGGCAACGTCCCGAGACGCCACGGCGCTGGCAATGGAGCGCATCCGTCCGCTCATACGCTCGGCGTACAACCTGGAATATCCGGGACCGGACGTCCTCGTGCTGACGAACATCGCCTACGGCTCCGACCGTCGCCCGAAGATCGACCCCACCACCAAGACTCTGGTCTCGGGAGAGCACGTAGCCATCTATCGCTCGGATGACAAGGGCGCGATTGAGGAGTACTACGAGACGGTCGACGATGGCGATGGCGGCACCGAGGAGGTCGCCGCGTACCGGGGAGCGTCGGGCGGGGACTCCCTCTGGACGGTCGCTCGCGCCTCGAGCGCCGACGCATGGGGAACGCCGGAACTCCTGGCAAGCGGGATCTCAAGCCTTGAGTTCAGCGTGGCGACGGACTTGGAAGGATACGCGATAGCCGATCTCATCTACGTTACCCTGAGCGTCCAGCAATCATCCGGGTCCAATACCGAATCATGGACCACTACTACGGCAGTGGCCGTAGGCAACCACTAATGGGAGCCCTATCCGGGATCTCTCACGAGGTGACTGACATGAGACAGCTTGCACGAATTGCCCATGGCAACATGGCCCACTCTCGCCGACAACGCAACCGTAGCGGCTTCTCGTTCTGCTACGCCCTGATCCTGATGGGCGTCATGCTGACTGCTGGGTTGACGTTCCTCTTCATGGCGACCAACTCGTCGGACTGGGCCTACGGAACGTACGGGCAGCAGCAGGCCCGCTACCTCGCCGACGCGGGCCTCAACCGCGCCTTGTGGATGATGCAGGCGAGTAGCTTCGGCCACAACGACATCAACGCGCGGCTTGATTGGGGCGGCGCGGAGGGCGCCACCGTCAAGACCTACACGTCCGGCACCGAAACGCTCGCCACCGGGAGCTACCAGTTCACGGCCAAGGCCCCGTTCGCCGGCATCGGCGGCCTGGTGGAGATCACCGCCGTGGGCATCGTTGACGGCGATGGGCCTGAGCCCGTCCGGGACGAGATCCGCGCCGTCGTGCGGGTGTACTCGCTCGACGGGGGGACCATGGAAGTGCCGACCGCGCCGTTTGACTACGCCGTCTTCTCCGACCACAACTCCGAGTTCAAGGATCGGGCCATCGTATATGGGCACCATGAGCTTGGCGGCAAGGGCGTGTACGTCAACGGGAAGCTCAAGATAAAAGAGGCCAAGGAGAAGAAGGACAAGAAGGGCGACAAGAAAGGCGGCCCCGCCGGGAATCCGTACGCTTACGCCCACGTCGCCGTTGCCGGGGAACTGAAGAGCAAAGATATGGATAAGCTCGGCCCGTTCCCGGCCGGCGAGTACAAGCGCGAGAGCAAGGTCCCGCGAGTGCCGATGCCCGTCATCGACATCGAGTACTACAAGTCGATTGCGCACGAGGTCTATGAGGGCGACCTGAAGATCGACGGGAACAAAGCAACGTTAACGACCAAGATAGCTGGGCATGGGAAGAAGGGGAAGAACGTGGAGGAACTCGAGCCTGGCGAATTGGGCACCCCGGACCACCCCAAGATCATCGTGGTCACGGGCAAGTGCGAGATCAAGGGCGAGTTCAGCGGAGTCGGCATGCTCATTGTGGGCAAGGAGTGCAAGATCAAAGGCAACATCACGTACGCCGCCGACAACGGGAATGGCAACGGAGATGGCAATGGTAACGGGAACGGAAATGGCAACGGAAATGGCAACGGCAAGCCGCCCAGCAACTGGTCGATCCTCTGCACGGGGAAGGTCAAGATAGAGAAGACCTCCGTCATACACGGGAGCATCTACGCCCACGCCCCCGGAAAGATCCACAAACGCAAGAACGGGGACACGCACAAACATAAGGGCAAGGGCAAGATCGAAGCCAAGGGGGACGTCAAGATCTTCGGCTCGCTGGTCGGCGACGAGGTCAAGCTCAAGGATGACGCCATCATTGAGTGGGACCCGATGCTCCAGGAAGTCAAAATGCTCCCTGGTCGGTTGCGTGAGGGCGACCCGCCGATTATTGACATCCTGTATATGTAGCCAACGCGACTCCGATGCCGGTCCACAGCCGCCCGTGCTGTGGACCGGCGAGATGGTTCGATCAGCCAGACGGGCAATCATGGGTGAGGTGGCCGCATGTCCGACATTCTCGTCAGATGCTCAAAATGTGGCGCATTCAACCCCAGGCGGGTTGAGTGCATGTGTGTCAGCATGCCAGAGGCAGACCGCGAGTCTGCGTCTGTCAGTGACGGCGCGCCCGAGCCGGCCGACGGCCCGCCCGCGCTGGCCGACGGCCCGCGACTGACGCCGGGGGAGTTGGCTCAGAAGGCATCCGCGTCCTTCCAGAAAGCCTACGGCAAGGACCTCGTCGTGGCGGATGGAGACCGCCATGGCATTCTCGTGCTCTTCGGCCTCGCGTGTCTCTGCGCCGTGGTCGTTATCGGTGGTCTGGATAAGGACGCTGCCACCCAGAGAGCGGACGTCGAGGTACGCGTGATCGCCGAGCCCTTGCCCGTGGTCGGACCCAGTACTCAGCCGCAGGCCGGTGGCGAGGACGAGGCTTCGGGCGGAGGAGCGGGGGGGGCAGAAGCCGGGAACTCAATGTTCGTGTCCGAGAGGGTTGAGACGCGGACAGCGGAGGATTTGGCGGAACTGCACGACGCTCTGGCGCCGATGCGCCTATACACGGCCGCCGATGATGAGGCCGCGCAGAGAAGCTACGCGCTCTCGTTGGCAGCCCACGACGACAGGGGCACGGGATTTGTGCTGTTCGACAGAACGGCCTACGTAACGGCCCGCGCGCGTAAGGCGGCCGGCGAGGCGCTCGCCGCAGAACCCGCCAAGCCGGAGAAGCCGAAGGAGAAGCCCAAGCCGCGCGCCGCGCAACCGCCTCCCAAGAAGGAACCCGACCCGCCACCTCCGGCAGAGAAGCCCGAGCCGGAGAAGCCTGAGCCGGAGAAGCCCGACACGTCGCCCGCTCCCCGACTCGTCAATCTCGGGACGCTAGGTGGCGCCGGGTGCGTGGCATACGATATCAACGAAGCCGGGCACGTGGTGGGTGAGGCGCAGACCCCGTCCGGGGACTGGCACGCGTTCATCTGGAAACGTGGCGTGATGACCGACCTCGGGCCGGAGGGCCGCAATAGCTGCGCGTTCGCCATTGGTGACGGTGGGCACATCGTAGGGATGGTCTACGATGGAGACGACCGAGACCAGTGCGAGGCCGCCCAATGGGACCACGATGGCCGTCTTACGAAGCTCGCGGATGGCGACGCGTGGGAGTCGTCTCGTTCCATGGCGGTCACTCCCGCGGGTCTGATCTTCGGGATCGGTTTGGCGGGTGTTGCCTCGTCAGCGACCAGCGCGCTTGAATGGCACGAGAGTCGTGTCGACGAACTCGCCGGAATGGGGAGCCAGAGCGCCGTGCTCGACGTCAACGCGGACGGAGCGGCGGCGGGCTACCTGACAGTTGACGGGCGTAGACAGGGAGTCGTCTGGGCGGCCGACGGCGGCCGGACGGTCATCGAGACGCTGGCCGGCAAAGAGAGCGAAGCCCAGGGCATCAACAATGGGGGCGACGTGGTTGGGCTGGTGCAGGCAGATGCGGATGACTTCAAACCGTTCCTGTTCCGCAACGGCAATGCCGTCACCATGGACGCTGTAACGGGCCTCGCGGACGCCATCGCCAGGGGAGTCAACGACGCCGCCCATGTGGTCGGCTACGCCTGGGATCGCGCCGCCGGCGAGACCAGCGAGCGAGCCATCGTGTGGCGTGGCGGAAGCCCCACCGATCTGAACACCATTCTCGACACGGACAGCGTCGTGCGCCGCGCTCGGCGCATCAACAACAAGGGCCAGATCGCCGCATCCGGCGTTCACAAGGGCGAACGCCGTGGTTTCCTCGTTGAGCTGGAGCCCCGCGGGTGACCGTCGCGGCCGGCCATCCATCCGCGCGTCTGATCCAACCTTCTGCGTAGACCCCCGCAGCAACCCCGTGACGTCAAGCCAAGAAAACTCCGCGATTACCGAAACCGAATCCTGGGTAGACCGTCTCTAACGGTGACCGGGCGACGATGCCCCATAACTCTGGGGGTGGGGCCCACTTGCGTTGCGCCAAGTGCTATCGCGACACGTATCACCATCACGCGTGCCCTGACTGTGGGACGCGACTCTCCACCATGCTGTCGCCGCGGATGCGGAACCAACTCAAACGCGAAGCCAAGACCAACCGGCGTCGCGCGATCCTGTTTGGCTTCGGGATCATCTTCGGCATCTGCTCCGCGCCGCTGATGGCCGAGCATAACCCCGGCGGGATTCCCTGGCTTGCGGTATACATGGGCGCGCTGGTGGCATTCTTGCTCTGGGCGCTCGGCGAACTCTCCCCGTACGAAGACTCCTGGCACGAATTCCACGAGACGTACATCAACGCCTACCACAACTACGCGTGGCCGGTCTGGACGGGCTGGAACCTCACCGTCGGTCCCGGAATAACGAACTTCGTGGTCGTCGAGCTAGGCGTGGTCATCGTCGCCGGGCTAATGTGCATCGTCACGCATGGCGCGATGGATATCGGCTGCGTGCTGATCTGCGGCTTCGCGGCGTTCATCGCCTGGTTCTTCTCCTCCTGTCTGAAGCTCCATTGGTATTGAGTCGAGCAGATTCCGTGCTGAGGCGAAACGCGGCGGGTGGTCGCGCGTCCATGTTTGCGGACGCAGGCAGGAATGCCTGCGCCACGGGAACGGCAGGACGGGCGCAGGATTCTGCATGGAAACACGGGAAAAGGGACACATGCCCGAAACGGCCATCGGCCTCGATCCGGACTTCATCCGCAAGCTCGAGCGACTGAGCGTCGTGCCCCGGAAGCTGTTTCCGGGGATGCTCAAGGGCGAGAAGCCGAGCCCGCGCCATGGCAGTAGCGTGGAGTTCGCGGACTTCCGCACGTACGCTCCCGGCGACGACTTTCGACATGTTGATTGGAACGCGTACGGCCGGCTTGAGCGGCTCTTCCTCAAGATGTTCCGCGAGGAAGAAGATCTCCACCTGTACCTGCTGTTTGACGTGAGCGAATCGATGCGGTATGGCGAGCCCACGAAGCTCGATGTCGCGCGGCAACTGGCGGCGGCGCTGGGGTACATCGGCCTGAGTTCGCTGGACCGCGTGGCGGTTGCCGCGTTCGCCGACCGGCTCGTGCGCCGGCTGCGGCCGACGCGTGGGGTCAAGCACGTGCCACGGCTGATGAGATTCCTGACGGATGCGGGCGAGCCCGGCGCTGGTGATCAGGCGATGCCGACGCACCTGGGCGACGCTCTG
>CAZKUN010000332.1:0-8660 GCA_964555935.1 uncultured Armatimonadia bacterium | reverse complement strand
ACTGGGACCCTAGAGCAGTGCGGATTGGACACGCCGGTCACCGTCCCCTCTTCCCTACACCTCAGCCATCCTGCGTCACGTCGACGGCCTGAGGGCTGTTCTGACTGGTAGTTTGCGCCTACCTGCACGAGAACTTCCTCGGCGAAACGCCAAATGCCAGCGGTGATCGCTCGTGGCCGGAATGCCCTGAATTCCGGCGCGGATGGAGTCTTTCGGAGGGACAATGTGTCCGGCCTGGCTGGGCTCCCTCCGAGGGACAACGTCGCGCCGTCGGACCGCGGACACACGACGGACGGGCAGGCACCCAGTCCATTCGAGGACGGCCACGGTATTGGGGATCCGGATGCCCTCCGGACCACCCCATCACCCCAGCGCCTCCGTCCACCGACGCTCTATCTCGAGCAGCTCCTGGCGCTGTGCGGCGGTCGCGATGCTTCGCGTCTCGCGGGCGCGGAGTTCGTCGATGCGGCTTTGGGCCGACTCAGTGATGGTCGGGCTGCCGGCGGTCTCCCAGGCGCTCCGGGCCCGGCGGTTGATCACATGAGGGAAGACGTACTCCTGGCTGAAGTGGTCGAGCGTGTGCGGATGCCCCAAGTACTCCGCCCGCCGTCCCAGCTCTCGGATGACGTCCGTGGCCAGGTGCTCCTCGTCCACACGAATGCCCGCTTGCGCGCGCTTGAGACAACCTGCAACATCGTTGCCGATGACCGCCATCTCAAGCGAAGCGCACTTCGTCGACTCGAGATTGCCGATGCCCCAGACGACGTTGACATTGCTCAACACGTGCAGCATTCCGGTGAGGACGGATTCGACTCCAGCGCCCGCATCGACAATCGTGCTCTCGGTACTCATCCACGAGGCGCTGGGGAGGCTGTGGAACGCGGCGATGTCCGCGCCCGCCGCCTGCAAGAGGCCATTCTCCACGCCGCCGGTTCGCATGACGGCCGTCTGCATGTCCATTACATGCGCAAAGCCCATGTTGAAGATGACCGGGCGCCCCGGCTCCAAAGCCTGGACGATGACGACCCCACTCAGGGCTTCCGCGTTCGCCAACACCAGCTCCCCGGCGAGTGTCGCGGGTGCGGTCACGCCGCCCGCGGGCTCGGAGTTCACCATCATCGGCACGCCGTGCCCGGCACTCTCGCGGAATGCCGCGAGGGCAAGCTCCGACCACCGAAGCGGACTGACCGCCGTGTAACCGAGGCTGAAGATCGGCCTCTCTGCAATCGTCGCCCCGTCGAGCAGCACGTGGGCCATCTCGATCATGCCCTTCGTCTCGCGCGGGTCGTAGATGCAGGGGCGGATGTGCTTGAGGCAGTTCTCGGCGATGAGGCGCATGCCGGAGAGTCCGCGTACCGGAGGGGGCACATCGACCAGGCACGTGCTGACCGCCGCGTGGATATGCTCCAGCCCGTCCAGCACGTGGACGTAATCGGTAAAGCGCTCCGTGTCGATCGGTACAACGCCATCGTCAATGGCCAGGTTGACGGCGTTGCCCGTCCAGAAGAGACTCTCGCCGCCGGCGCGGAGGATCGACTCATCTCCGCCGAGACTCACGAGCTTCACTTCGGTGGGGCACTCCGCGAGTGCCCACTGCACCGTCTCCCGAGGGATCCGGGCGACACGCGAGTCGTCGACAACGCACCCGTGCTCGACAAGCAACTCGGCGATGCCGTCGTCATCTACCTGGACGCCCGTCTCCCAGAGAACCCGAAGGCTCTCCTCGTTGATGCGGTCAATCTCCGGCGCCGTCAGCACCGCCATTCGGTGTTCCTTCCATGGCCTCGATCAAGGCCTTCGAGTCCGATGTGAAGTAAGGGCCGGTCTCGATCAGCTTGGTGAAGATCCGCTGAGTGGCGAAGTCGTCGATCGTGTCCTCATACTCCGTCGTCTGGCAACAGTCCCGCAGCACAATGCACCGGTACCCCAGGCGCCGACCCATGTCTACGAGCGCGCCCGGCTTGTAGAGCAGGCATGCGTTGGCGAGGAAGCCCACGAAGAACAGCGTGTCGATGCCGCGCTTCCGGAAGTGACGTTGGAGCTTGGGTACCGTGGCATGGTCTTGGGGCATCACGATGTCGCCCGGCACGGGGGCCACCGGTGGCGCGAAGTCCATCTTCGCGCGAATCGCAGGCCATTCCTGGGGTGCCTGTTCTCCCCACGTCCACCGCGTGATTTCGTCGGACAGGGCCTGTCTGAACTCAGCGGGGGGCCACTCCTGTGGCGTGGGCGCTTCGACTTCCATGTC
This sequence comes from uncultured Armatimonadia bacterium, assembly GCA_964555935.1. Lineage (GTDB taxonomy): Bacteria > Armatimonadota > Zipacnadia > Zipacnadales > VGFC01 > CAZKUN01. Next base: position 6,412 of record CAZKUN010000332.1, on the reverse strand, counting down.
CGGGTACAGGTGATATGGACGGTAGCAGTCGCGGTCGGCAATGTAGCCGGGCATGCTGTGAATCAGCTGGACCCCGCAGCGCCTCGCTGCTGCGAACAAGAGGGCGATCCGGTTGTCCAGGATGTCTCTGATCTTGCGCGCCACCTCGGACCCGTTCCCGAGGTACGTCAGCTCCGAGAAGCGCCCCTTCTCCGGGTAGAAGGGCTCGTCCCCATAGCAATTGTTCCAGGTGTCGACCGAGATGATCGCCGATTGGCTCGGCGAGATGTCCACGAGGCGCTCCTCCGCTGCGAAGCTCTTTGCGGAGAAGTCTTCCTCTCTCATGGACTTCGGGTACAGCCGGTAACGTCGGATCGGCACTTGCATGGGAACGTGTCCTCGGAGCTACCTGCGGACAGTGTCGGCCAGGGATTGGTTTGCTCGGACGGCCTCGACGGAACTGCCTCTCAGGATCCGGCCGACGTCCACGAAGGCGCCGATGGTCGCGGCGATGTCCTCGTCCGTGAGCGACCAGAGGGTGAAGTTGTGCGATCGGCCCAGCGTAACGCCCCGCTCGGACATTTCCTCCATTACGAAGACCGCGGCGCCGGCTTCGCTCTTGGCCGGATCCGTGACCGTCCACTGCCAGACCGGGGCCTGACCACGTATGAACAGGGGCAGATCCTCCGCCTCCGCCGCCGCGTTGACGCCCTCGATGATGTGCTTGCCGTTGCTCCAGAGGCGATCGTGGATTTGGTGCTGCCTCATGAACGTGAGGGTCTCGAACGCACCGCGGAAGCTGACCGGATCGTCGAAGAAGGTCCCCGTTACCAGCTCCTCGATCCGGTCCATGACGTCGCGCCGACCCGCAACGGCGGAGACGGGCACGCCGTTGCTCATTGCCTTGGCGTAGGTGGCCAGATCCGGTACCACACCGTAGTACTCCTGCGCCCCACCTGGACTCCACCGGAAGCCCGTGATGATCTCGTCGAATATCAGCAGGGCTCCGTGCCTATCCGTCAGCTCGCGCAAGCCCTCGAGATACCCGGGCGACGGAGACTCGAGCCGCGCCGCCTCAAGGATCACGGCCGCGATGTTGTCGTCCTTGTGGAACGTCTCCTCCACTGCCTGTAGGTCGTCCCGGGGTAGCGTGTATACGAGCGACTCGTAGACGGCCGGGATCCCCACCATGTTGCCGCGCGACGCCTGGAACCAGTCGTGCCAGCCGTGGGTCGTGTCTTCGAGCGTGACGATGCGCTCCCGCCCTGTGAAGGCCCGAGCGCAGCGAATGGCGGCCGAGCACGCGTCCGCACCGGTCCGAAGGAACTTGACCATATCCGCGCAGGGCACCATCTCGCAGAAGAGCTCGGCCAACTCGATCGACCATTCAGTCAGCAGCGGGGTCATGGTATGCTTGGCTATCTCGTCTTGCATGGCCGCGGCGATGGGTCCGATACCGTACCCGAGGACTACGGGCCCGAGCCCGGCGATGAAGTCGATGAACTCGTTGCCATCCACGTCCCAGACGCGCGCGCCCTTCCCGTGAGTGAAGAACTTGGGGAATCGTTGCGGGAACGCGGCCGGGCGCTTGCTCTTGGCCCCGCTGCCGCCCGGTATTACCCGCTGCGCTCGGGCAGCCAGTTCGTTCGAGCGTTCGTAGGTTCTCATGCCAGCTCTCCCAGGAGCCCTTCGGCGTTCCGCCACGCCATCTTCGATGCTACGGACTCGGGCAGGTTGTGTGTCAACAACTCCGCAATGCCGCTCTCGTAGTTCTTGAGCGGGAACAGGGAACCGAAAAGGACCTGACTCTCGCCGACCAAATCCACCAGCCGCGGGATCCCTCCGCCGACGTCAGCCGCGGATGTGTCGACGAAGACGCGGCGATCCATGAGCGTCTGACACGCCGCGATCTCGCCATTCGTGAAGCCACACAACACGACATCCAACTCCTCTGCCGGGGCTGTCGCTTCGATGATGTCATTCAGCGTCGTGGGCTCGTATCTGCAGTGTCGATGCCGGATCCTCGGGTCCTCCAGGATGCCGTGCAGAAGGAGCGGCACGTCCCGCCCTTGCAGCTCCGCAGCCAGCGTCCCCAAGGCCCCGAGCTCCGCGTCAAACTGGTACCGCGGGAAAACGCGTGCGGCCCGCGCCCCCAAGGAGAGATACTCCTGCAGCTCCGCTTCCCACCGGGGCAACAGCGGATCGATGATGGGAGAGAATAGCAGTCGGTCCTGGCCCGCCAACTCGTCCGCGAGGCGCAGATTGGCCTCGTAGGGATCCTTGTGGAACAGAGCCTCCAGCGGATACACGAGAGCGGCCCGCACCCCGTGCGCGTCCATGGCCCCCACGAGGTCTGCGACTGTGTCGCGTGGGAGGTAGCGGAACGGCCAGGGCCCGACGCCGCAGTTCACATCCACGATTCTCACAGGACGCCTCCGGGCACGAGGCTGAGGAAGTTCCGTCCCAGGATCTTCCCCTTGTCATCGTCACCGATCCGCGCGCCGGTCACCCTTCCCAGTTGGTCGCCCAAACTCCGGCCCATCAGATCGCTACCGAAGATCACACGGTCTGCGCCCAGGAATCCGACCACGTCCTCGACAGATCCGGCCATCGCAAGCATGCCGCTCGTGTCGAGATGGATGTTCGTCAGGTCCGCCACCACGCGCCGCGCCCAGAGCCAATCCAGTCCCAGATGGGCCATGATGAACTTCACGTGCGGGTGACGCCGGGCCACCTCGGCAAGGTGCTCCGGCTCCGTCTCACCGGCCACGGGATCGAGCAAGCGCTTCGAGCAGTGGACTAGGACGGGCAGCTCGTTCTCGGCAGCCAATGCGAAGACGGGCTCCCAGACGGGATCGTCGACCCGTGGAGCCAGGTCCAGCTTGATGCCCACCACGGCCTCGTGCTCGACCATTCGCCCCACACAAGACGGGCCGGCGCCGACCGTCGCCGCTCCTGCCACTGCATACCCCAGCACGTGGGCTGGGTACCGCGCGTGAAGCTCGAGGAAGATGCCCCATGCTTGTCGCAGTTCGCCTGCCGTGGCCGGCTCGGTCCATCGTTTCCCGTTGAATAGGAACGGTAGTACCGACACGGCCAGGCGCCCGACGCCCAGCCGCTCGGCGTCGGCGATGATTGGCTCGAAGGAGCCGTACCGCACCGCGCCCGGGGTCGCCATGTGCCGGGGAAAGTGAGCGTGCGCGTCGACAATCATGCCAGCTCTCGCTCCGCCTGATGCGCGACTTCCATCAGGTAGGCCTCTTCGTCGCATGTGAGGCGCCGGGGTAGGGGCTCTTCCAAGAGCCGGTCCGCTTCGCGACACGCCCGTTCGTATTCGTCCTCCGCAGCCTGCGACACGGCATCGTATCGCTCCGCGCCCACGAACAGCCCGCCGAGGTGCATCTCATCCCGCATGTGCTCCACGGTGTGCGGCTCGGCGACGAAGGTCATCCGGTATGGATCGTCGAGGAGTTGAGGCATGGCCATCCGATCGGCGTCGATCTCAAAACCGCGCAGGAGGTAGCGCATCTGAGCCGCCATCTCCGCGTCCAGAACGAGCTGCGGCAATGAGGAGATCGAGTCGGGTTCCGAGAGGTGCCCCATCGCATTGAAGCTGGTGACACCGCACATACAGGCTGCGATCAGGTGCCCAATGCGCTCCGCGCCGTTCTGATAGGACATGACGGACTTGGCCTGCGAGCGGAAGGCCTGGTTGCCGAGGACGCTGGCGCCGTAGTAGTCCGCCATGCTGCTGAGCCCCAGGAGCAGCTTCAGGCTCTCGGGGACGCCCTTGCGCGGCATGGATGTGGACATGTCGAGGACGGTCGGCGTCGCCAGGGCCAGGCCCACATCACCGTCATATACGTAGTGAAACAGCCCAGTGGTGATCCCGTCAATCAGGCTGGCCAGGATGGCGCCTGAAATCGTCGCGGGGGCCTGCAGCCCCATCACGGGCAAGGCGTTCGAGAATCTGAACCCAAACCCATCGTCACGGAACCGGTAGAAGAAGTCGCATTTGTCCCGGCCGAACACGAGCGCGTGCTCTCGGAAGGCGTTGCCGGATAGGACCGCGCCGATGTCCTGGCCCTTGATGTCGGCATACCGTCGCGATAGCTCCTTGAGGAGCGGGTACTCGTCCACACGGGTGAACTCGAACGAGCCCGTGGTCTTCTCGCCGTAGGTCCAGACGAGCACCTTGGTGTGGAAGGGCCGAGCGTGCAGGGGCACGTCGAACATGGTGCCGGGTGCAGACACGCCGTCAACGACCGGCAACCTCTCGCCGACGGCCATCAGTTCGAGGACACTGGCCTGGGTGTGGGGCTTCATCTCACCGTCCCGGTGGTCGATGAAGTGCGTGGGGTACCCGCCGGTGTGGAACCGCATCGAGTCGCGGCGGAAGCGCTGCGCCCGAAGGTCCGCGAAGTAGCGGTCCAGGATGTCCTCGGTCGGCAGGACCAGCTCCTCCTGTTCGCGGTGAACGAAACCCCGCTCCTCGAGTTCCCGCCGCAAGCGCCCGCACTCCACGCGCCATCCCTTCTGCGTCAGGACCCGGCGGGCGGCGCGGTCGAGGGATTGGCACTGGGACTCCTCCAGGTACGACGTCCTGGGCCGGGGCGGTGCCTGCCCCTGCGTGCCTGACCGGTCATCTACAGACCCGTGTTGCCTCGGCATCAGAACCCTGGCTCTTCGCGGGAATCCCGTCTCCGGCGACCCATGCGGTTCGGGCCCCCAACGTCGGCCTCTCGGTTGCCCGGCCCGGGAGGCTTCACCGGAGGGAGTTCGGCGACCTCTTCTTTGGTGTCGGCGCCCCGCGGAGCTCGTTTCGGATGCTTGACAAGCATCACGGTGCGAGTGGAGTATGGGGAACACGTCGCGGCTCGGAGGTGTGTCGATGGCGGATCGTCTCAAAGCTGGTTCGCGTTGTTCAATGACTCGCACTGCCAAGTCCCTGTCCCTTGCTGCGTGCGCCTGGGCGGCCGTGGGCGTATCCGTCGTGCTGACGGCAGCCACAGGAATGGCGCCGGCAAGGGCACAGGAGGAGACCCAGGAAGCTCGTGAGGGCGACACAATGGTTGAGCCTGCAGTAGGTGCTGGACATGCGATCTCGACGGGCGAGAAGCCGAAGACGCTGCTGCTCTCTCCCTTCGTCATCAAAGACGACGGGATCTACAAGATGTGGTATGCCAGGTCGCTCATGCTGGATCCTGTTGAGTACCCCGACAGATCCCCGTCGCCGGAGGAGCTTGAGAAGCTCCTGCAGAGAGTCCCCGTTCTCAGGGAGGTGCCCGAGGACCAGCAGTGGACGTGGTTCATACACCACGCCACGTCGCCGGATGGGCTGAACTGGACGGACCACGGCACCGTCCTGGAGCCGGGCGTCTTCAGCGGGCTGAAGATACACCAGATCTTCCTGCCATCGGTCCTGAAGGATGACGGCGGATACCGGATGTGGTTCGGCGGGAGGGAAGTCGACACCCACACGTACCGGATCTTCCACACGACGTCGTCCAACGGAATCGAGTGGGAGACTCCTGTGTTGGCAGTGGATCTGGGCCCGCCCGGGAGCCCGGATGACACGCAGGTCAGCACGCCGTACGTCCTTAAGGACGATGGCATTTACAAGCTGTGGTACAGCGGCTTTCGCCGCGAGGACCGGGAGGTCGGCCGGCTTCTCTATGCCGAGTCGGAAGATGGGATCGAGTGGGAGAAGAAGGGCGTGGCGATCGACTTGGGGCCGCCCGGCGCGCATGACTCGAAGAGGGCGGGCGGCGCGTGCGTCATCCGTAGAGGCGGCGAGTATTGGATGTGGTATGGCGGAACGGGAGAGGCCCGTTACCAGGTGAGGGGGATGGCGGCGTCGTCAGACGACGGCGTCAACTGGCGCAAGCGAGGCCTGGCGCTCGACCTGGGGTCCGAAGGATCGCAAGACGAGTTCAGCGCGTTCAACGCGCGCGTGGTGCGGGAGTCGGATGACTTGTACCGGATGTACTACAGCGCGGACGGCAAGGGTGCCAAGGGCATCCGAAAGATCTGCTACGCCGAGGTGATCTTCGAGGAGGGCATTCCTCGGGTCATCAAGGGTGGCCTGACCCCCGGTCAATGAACGCCACGCGGGTGCCGTCTGGCGACTGGAGAAGGACCCGAACGGCCCTCCTGACGGAATGCTGACTGACCTCTCCCGCGCGCCATGGCCCGCCAGAGGAAGCGCCCGGCAGGACGGGAGCCGCCGAACCTTGCGAGGCTAGCGAGATGGATGGGGTGATTCCGGCTGAGAACGCCATGCACCCAGGGGGGATTCGGACTGTGGCGAGTCAGCGGAAAGCCCTAAGCTCTGCGCTTTCCGGGGCATGCACGGAGTAGAAAACTGGACTTTGGATGCCTAAATCAAGGTTATGAGCCTTGCGCTACTCCCAGAAGCAAGATACGCCTATCA
>CAZKUN010000331.1:0-8783 GCA_964555935.1 uncultured Armatimonadia bacterium | reverse complement strand
GAAGCCGCAGCGCCCGAAGCCGCAGCGCCCGAAGCCGCGGCACCCGAGGTGGCAACACCTCAGGAGACACCTGCACCGACCACCGAACCGGCGCCCGCAGATGATGCGGCGCAGGAAGGGCAAGGCGGGACGTGGCAATAAGCTCGACTTTGGTGACTTCGGTCTGCAGGCGCTGGAGCCGTTCTGGATGAGCAGCCGACAGATCGAGGCGGCCCGTGTTGCGATGACGCGTCACGCACGTCGCGGTGGCAAAGTCTGGATCCGAGTGTTCCCAGACAAGCCCGTCACGCAGAAGCCCGCTGAGACTCGTCAGGGCAAGGGCAAGGGCACGCCGGAGTACTGGGTGTGCGTCGTTAAGACGGGGCGGGTGATGTTTGAGATGGGTGGCGTCGAGGCAGATGTGGCGCGCGAGGCGTTGAGGCTGGCCGCCCAGAAGCTGCCTGTAAAGACGCGGATCCTGTCGCGTGAGGAGACCATCAGTGCCTGACGACAGCAAAACAACCGCTGAGTTCATCGAGCGCCTGCGGGGCATGAGTGACCACGAGCTGGATGAACGCATGAACTATGTTTCCGAGAGTCTGTTCAACCTGCGCTTCCGGATGTCGTCCGGGCAGGTCGAGGATCCCAAGCGGATCCGCAAGTACCGCAAGGCGATCGCGCGGATCAAGACGCTTAAGCACGAACGCAAGCTTGGCATTCGCTAACCGAGAATCACTCGACTGGAAGGTGGCCGGGATGGCCGATACTGCGAGAGTCGCGCGGAAGACCAAAGAGGGTGTGGTCGTCAGCGCGAAGATGGAAAAGACAGTTGTGATCCGAGTTGAGCGCATCACGCGGCACCCGCTCTACAAGAAGGTGCTGCGGCGCGGCAGGAAGTTCAAGGCCCATGATGAGGCCAACGAGTGCCGCGAGGGCGATCGGGTCGAGATTACCGAGTGCCGGCCGCTTAGCAAGGACAAGTCGTGGCGCGTCACGGGCATATTGTCCCGCGCTCGCTAGGTAGCCGATGCCGGTCGAGTCGCCGCCGGGTGGGCGGCGTGGGTATGGCGTTGATGACTGCAGGAGGCAGCAAGAGATGGCTCAGTTGAGCACCGACAGAATCAGAAACGTCGCGATCATCTCGCATAGCGGCGCGGGCAAGACGACGCTCACCGAAGCGTTGCTGTTCGCCTCTGGCGCTGTGACGCGGCTTGGGCGGGTCGACGATGGCAACGCCGTCGGCGACTATGAGCCCGAAGAGATCGACCGGAACATCTCGATCGTGCCCGCGCTCTGCCACTGCGAGTGGCAGGGGGGCAAGGTCAACCTGCTCGACACGCCTGGCTACGCCGACTTCATCGCTGACGCTATCTACTCGCTGTGGGTTGCCGAAGGCGCGCTACTGCTCGTAGATGCTATCTCAGGCGTTGAGGTCCACACCGAAAAGGTGTGCGCGACCGCCAAGCGCATGGGCAAGCCGATGATCGCCGTTGTCAACAAGATGGACAAGGCCAACGCGAACTTCGAGCAAGCCGTGACGAGCATTGAAGAGCGACTGGTTGACGTCAAGCCGATCGTGACGCATCTTCCGATTGGCGAAGCCGAGAGTTTCACGGGCGTCATCGATCTGCTGGCGGGCAAGGCCATCACTGGTGAGGGGCAGGGCGCGAAGACCGAGGACGTGCCGGCTGACATGGCTGACGAGGTTGAGGAAGCGCGCGAGGCCCTGGTCGAGGAGATCGCTTCCAGCGACGACGACCTTATGGAGCGCTACCTCGAGGAAGAGGAGATCACTACCGATGAACTTCGCGCGGCGCTCGGAGCCGCCATGCTCAGCGGCGAGTTGATCCCCGTCATGCCGAGCGGCGCGTATAGCTGCATTGGCGCAACTGCTGTGCTGGACATGATTGTTGGTTCGCTCCCGTCGCCGGCTGGGCGCGAGTGGGCCGCGAAGGACGCTAAGGACGAGGAAATCACCATTACGTGCGATGCGGCGGGCACGGCGGCGGGCGTGATCTTCAAGACGATGAGCGACCCGTTCGTTGGCCGGATCTCGATGTTGCGTAGCGTTTCCGGTTCGCTGGGGGCCGACGCCGTGGTGACCGACTCTCGGACAAAGGGCCGTGAGAAACTCAGTGGCCTGGCGCTGATGCAAGGCAAAGAGACTGAGGACACGGCGGAGCTGATAGCCGGCGATCTCGGGTGCGTCACCAAGCTTGGCGATGCGCTGACGACCGACGCCCTCTGCGATCCGAAGGTAGTCGTCAGCTTTGACCTGCCGGAGCTTCCCGAGCCGATGTATACGGCGAGCGCGGAAGCCGCTTCAAAGGCTGACGAGGACAAGCTGTCGATCGCGATGGCTCGTTACGCCGAGGAAGACATCGCGTTTACTTCGCAGCGTAGCCCGGAGACGAGCGAGATGGTTGTCATCGGAATGGGTGGCATGCACCTCCAGATCGCTGTCCAACGCATCAAGCGCAAGTTTGGTGCGGAGATAGCGCTCGGCACCCCGAAGATTCCGTACCGCGAGACCTTCAAGGGCTCCGCTCGGGTCCACGGGCGCCACAAGAAGCAGACCGGCGGTCGCGGCCAGTTCGGGGACTGTTGGATCCGCGTTGAGCCGGGCGAGTCGGGCTCGGGCTTTGAGTTTGTCGATGAGGTCAGGGGCGGCTCCGTTCCGCGCAACTTCATCCCGGCCGTCGAGAAGGGCTTGCGCGACGGTTTGGCACTCGGTGGGCCGGCTGGCTACCCGATTGTGGACGTCAAGGTCACGCTCGACGACGGCAGCTCTCATCCGGTCGACTCGTCTGACATCGCGTTTCGCATGGCCGCACAGATCGGCCTGCGGGCAGCGCAAGAGCAGGCTCAGATGACCATTCTGGAGCCGCTTGTTGAACTCGAGGTCGTCTGCCCCGAGGAATCGGTCGGCGATGTCATGAGCGACCTCAACGGCCGGCGCGGGCGGGTGCTGGGTATGGATCCGCGAGGCGCGACGACGATTGTTCAGGCGATGGTTCCGTTGGGCGAGTTGGCGACATATGAGGCGGACCTACGGTCGGCGACGCAGGGGCGGGCGAGTTACTCGCAGCGTTTCTCGCACTACGAGGAACTGCCGGCGCACTTGGCGGAGAAGATGATCGCTCTCGAACAGGCGCGCGCAGCAGAGGAAGAGTAAGCGACGCGCCTCGGCGCGGATTGCGGGAGATCCAAGCAATGATCCAAGAACTCACCAGACTAAAAGTTGCCGATAACAGCGGCGTGCAGGAAATCATGTGCATCCGCGTGCTGGGCAGGCGCAAGAAGCCGGGAATGGTTGGCGATGAGATCATCGCGTCAGCCAAGCGGGTCACGCCCAACAGCGCGATTCCGAAGGGCACTGTCATCCGCGCCGTAATCGTCCGGACGAAGTCTCCCATCCGTCGGGCGGACGGCTCCTACATCCGATTCGACGACAACGCAGCTGTGGTCATCAATGCGGCGCAAGAGCCCCAATGCACCCGCGTTTTTGGGCCGGTCGCGCGCGAGTTGCGCCAGCGTAATCACATGCGGATTGTCTCCCTGGCGCCTGAGGTACTCTAAGCTAAAGCAGGGCGCCTGTGATGGCGTATGAGGAGATTGGTTATGCCGACCGTCAGACTGAACATCAAGAAGGGTGACGAAGTCCAAGTCATCGCGGGGAAAGACCGCTCCCGAAAGGGCAGCCCGCGTCGCGGACGCGTTATCCAGGTGTACCCGAAGACCGGATACGTAATTGTAGATGGCGTCAACACGATCAAGAAGGCGATGCGGCAGTCGCAGAAGATCAGGCAGGGCGGCGTCATTGAGCGTCCGGGCCCGATCCATGCATCGAACGTAATGCTCGTCTGCCCCAACTGCGATGCGCCGACGCGTTCATCACGCGTTCAGCGCGAGGATGGCAAGCGGGTTCGCGTATGCCGCAAGTGCGAGAAGGACATAGACACTCAGTAGAGCTAGGCCGATCTACACGGGCGCTGTAGGCCCTGTTGGACGGATCGGATGGGCGTTCCGAGCACAACATTGCGAGCGTTAGGAAGAGCACGATGGCAGCAGAAGCTCCGGCGAAGAGTACCAAGCCACGCCTGCGTGACCGTTTCGGTAGCGAGATCGCGCCGGCACTGATGGAACAGTTCGGATACAAGAATGTCTGGCAAGTTCCGCGCCTGGTTAAGGTCTGCATAAACATGGGCGTTGGCGAAGGCAAAGAGGACGTCAAAGTCGTCCACGCCGCCGTCAAGGAACTGGCCCAGATTATCGGCCAGCGGGCAGCGATCACGCGGTCGAAGAAGGCTGTGGCGAACTTCGGCATCCGCGAGGACATGCCGATTGGCTGCAAGGCCACGATTCGGGGCGACCGGATGTACGAGTTCGTCGATCGCTTGTTCAACATTTGCCTGCCCCGTATCCGTGACTTCCGCGGCCTGTCGCCCCGTTCGTTTGACGGCCGGGGGAGCTACTCGATCGGGATCCGCGACCACCTCATCTTCCCTGAACTGGGCTACGATGACGTGGAGAAGACGCGGGGCATGGACATCACGATCGTGACGACGGCGAAGACGGACGAGGAAGCCTCGGCGCTCCTTCGTGAGATGGGACTGCCGTTGGCTACCGGATAGGCTCGTTGGTTTGTAGTACGTTACGCAGGAGGCGTGTCGATGGCCAAGAAATCGTGGATCGCCAAGTGGAAGCGCGAGCCCAAGTTCAAAGTCCGCGCGTACACCCGCTGTCAGATTTGCGGGCGGGCCCGTGGTTACATGAGGAAGTTCGGGATGTGCCGTATCTGCTTCAGGGAACACGCCTTGCGTGGTGAGATTCCCGGAGTGACGAAGTCGAGTTGGTAGGAGGAGCACTCGGGCGCTGACCCCGCTCGAGCGGACGAACACTGGCCGAACAACGGTTCAGTGTCTTTCAGGAGGGGTCTGATGGCTGCAATCACCGACCCAATCGCCGATATGTTGACTCGCTTGCGCAACGCTAACGCTGCGCGGCATGCTAATGTCGAAATACCGGCGTCGAAGATCAAAGTGGAGATCGCCAAGATCCTCCATGAAGAGGGTTTCATCCGAGGCTTTCAGTTGGTTGCGAAGGGCAAGACGCTTCGCATCCGCCTGAAGTACACGGCGGACCGTCAGCCCGTGATGAATGGTCTCAAGCGCGTGAGCAAGCCTGGCTGCCGAGTGTATGTCGGCGTCGAGCGGCTCCCTCGCGTCTTGGGGGGCATGGGCATAGCGATCCTGTCGACGAGTTCGGGCATCATGACGGCGCGCAGGGCCCGTTCTACGGGCGATCGCGGCGTCGGTGGCGAGTTGCTCGCCTACGTCTGGTAGCCCTTAGAAGAGCTGCAAAGGAGCACGCAATGTCACGCGTAGGTATGATGCCGATTGCTGTGCCATCGGGCGTCACGGTGAAGATCGGTACCGATAACACGGTATCTGTCAAAGGCCCGAAGGGCCCGGAGCTGTCGCGCCAGATGCCGGGCGCGATGGTGATCGAGTTGGACGACAACGTCGTCACGGTCAGTCGTCCGTCGGAGCAGAGGCAGCATCGCGCGCTCCACGGTCTGACCCGGTCGCTCATCGCCAATATGGTGCTTGGCGTGACCGACGGTTTCAAGAAGGAACTGGAGTTCTTCGGCCTGGGTTACCGTGCCGATGTTCAGGGCAAGGACCTCGTGCTCCAGATCGGTTACTCGCACGAGTGTCGCGTGCCGGTCCCGGCAGGCATCGATGCAACGGTCGAAGGCAACAAGATCACCATCAGTGGAGCTGACAAGGAACTGGTCGGCCAGGTCGCGGCCAACATCCGCAAGCTCCGTAAGATGTCCGTATACCGTCCCCGCGGCCAGGATTTGCGCGGCATTCGGTACGTTGGCGAACAGACGCGATTCAAAGCCGGCAAAGCCGGTAAGGTTGGCGTGTAGGTCTAGCGCCCGGGGGCTCGTAAACTAGCCCTGTTGCGGAGAGAGCCGAGCATGAGCTTCGAAATCAACCGCCGCAAGTCAAGAAGAAAGCGTCAGCTATCCGGAAGACGCAAGGTCAAGGGTACGCCCGAGCGCCCGAGGCTGTGTGTCTTCAAGTCAACGCGTCACGTGTACCTGCAACTGATCGACGATGTGGCCGGCACGACCGTAATTGCTGCGTCCACAATGGAACCTGAAGTCCGCGCGGCCGTATCATATACGGGCAACATCGACGCGGCTAAGGTGGTCGGCAAGCTGATCGCGGAGCGCGCGCTAGAAGCCGAGATCGATACAGTCGTGTTCGATCGCGCGGGGTGCCCCTATCATGGGCGCGTCAAGGCGGTGGCTGAGGCAGCCAGGGAAGCTGGCCTGGTCTTTTAGCAGGCGCTCTGACCTGCCAACGCTACGCAATAATGCCGGGCGGTTATCCGGCTGTAGTCTGAAGAGGTGCGGCCGACATGGCACAAGAAGGCACGTTGAAGATCACACTGAAGAAGAGCGTCATCGGTACCTGCCCCAAGGCACGGAAGACCGTGGCGGCTCTTGGGCTGAAGCGGATCCGGCAGACCGTTGAACAGCCCGCGAATGACTCGATCCGCGGCATGATCAAGTCTGTCGAGTACCTTCTCGAAGTCGAAGAAGGCTGAGCCCCACTATCGCGCTGAGTTGCGCTGTGGACTGACGAAACCGAAGTGGAGAGTCCAAAGCCATGAATCCGGGAAGCATACGCAAACCAGCAGGTAACAAGAGTAGGCGTCGGGTTGGTCGCGGCCGCGGAAGTGGCTTCGGCAAGACGTGCGGGCGAGGCCAAAAGGGCCAGCTTTACCGCACGAGCGTCCCTCCCCATCAGGAGGGCGGACAGAACCCGATCTATCGGCGCATTCCGCACTACCGCGGTAACACGAACCGCGCGATGAACATCGGCATGTTCCGGAAGTCCTACACGATCGTGAACCTGTCTCAGCTCGCCGCGAAGTTTGAGGCGAACGCCGAGGTTACGCCCGAGATTCTCGGCAAAGTCGGGCTCGTTAAACAGGTGCGGGACGGCGTCAAGATACTCGGTAACGGCGAGATCTCGCAACCATTGAATGTCACCGTGCATGCGATTAGCACCTCCGCCAAAGAGAAGATCGAGGCGGCAGGCGGCACGGTCCAGGTGATCGGGCGATGAAGGAACGTCTTGCCAATCTCGCGCAGGCCCTCCGGCTTCCGGACGTACGGCGCAGGTTGCTATTTGTGATGGCTATGTTCGCTGTGTATGTCGCGTGCGCGCACGTGCCACTTCCGGGAATCGACCGCGGTAACATCGACAAGTTCTTCGAAGCTGGTAGCGGCGGCTTCGCTGACTTGCTCAACAAGTTCGCTGGCGGCTCGTTGAAGAGATTCAGCGTTCTCGCCCTGGGCATCATGCCGTACATTAACGCCTCCATTATCTTCCAGCTCCTTGGCATCGCGGTACCCGCGATCGAAGAGCTGCAGAAGGAAGGCGAGTACGGCCGCAAGAAGATCGCCCAGTGGACCAAGTACCTGACAGTCGGGCTTGGCGTTGTGCAGGCCGCCGGCATGGTCACGTACTTCAAGAGCTTCAACGGCTTCACTGGCGGGCTGCCCATCACGCTCTTTTGCATTGTGATGATGACTGCCGGCACGATCTTCCTGTACTGGCTCGGTGAACAGATCACTGACAAGGGGATCGGCCAAGGCATCTCGCTGCTTATCTTCGTCGGCATCATGACGTCGATGCCTACGGACGTGGCGAAGACCATCGCCCTCTGGAGGGGCGGAGAGATCTCGATCCTGAACATCATGTTCCTGGTCACGATCTTCCTGGCGATGATCTATCTAATCGTCATGATCCAGCAGGCCCAGCGGAAGATCCCCGTCCAGTACGCCAAGCGCGTGCGGGGACACCGGGTCTATGGCGGATCGTCGAGCTTCCTGCCGCTGCGCGTCAATGCTGCCGGCGTCATCCCGATCATCTTCGCGGTGTCGGTGATGATGTTCCCGAGCACGATCATCCAGTTCATGTCCTCGCCGAAGATTATCGGGGCCATAACGAGCATCGGGCTCAGCGAGAACAGCGTCAGGAACGCGTTCTTCTATATAACACAGTGGTCCCAGCCGGGACAGAGCGTGGTTGCGTCGGTGTTCTACTTCCTGTTGGTCATCGTGTTCACGTACTTCTACACGACCGTGACCTTCAACCCGGAGCAGATAGCCGACGACCTGCAGAAGAATGGTGGGTCGGTGCCGGGCATCCGTCCGGGACAGGCGACGCGAGACTATCTCGACCGCATTCTCTACCGAATCACGCTTGCCGGCGCAGTCTTTCTTGGCTTTATCGCTGTAATACAGTATTATGTGGGGCCTATCACAAGAGTCACCACCTTCTCCTTGGTCGGTGGGACGTCGTTGCTCATCGTTGTCGGTGTGGCCTTGGACACCATGCAGCAGGTGGAAGCGCAGCTCCTGATGCGGGAATACAAGGGCTTCCTCGACTAGCTCTGGGCTCGATACCCGTTTCGACCCCCGAATGGGGAGGAACGCAGTGACGGCTGTCAAGCCTCAAGATACGGTACTGCTGGGCGCGCCTGGTGCGGGCAAAGGGACACAAGCGGCGGTGCTGCGGATTGAACTGAGTCTTAAGCACATATCGACCGGAGACATTCTCCGTGCGAACATCGCTTCCGGAACCGAGCTAGGTACGACAGCGAAGCAGTTCATGGACCACGGCGATCTGGTCCCTGATGATGTCGTCGTTGCGATGGTGGAGAAGCGGCTGCAGGACGAGGATTGTCTGGCGGGCGTGTTGTTCGATGGCTTCCCG
>CAZKUN010000330.1:0-8836 GCA_964555935.1 uncultured Armatimonadia bacterium | reverse complement strand
CTCATGACACGGTTGCCCGCTCTGGACACACCACCTGTTCGACAGGAGGCCTCGCACGGCCTACTCGCTTCTCGGCTGGCCCGAAGATGATGTGCGCGGAACCCGTTACCGCTGTTACCGGCTGATATGGCGGACGGCAGCACGGTTGCTTCCGGGGCCCACGTTCCGGAGGTTCCGGGAGTTCGCGTGGTGAAGTGCCGCTACGAATGAGAGAGGTCTGAGCCACAACCCTTGTACCCAGTCCGATACGGGGCCTCGCTGCTACTGCAAGCGGGTGCCCTGGACCCACGAGGCGGGCCCACGTGAAGCAGGTACAGTTCGCATGCGCGCTGATCTTCGTCGTTGGGCCCGCGCTGCTCGAGGCTCAGCAGCAGAACGCGCCCGATCGTGCGGAGAGAGACGCCGCCGAAAAGGCCGTCGCTGAGGTGATGGCAATGAGCGACGAAGCGATGTTGGCTCTCGTGCCGGACAAGTCCATCCGCAGCAACTGCGACTGTCCCAATTGCTTCGGCGGCTCGCAGGGCGCCAATGTGTTCGAGTGGAGTGTCGACCGGCCGGATGAACTCAAGTGCAGGTTCTGCGATACCGTCTACCCGAACGAGGACTACCCCGAGGACCAGACCGTCAGCGGACAGAACGCGCTGGGCGAGACGATTCTCTACACCTACCACCACAGCACGGACCACGATGTGCAGCACTTCCTGACCGCACACGCGTCACTCTACAGGCGAGGGTGGCTGCTCCAACAGTGCGAGGCTCTGGCGGAAGCGTATGAGGCAACGGGCGATGAGGAATACGCGCGGCGCGTCGTGTTGGTGCTGGATCGCATTGCCCAGGTGTACCCGCACTACCCCGTCATCGTGCAATTGCAGCGGCAGTTCGAGTTCGCCCTGGATCAGACGGCCCCGCTGGTCTGGAATGGGGGACGATGGGGGCGATGGCGACCCGACGAGATACCACACGTCATCCCCGATGTCTACGCCACGGTGTATGGCAGCAGTGCCTTCGAAGAGCTATCCCGGGAGCGCGGTTACGACGTGCGCCAGCGGTTCGAGGACGACTTCCTCAGGGCGACCATTGACTGCATGAAGGCTTTGCCCATGCGGGACCACGGCAACATGGCGCCGTATTACCTGTCTCGAGCCGTGAAGATCGCGCGTACTATCGGAGAGCCCGGCGACGTTCATTGGGCATTCCGCTGCATGAGCGAGATTGTCGACGCCGGCAGCTATGTCGATGGAGCCTGGCGGGAGTGCCCCTGGTATCACGCCATCACGCTGGGAGGATTGAAGTCGTCCTTCGCGAGCTTGCGGGGGTATTCCGATCCACCGGGCTACATCGACGACACTGACGGCGTGCGGTTTGACGACTTCGAGCCGGAGAAGGACCTGCTGTTCTTCGCCAAGTGCCTCAACGGCCCCGGCGTGCTGGATGACCCGCTGGGCTATGCGGCGGTCATCGGCGATACATTCTCCCACAAACACCTGTTCTCACGCTCGCCCCGCGCCGAGACCGTTTCGGCGATCCTCCCCCAGTACGGTCACGCCGCCCTGGGAAGAGGTGCGGGAGACCATCAGATGCAGGCGCACCTGCGCTTTTCCGGGTCTCACGGGCATGACCACTACGACAACCTCAGCATCGCCCTCTGGGCCAAGGGGCGCGAGATGCTGTCGGACTTGGGGTACACGTTGTCGCAGATGCGGTATTGGTGCACGAGCACCGCGGGTCACAATACGGTTGTGGTGAACCGCAGCGACCAGAGCATCACATCCTACGCGGACACCGGCACTGACTGCGATCTCTTGGCGTACTTCCCCGATGTCGGCGGCGTATCGGTCGTCGAGGCCGAGGGGAGTCGCGGGTACAACGTAGACGGAGATGGAACGCACCCCGACATCGACAGCGTGGACATGTACCGGCGAACGCTGGTGGTCGTGCCGGTGTCGGAAACAGACGCCTATGTCGTCGACGTCTTCCGGGTCCGGGGCGGGTCCGTACACGATTGGCTTCTCCATGGCGACGCAGACCTCGACATGACCGCCACCTCCACGCTGGCGCTGTCAGACCCACGCAAGTGGATGCTGGAAGACGATGAGGAATGGCGCGAGCCCAACGAACAGTGGGATCCCACGAACCCCTATGGCATGATGCGGGACATGGCGGGGGCCGAGACCGTCGAGCCCTTCACGACGACATTCCGGTATGTGGATCAACCAGAGCGTGGCGTCCGGGTGCACATGATCGGCGGGCCGCGAAGCGAGGTCTTCCTCGGGAGAAGTCCATCGGTGCGCAGGACGGGAGACAATGACGGAGCGGACGGGCACAAGGTGTATGACTTCTGGATGCCGCAGCTTTTGGTCAGGCGCAAGGCCGACAGTGCCATCCTCCACCCGCTCGTGCAGACACATTACGGATTCGAGGCGCCTCAATCCGACGACGACACCGGTGATGGGCTGATGAGCCTGTTTGTCGCGGTCCACGAGCCCTTCGACGGCCGGCCATTCGTGAGCAGCGTGACAAGCGCAGACCTGTCGTCGCGTGACGACAACGCGGTCGCAATCCGGGTCGAGCACAACGAGGCCGTCGATACCATCATCGCGACTCTCGATGCGCCGCCGTTTGCTGAGCGCGCGACGGCTGACGGGGTGACGATGAGCGGGCGGTTGGGGATCATACGCCGGCGGGAGGGGCAGGCCCCGAGCGCCTGGCTGTTCGATGGGGAGAGGATCGGGAGCGGCGACTTCGTCCTCGAGTCACCGCGGGCACCCTACACGGGCAACATCCTGGGCGCAACGCGCCAGGCGGACGGCGACCTGCTGGATGCGTTCATCACCGAGGCGGACCTGCCATCGGGCGAGGCGCTGCGAGGCACGTGGATGACTGTCACCCACGGCAACGGATACACCCACGGCTACGAGATCGACCACATAGCATCCGATGGCGGGCGCACGTTGATCGCTCTCGCAGACGACCACGGTCTCAGGATCGAGGGGAACGAAACACGTGAGGTATACTTCCCACGGCGCGCGATCATAGGTGAGAACCCCTTCGTGATCCCTCTTGCGGTACACTCAGCTCCGCCCGACGCGCCACAGTGAGCGCAACTCGAAGGAGACGGCGTGAGATGCTGTAGCCCAGAGGGGCCCGCATCCCGTACGGCCCGTCTCCCCGGAGAGGCCCGTCCAGTCCGGTGTCCATCCCAGGAACTCCATCCGCGCCCGACTCTGGGGCCCTGATGCAGTCAGGGCCCACTCGCCGCAGGCGATGTTAGCCGCCACGTTCCTGGTCCGAGCAATGCCCGGGGAGCGGTTCATTCCACTAACACTTGAGCTCGCTCCTCCCATCGCTGTCGGCTGGCAGGAAGAAAGTGCGCGAAACCCGTTACCGCTGTTACCGGGCAGTACAGAGCCCGACAACGGGAAGGCCCGACTTCTGGGACTTGCTCAGTACCGCAGATTGGTTCGGGGGCCCCACGGGTTCAGCCAGGCCATTGCCCCAGACGACCAGCGCGTGCTCGCAGTAAGCGGCATGGCGTATGGTCACCGTGACAGCCGCTCTATGGCCTTGGCAACCTGGTGTCGGCGGGCCGCGACCGGCGCGGGATCGGTGGTGTAGTCGGTCAGTGACCGGGAGATCTCCGGAGGCACTTTGAGGAGTGCCTCGTAGCGTTCAATCTCGCTCGCGCTCAGTCGCTCGCGCTTCTCCTCAAGCAACCGCTTCAGCATCGCGAGGTACTCGTAGTCCTCCATGCCGTCGCGCAGGGCCTCCCAGCGGATGCTCGACACGGGGCCCTCGATGACGGGTCCATCCTGGGTGCCGGTCGCCCTCTCGGGTGGGTACATGAACCGCCCATCGCCCACGTTCCAGCGTCGCTTCTCGCCCGGTTTCGTGCCGTAGCCTCGGACCCAACTCATCGAGTCATCATACGGGTCCTGCAGCGAGTCGGGATATGCCGGCGGACTGTGCCAGTAGATGCTCTGCCAGATCAGTATGCCATTGACGTTCTCCGCCCACGTCTGCCAGAGCCACACGCGCAGGTCGGTCGCGGGCCGGTCGATGAAGTTGGCGATGTACGGCGCCTTCGGGGCGCAGCAGATGTACCAAGTGTACAGATCGCCTGCTGCGTGCCGCTCGGCGGCGAAGGCTGGGATGTGCGTGGAGAGCACCGGGCACCAGTAGTCGATGTTGCCCACGAACGGCTCCGCCGCGCCGAGATGCATCGGCACCATGCGGTGCAGGCCCGGAAAGCCCTCCTTCAGGTAGCGAAGCTGCTCGACCACGAACTCGTAGTCCTTCTCGTCCGGCTCGTCGAACGGATAGCAAACCGCCTTCCTCAGAAGACCGCGCTCGGCCAGATGCTCTCGGGCCGCCCCACACCACGTCCGGAACAGCGCGAGGTGCTCCGGGGTCTTCTGCGAGTACCCGAGCAGCGACCCCGCGACCCGCGCGTGGAACGTGCCGCCACCGAGGCCCGGAACGTGGAACACGAAGGAGTTGAAGTGGTACTGGTCGACGGCTCGCCCCATCGCGGCGTCCCATGCCGTCCAGTCGAACTCCACTCCCGTCTCGGGCCCGACGGGCCGCGCCTCCTCGAAGCCCCCGTCCTCCACCAGTTCCTCGCCCGTCGCCGTGTCGACAATCGACAGGTCATCGATCCACACGGCTCCCGTCCGCTCGCCCTCTTGAGTCCACTGGCAGCCCTGTACCATCGGGCTCACGAATGCCGTCCGCGGCGGGAACTCGGACACGGTCATCTCGAACCGCCGCCACTCCCGCGAGGCCGGGAGTGGAATATGTCGGTTGCGCCCGTAGAACCACCCCCGGCCGCGGTCGAAGTGCTGCAGGTAGAGCGCCGCCGGCTCGTCCGTCTCCGTGCGATACCACAGGCTGATGCTCAGCGGCTCGCCGGAGACCGCCATCATCTCCGCGTAATTGGTGGTGGTGTTCGACGTGGCGCCGTTGTCCCGCACCTCGAACGACTGCGTCCCGGAACGCGCCTCGCCGACCACGAGCTTCCCCCCATTCCACTGCGAGCGCGTGTCCCAGGTGTACGTCACCGCATCTAATGGCGCCGGGTCGTACGGACTGATGCGATGGTCGCTGAAGCTGCGCAGGTACTTGTCAAGGACCTCGCGCTTCTCGGCGTCCGTCTCGAGTTTGTGGTAGCGCTCCACGTTGCTCCAGTCGAAGCCGAAAAGCGACCGGCATGTCGTTTCATCGGGCAGCGTGAAGTCGTAGACATCGACCTCGAGCGGCACCTCCACCTGGAAGCCCTCGGCTCGAAGCTCCACCGTGCCGCGATAGCGTCCAGGCGACGCGTCCTTCGGCGCGCGCACGGTCACCCACAGCGGCTGGTTCCGTCCCGCGGCGACGTTCAAGCCTGCCCTGAACGACGGCAGCGGGTCGGGCCATTCGCCGAGGCCGCCGAGCCCGTCCGAGACATGTTCGACATTGACATATCGCACCCGCAGCACCTCGATCGCCGACTCCGGGAGCGTTGCGCCTCCTCGCGAGCGGAGCGCACCCGCCTCGGCAACCAGCCCGCGCAGCTCTCGGTCCGGACGCACCACCACCTGCGCGCTCTCCGCTTCGTTGCGTGCCAGGCGAAGCCGGACGGCCGTTCCGCGTACCTTCGGCGCAGGCCGCGACCTGCCGACCTTCCATCCCGATGCCGCCCACCAGAGCGCCACATCCTCGTCCGGCGAGGGCAGGCTCTCGCCGTAGTTACCGGCAGCCAGAACCGACACTGACCTCTCAGCCGCAAGTGTCGTCTTCAGCTCTGCGCCCAGAGCGAGTTCGAGGGTGTACTGCCCGGGGGCCGGCGCCTCGTACGCGACGGACACGGTGGCCGTCTCCCCGGCCTCCAGCACCCGCCGACCTCCCAGGTATCGGCGAGGTCCCCTGCCTTCGTGAGCAACGAGCAACCGTGGCGCGATGGTGACGCGCTTCTTGCTCGTCACTCGCACCGCGAAGACGGATTCTTGGCCACCAGAGATCGGCTCCACGGAGATGCCGCCATCCTCCGCCAGCACGGTGACGGCGGTGGTGTGTCCGGTCGCTGGGGCGACAGGTGCGTCGAGGTTGGCCTCGTACTCGTAGCCCGTGCACTGGAGGAAGACGGGCTCAGAATCGTCGCCGGCATTACACCGCAGCCGCACGTAGACGACCTCGGCCGGCAGCATCTCCTCGGGCACGCTGAAGGGGGCTCCCGAGTCGGACATCGCGATGCCGCCGACCTCCTGCCAGCTCTGCCCGTCCGTCGACACGTCCACGCTCAGCCGCCAGCTCGAGTCTTCATGGAACCACGCAGTCGGGGTGATCGACGCCGACGTCTGCCGGCGGCCGGCGACCTCGTGCCGATAGACCACGCAGTCATCGGGACGTGAGAAGCGCCACCGGTTGTCGTGGAAGCGGGCGGTGAAGGAATGCAGCGGGCGGCTGATGCCTCGCCAGGTGCTGAGCGGCGCCGCAAAACGGTAGCTGTCCGAGACCGTCTCGCCCGACCCCAAGCTCATTCCGTCGATCACACGGTGCGCCGGCTTCACGCGGTGCAGCTCCACCGAGTCGTAGTCGAGCGACCCCTTCAGCCGCCACTGCCCCAGCCCAATTCGGCTCATCGAAGGGTCCGCCGGCGAGGGCGCGACGAAGCGCATCGCCCTCTCCACCCACCGTCCCTCGTCGTCGGGGCTAAGGGCCCACAGCTCGATTGCGCACTCCGGCCCGGCGAAGGCGTTGGCGCCGCCCTCGGCGCCCTCCGGTCGGTAGCGGAAACGGAGGCGGAGCTCGTACACGCCTCCCGGCTCGAGCGCCACGGGGTCGCTGAGCCACCGGCCGCCGTCATCGCCGCCGGCTACCGTCACGAACCGCCTGCCGTCGTGGCCACCATCGGAGGACCAACCGCCTTCGCCCGTCAGTGCCCAGCCGGTCGGCGCCTCTGCCCCGTCCTCGAAGGACCCGTTGGGTACCAACGGCGCCGCCGACGCAGTCGCCGTCAGGAGTATCAGTGCCGGCAATGGAGCGAGCGGTCTCATGAGGCTCCTCCCGTTCGTCGCCGTGCTACACGGCGCTCTCCCGACCGTGCTTCCCTGGCGAGCCGGGGGAGGCCTGCGGCCTCTGCAGGTGGAGGAGAGAACTGCTGTCGGCCGGTCAGGCGTCGGATCGGCGGCGGACAGGCCCCACGCTCCCCGAGGGGACACGAGTGGTAGCCCCACATTCCTGGTCCGAGCAATGCCCCGGAAGCCATTGGGATGGGTAACCTGGAACTCGCTCCCACATTGCCGTCAGTTGGTAGGAAGAAGTTGTGCGGAACCCGTTACCGCAGTTACCGGGGCAGCCTAGCTGGCGCTGCAGCTGCATGGAGTCCATGGGAAGAGAGCCCGGAGTTCTCGGGCAGAACACCAACACAGACCAGTAGCAGGGCCCCACGCGCTGGAAGTCACCGAAGCGTGGACGGCCACCAGTCTCCCTTGAGATGCAGGCCTCGATCCACAAGCTGAGTCAAGGGAACCCGCCGTGGTCCGCACAGCGGATCCGCGATGCGCTCCTCTTTTCGGCCACGCATTGCCGTGCGTACCGGCAGACGGTGCGGCATTGCGGGCGTCCGCGGCCTGACGCGCAGGCTTCTGATGCTCAGACGCCGAACTACAGTTCTCAGTACCTGGCCCTGACTGGTCTCTTCCGGTCGCACAGAGGCTGCGTGACAAGGGCGTGGCAATGCCCGGTCTGGCGGACCTCGTAAGCGATGGCCGACCGGACATCGGGGCCTTTGAGCACGGCGACCCCCGGCCGCCTCCCAGCGGGCCCCAGTCCCGCGCCCTCTGAGCCCACATTCGTCAGTGAGGGGTTGGATGCCATGAAGAGCCCGCTCCCCCAAGACCGCATTCCGGAGCCAGCTTGCCGCAGACAGCCCTTGCTTCTGCTCCAAGCAACGCTCGCGTCGTGGTTCGTGTGGTCTGCATGCGCATTGGGCACGACTACAGGACACGTGCAGGCCATGACTATTGGGAAGCCCTTGGACCGCCCGGATCGGCTGATCGCGCTGACCGGCCAACGTCCGGAAAGTCTTCTTGCGGAGTACTCGGCCGACGACGGGGTCACGTGGAACCCGGCTACGATCTACGTGGGCACAACCATCGATGAGTGGCGTCCGTGCGCCGCCGCCACCTGGAACAAGGGCGCCATTGAGGGCTGCCTGCCCGTGGGTATCCAGCAGTGCCTCTGGAACTACTTCTTCGACCTCGAGATGCCGATGGACTCGGCCAGGTTCCGCCTCAAGCGCGCGGAGGGTGAGGTCGTCCTCTCCGAGAGCGTGGATCTGTCCGGGGCCCAGGACGTGCTGGTCATCAGCGCTCGAAACGCGACAGAACTGGCCGGTGGCGACCTCCCCAGGCCATGGCAACTCGAGCGGGGCGGCAAGAAGACACCTGTAGTCGCCTCCATCTTCTGTCCCGTTGACGATGTCACGGCACCGCCCCTCGTCCTGAGCCTGGACCTCACCGGCTGGTATCGCATCTACATTGGCATGGAGCCGTACTCAGCGTATGAGTTCTATCTGTCGGGCGAGGAGATCCGCTACGCCATACCCGACTACTTGGCCTCTCCCAAGGGGCAGGACCGGGACCGCTTCCTTCAGGAGTTCTACCTCAAGAGCGCCGACCTCACCGGGCAGGATGTTTGCCTCGCCATCGGCGGCGCACGCCAGGGGTGGCGGGACGCCAGCATCCACCACATTCGGCTCGTGCCTATGACCGCCTCCGAGGTAGCCCACCACAGGGACATGCGCACGCTGGCCGACGCCGAGGGCCGGCCCTTCGCTGGGTACATGGAGCAATGCACG
>CAZKUN010000329.1:0-8958 GCA_964555935.1 uncultured Armatimonadia bacterium | reverse complement strand
CAGCTGACTGCTCAGCCAACGCCGGGGCGCCCAGTTCCATATGGGCAATCCCGGTCGGTGGCTGTCAGTCCAAGCCGTGGAGGGGACGCCATGATTCGTTGCCATGCCGTTGTGCCACTCTGTCTACTATGCCTGGGGGTTGCCATGAACTGCTTCGCGGCGGGAGACGAGGTGCTGCTTGCGGACTTGGGCGAGCTGGTCGATGCCGAGGGTCTTAGCGACACCGACCCGAACTCGTGGCGGGCGCTCCCGTACGAGAGCGAGCGCTTCCCCGGAGTCATGCTCGGCGAGGGCGGCGGGAGCGACGTCAGCCCGCTGACCTTGCGGGTCGGCCATGAGGGCGCCTATCGCATCCACCTCGGGCTCTACAGCGGGTGGGGTTTTACCTCCGTGCGGGTGCGGTTGAGCGGGGACGAGGAGGCGCAGACGGTTGGGGTGCCGGAGGAGCTGCGGACGGGGATGGTCCACGACACATCCACTATCATCTACGAGGCGGTCTGGAAAGACGCGGAACTCGCGGGCCAGGACATCGTCCTGGAGGGTGCCTCCGATACCCAGGACTTCCCCGGAGCTCTGGCCTACATCCGCCTGGAGCCGCTCGACAAGATCGGAGGCGAGCCGCTCGCCAAGAGCCCACCCACTCCGGAGCCGCCGGAGCGGGGGATCGATGCATCGAGGCAAGTGGCCTTCCCGATGGCCATCACCGAGGACGGCCATGGGATCTTCGGCGAGTCGGTTCATGCGACACCGGAGGACCTCGTGAAGCCCTTCGACGACATTCCCGACGGGAGTTGCCTGCGGATGCTTCTGTGGGGCAATGGCGAGGCGGACATCTGCAACTACCCGACTGAGGTCGGCAATGAGCGCGCGTTCAGCGGCTTCAGCACTGACTGGTACGGGCGCTGGAATCAGAACGCCGAGAACTGGAAGCAGGATGGCTGGGACAGCCTGAAGGTGGTCACCGACTACGCAAAGACCCGGGGTTGGGAGTTGCAGGTCTACATCCGCATGGAGGCGTTTAAGTCACCCTTCCCCTTCGACAAGATGGTGCGGTCCGACTTCTTCGAGGCCCATCCGGAGTACCACTGCCAGGACCGCTACGGGCAACGGATCGGACGGCTGAGCTATGCTTACCCCGAGGTCCAGGAGCACATGCTGGACCTGGTGAAGGAGATCGCGGGCTACGAGCCCGATGGCATCTGCTTCTGCTTCATCCGGGGCCTCCCGGTGGTGGGATACGAGCCGATCATGGTCGAGGGCTTCAAGAAGAAGCACGGCGTCGATCCCCGCGAGTTGGGCGAGACGGACGAGCGCTGGCTGGACTACCAGGGACAGGTGGTCACTGCCTTCATGCGCAAGGCGAAGAGAGCGTTGAAGCCAGGCCAGCGGCTGTCGGCGATCGTGCCCGGCAACCGGTATGACTGCGAGCGATGGGGTCTGGATGTTGCGGCGTGGCTGAAGCAGGGGGTAGTTGACGGTCTGTTCCCGACGGGGCAGGTGTTCAGCGATCGTGACGTGCATCTCGACGGCCCCGAGAACCTGGACTTCACCTACTTCCAGGGCCTGGATGGGCGCGAGCGAATTAGGCTGATGCCTCTGCTCTACCCGTGGACCAAGTTTCACGCGGACTACGAGGGGTGGCGGGCGTATCTGCGCGGGATGCTGGACGGGGGAGCCGATGGGTACGTCGTCTGGGATTCGCGGGGGCTTATCCCGAGGGTCGGCGACGTTGGGTACGAGCAGGACCCCGCCGGGACGGATCCCCTCTATGATGATCCGCGCAAGCTGGGGCTGAAGAGCCTGCAGGGGATCCGGATGGATCGGTATCACCACTTCGAGGTCATCTGACTCCGGAGCGGTCCGGCAACTGATGCGTGCAGCTGAGAAAGCCCGTATCCAGATCGGCAGGAAAGGCCAGACATGATGACGCCGGAGCAGCAGTTTCCCTCAACGGACGACTTCTGGTATCGCCTACAGCCGGACGGCCCGTACATTGACTCGCAGCGAGACAACAAGGCGTTCGGCTATGCGGACGAGAGGATCTTCCTCTCCGAAGATAACGGCCACACCTGGCCGCACAGCATCGCCTTCCCCGAGGCTGACAACATTACGTTCAGTTGTATTCTGGGGAACGGGAATGTCGTCTTCGCGACGGGCTCGGGGCTGTACCTGAGCGCGGACAGCCTGAAGACGTGCGAGCCGATCACCGTCAAGGACGCAGACGGCGGTGACTACATCCCGCATGCGCCCGAGAATCCGGATCTCCCGGGCTGGTATTTCCACACCCTCTCGGGTATCAACTCGTGGGATGTGAACGGCGTGGAGATGCTCGTGTGGGGGAACTACTGCAACGTCCTCGGCGGCGCGGCCCCGGTCAACATCTACTACTCGACCGATGGCGGCCACACCGTGAAAATCGCCTATGCTTTCGGACAGAATCCCTACTGTCGGGATGACGGCTCCGAGAGCGGCGGCCAAGTCGGCACGCTGCTGGGCGACGCCGACAACCCGGTCTTCACCCGCCACGTCCACTCGGTGGCGTACAACCCCGACGAGGATGCGTTCTACGCGTGCACGGGCGACGGTGACAGGGCCGAAGGGTACGAGTGCCATTGGCTGAGGGGCACTTACGATCCGGCGGGTGACGAGTGGTGTTGGACGGTCATCGTGTCGGATCGGCTGAACTCGCGCTACAAGGCCGGCGGGATCAGCTTCGTTGACGGGGATCTGTATTGGATCAGCGACTCGAACGGCCCCGAGCCGTACGATCGCGGGGTCTTTCGGTGCGCCCCGGCTGACATCGCTAACCCCGAGGCGCACGAGATGCTGTTCAACCCGTACGTCGAATCGGGGAACATGATCATCCAGGACAACGTGATCCTGGCGTCACACTGCGCGCCCGCATCGCCACTCGCCACGGGCATCATCGTGTCCCTCGACGCTGGTGAGACGTGGGCCCAACACGACCTCAAGGAGTTCGGCGAGCGATCGCCCACGCGTTTTCACGAGAAGAACAGCGAAGGCTGGTTCAGGGCGGACCTGAGATCGGGATGGGTGCAGAAGGCTGAGGTGCTGTTCATCAAGCCCAAGAAAGCGTGAGACCTTGCCTGGCGAGCCCATCGCGTCATTGCCCAGCCAGCCGCGCCTCGTAGTCCGTGACCACAGCCTGGAGAGGCTTGGGCGTGCCGTAGTAGATGCCTTGTGAGAGGTGCTCGGGAAAGAACGTCGAGAAGGCGTCGACCGAAGCGCGCAGGGCCGCCAATGCGACCTCCGCTTCTTCGTGGTCATTGGCATCCAGAGCCTGGGCGCAGCGTTCTTGGGCGGTGCCCACGGCGGCCATGAGCACGGTGTATTCGTTGTTTGTCGCTGCGTCCTCGACCCCCTGCCGGGCCAGCGCGGTGTCGGCCTCGCCCTGAGCCCGCGCGATGAGCGCTCGCAGCCGCTCCGGGTCGCGCACGTACATCCCCGCCACTGGCCACGTGTTGGCAACGCGGCGCTCCGGGTTCTCGGAGGCGGCCAGGTTCATGCCCCGGGCGATCTCGCGGTAGTACCTCACCATGGTGTCGGCAGCCGCGCCGTAGCGCCCGCGGCAGTACTGCCTGATGACCGCCCAGGCGTCGTCCTCCAGATTCCACAGCAACTCGCAGTTGAGGTAGGCGCTGAGGTCGGCCATCTTGAACCAGGTGCCCCGCAAGCCCCAGACCTCGACCCCGTCAACGCCCAGGTCGCGCAGGAAGCGATAGTCGCCCTGCATGGTGGTCATCGTCGGCCACCAGGGGACGGGCTGGGTCAGGCCGCACCAGTAGTCGGTGACCATCATCTGCCCGCGGGTCACGGCGCGCCACTGGCGGAGCACTTGGGCATACTGCAGAGCCCGGGCGCACTGGGGGTCGCCGAGGGAGTGCAGGCAGCATCGCCAGTATAGCCAGGCAAACACACCCACCTCGGGGTCCGGCCGGAGGTCCCGCGGCGGCTCGATAGTCGGCGAGTAGGCCTCGAACCACAGGGACACGTCAGGGCGCTGGGGCCTCAGAGCACGGCTGACTTCGTTGACGAACTGCAGGATGAGCGCCGAGGCCTTAGGTACGCCTTCGCCCGGCCAGATGACCTCGCACTCGCTCTCCAGGCGCGCGCTGCAGGCCTGACACTGGCAGAAGCCCCAGCCGTCGCCTTGCAGCATCCCCATGGCGGTCAGCTCCGGGTGTCTCGCCGTGAGCTCGGCTAGCTCCCGGGCCGCCACCTCGGCGACTTCCGGGTTGGTGGTGCAGAGCTGGCCGCCCTTCGCGGTGCGCTCGCCGTCGCGCAGGGCGTAGTACTCCGGGTGGCCCGCCTCGTACTTTCCCGCCGGGACGATCTGACCGAAGGCGTGGTTGCTGGCGCCACTCATCAGCCCACGCTTGCGGATCTCGGGCAACAGCCGCGACTCCACGTTCTCCCAACTGTAGACCCAGCCCAGGCGGAAGATGTTTAGCTTGCGTTTGCCGCACCAGTCGATCAGCGCCGCGTCCAGATCAGCCCCCTCCGCGCCGTCCAGCCCCATGGCCTGGAAGCTGCGCAGCGGGAAGGTAGGGCTCTCAACGCGATTCGCGGGGCGGATGATCAGCGGATCGTGGCTGGGGATGACTTCGCCCTCCGGCCCGGGAATGGTCCAAGCCGCGCCCAGGTCGTCCTCCAGGAAATCGTAGACGGCATAGAGCGTTGCCCGCGGCGAAGCGCCGATGAGACAGAGCCGCTGGGCGTCGGCCCGGATTAGGAAGCCCTCTTCGGGCAGGGCGAGGGCGCGCCGGCGTAGGGCCCGGTCGGCAAGCAGGGGGCCGACGCTGGCGGGCGTGCCGACGCAGATCAGCGGCCCGTCCCCGGCGGCGGGCGCCACCGTGAAGGTGCACCCGGCCATCTGCCCCAGGTACCGGGCGAGTTCGGAGGCGGCGAACTGCTCGGGCTCGGTGCGGCCCGGGGCGACAATCGTCGCCAGAGCTTGACCGTCGCGGGCCATAACGAGGTCGCCGGCGGCGCCGTGGTTCAGGAGCGTGCCCAGGATCCCCACCAGCCAGAATTGGGTTATCTGACGCGTCATACTTGGGAGGTTTACCGCGTGCCCGGGATTCCCTGCTGACGGCGTGGGGGAAGGGCCCGGCCCGGTGCCGGAGGAAACGCGTCCAGCACGCTTCAAGCAGAGGGGAAGAATCGCATGCACCATAGCGGATGGCGGCTGGTCTTGTGCAGCGCATGCCTCGTGGCTTGGCGCGCTCTACCGGCGGTCGGGGAGGCCACGTTCGAGGGGGCAGACCCCCTGCGTTGGGCGCGTCCACCCCACGCGCGAGTCAGCCATGCCATCACGATGGCGGCTGAGAAGCTGAGCGCGCCGGGAGGCGTGGCGTACTGCTTCCGCTGCACCTCGGGCGGCGTTTCAGACAGCGGCTGGCAGGCGGAGCCCGAGTACCTGGCGACAGGCCTTCAGCCGGAAACGGAATACACCTTCGTCGCCGAGGCGCGCGACGGGGCCAGCGGCGAGATGCTGCGGGCGACATCGGAGCCGGTCTCAATCACCACGCGAAAGGCTGATGAGTTCGACGCGATCATGGCCGATGAGATCGAGCTGATCCCGGTGATGGTGGGCGGCCCGAAGGACAAGCGCATCAACATCGTCGTCGTGAACCGGTGGCGCGAGGGCGAGCGCGATCCGTATAACAGGCCCGAACTGCGCGACGAGTTCGTCCAGCATGTGCGAGACTGCATCGAGCCCGCGATGACCCTTGGGAACGAGCAGACGCAGCAACCCTTTGCCGAGCAGCGGAGTTTCTACAACGTTTACGCCCTCTGGTGGCCGAGCATGCCTCCGTGGGATCCGGCCGCCCATGACCGGGGCGAAGATGCAATGCACTGGGAGATCTACAACGAGGTCCGGGCGAGGCTGTTTCTGCCGTGGCAGCGGGAGGGCAAGGGCTGGGTGACGCACCTGGCGATGGTGAACTCGCGCGGCGGGGGCGGCGGCGCGGGCTTGCGGCTGAACGAGCGCGTGGGTGATGCGATGATCGAGGGGAACGAGATCGAAGCGTTCTTTCACGAGTTCTCGCACACGGCGCTGCGCTTGGGCGACAAGTACATCGGCTGGGGTTGCTGGGGCCGGTCGGACGAATCGAGTAACACGACGCTTGTCTACCAGCGAGACCAGGTGAAGTGGAGAGCATGGATTGCGCCGGACACGCCGGTCCCCACGCCGTACAACCGCGAGAACCTGGGCAAGGTCGGTCTCTTCGAGGGCGGCCTCCACCGGCCGGCATACATCTTCCGGTCAACGCCCGTCTGCACGATGGGCGTGAACCAGTTCGCGACGCAGCCGTGCGTCGTCTGCATCCAGGAGGCGGCCCAGCGGACGTACGACTGGGTCGATGTGATCGAGAATCCGCGCCCGGCGCGCGAGAGCCTGACGCTGCAAGAGCCAGGCGCCGCGCGATTTTCGATTGACCGGGTGAAGCCCGACCCCGATACGCACAAGGTGTCGTGGCACCTGAACGGCCTGCAGATCGCTGAGGGCGTGGACGCGGTGGAGGTCGAGTTGGGGGCCATTGGCGAGTACGAAGTGGTGTGCTCGATCGTGGATGAGACCGAGCTGATCCGCGAGGACCCACCCTTCGCGCGCTCGCCTCGCGCGGAGCGGCGCTGGCGCATCGTTAACCCGAATCCAACTTCGAAGGCGCGGCCGCTCAGCGTGGTCGGCAAAGTCACACGCGCGAGCTGGGTGGGCGTGAACAACGGAGAGATCTCCGCGCAGGCCAAGGGTGGCAAGCCGCCGCATGCGTATTGCTGGTCGACAGGCGCCACGCGGCGCGCGATAGACGGCCTCGCGCCGGGCGTCTACCAAGTGAGGGTCGTCGACTCCGAGTTCAGGACGACAGAGGCGGCGTTCACCGTAGCGCGTCCGGTGGCGGTCCCGGTCGAGGCGCGGAGCGTGCTGACGGCAGATGGCTGGGACGTAACGCTGGCGATCGGCGGCGATGAAGAGCCGAACGTCAAGTGCTCGTGGTCGACGGGCGCGCGCGGGCTGGTCGCCAGAGGCCTGCCGGACGGAGACCATAGCTACCGGGTGAAACATGCGAGCGGCGAAGTGGTGGAAGGCCGCATCTCCCTGGCGCGCCCCGACGACCCACTCACCGTGCGGATCGAAGAGCTTGCGCCGTCGACCGGCGCTAACAACGGCCAGATTCGGCTGGGGATCGCTGGTGGGCGAGACCCGCACGTAGCGAAGTGGGCCGACGACGCCGGCGCTGGCCTCTACCGAGACTTCCTGCCTCCAGGCGACTACTCGGTGATTGTCCGGGATGCGAACAGGACCACTGAGGAGTTGGTCATTGCGGTCGGCGATGAGCCGGACTTCCTGCTGGATCGACCACACTTCGAGGCGTCGCCCGAGGGCGCTCGGATCGCCAACCCCGAGCCCGGCATGCGGTATCTCTGGTATGGGGAGGACTGGCCGCTGTTCATCCAGCCGCCACCGCGCGGGAACTACGAGGGGACGTTCACGGCCAAGGATGGCACGATCTGCGCGGCGCGGGGGGCAGTCATCGCCAATACGAACGGCAAGTGGGTGAACTCGGAGGGACTGGACCCGGAGAATAACCGATCCAACAACGACTTCGGCTCGTGGGTGCGGCTCGATGCGTTCGTGAACGGTCGCCGAGAGCTTCCGCTCACGGTGAAGCTGCAGACCGGCCACGGTGGCGAATCAGGAGTGGCGCTGGATATCCACGGCGAGACCCGTCGCTCAGAAACGACCGCCGAGATCTGTGCCGAAGGCATCTGGAAGGGCACGGTGGCCCGCGGCCGGCTGAGCGTCGATGGAGAGGGCCCCGACGTCGGGCGGTTTGAGCTGCTCTATACGGCTCGCCACGAGAACGTCAGCCGCCCGCTTCACGTGGGTCCCGCGTTCCGACCGGACGCGCCCGGCACGTACTTCGTCGCCGCGCAGCGGGAAGACACGGGCGCCATCAGCACGAACCGAGTGGGTGTCGCCATCACGCTCGGAGACGCTCCGATCGACATCAAGCCACGGCGGCCGGACGAGGTGGAAGGCTCCGAGCTTCTGCTCTGGCTGGATGTCGCTGACCTCGACGGCGACGGTGTTGAGGATGACCCGCCGTGGGGGCGTGGGTCGGTGCTGGGCTGGCGAGGCAAGCCGGGCGGATTCACGGCAACGAGCTTCCTCATCCACGATCCCAACCAGCTCAACGGCAAGGGCATCGCGAACTGGCAGTACATGTGGATACAGTCGCTGGAGAAGCGCGTGTCGGGGTACCAGACCCTCATGATGGTCTATCGGGATCACGAACTCTCGGCGCCGGGCACGGGTCCCTTCGCCGGCGTGGGCGCGTGTCTCTGGGACCTGACAGGTGATGATGAGGCGATGGGCAAGATCGCCCCCGAGTTCCGCGACGCGAAGGCATGGCTCGACGGCGTACCTGTTGATCCGCAGGCCACGGCGCCGCCGATGGACTGCAGCGTGGTGACGTTTGAGCTGGCGGCGCCCGCCGAGCGCGAGATTGCGCGCACGGAAGGGGAGTGGGAGGGATCCGTCGCGGAGATCATCGCGTTCGACGGCCCATTGTCGGACGAAGAGCGCCGGGGCGTGGAGCAGTACTTGCGGCACAAATGGACCTCAGAGGTCCATCTGCCCGGCGAATAGACCCGAGCGCGGGGCGCGCTCTTGCATCGGCGCGCTTCACCTTTAACGTGGAGCCGCACTGTCGGGATCGCCCTCGTCAGGCGAGAGATTCGTCGGCGCGACTGGGACACGGTCAGCCACAGTGAACGTCGCCCAGTGGGACCACTCGACCTTGGAGATCCCATTGGATGCTCTCACTGCCCATTTGTAGTTGAGTGGCGGCAGATCCAGCGCCCAGTCATAGGTGTGGCCTTACCCCCTAAAGCGAGTCCAGGTTCAGTGTTAGTATCTGGGTGTAC
>CAZKUN010000328.1:2672-8967 GCA_964555935.1 uncultured Armatimonadia bacterium | reverse complement strand
TTTCTTGGCACCTCTACCGAAAACCTCCCTGCTCATATGGGCAATGCGGGGTTAGTCGTCATCGCTATCATTGCGATTCTCGCCGCAATCCTATTCCCGGTGTTTGCACGGGCTCGGGAGAAAGCACGACAGACCTCGTGTCTGAGCAATGTCAAGGAACTCGGGCTTGCCTCGCTCATGTACGCCTCGGACTACGATGATCGCCTGGTTTCCTACGCCAATCGCGACTGCGTGAACGGCGTCAAGCACTGGACGGTCCAGTTGGAGCCGTACATCAAGAACTCGCAGTTGAGAACATGCCCTAGCTCCAGTAACAACCCCTGGCTCCAAGGCAATAGCTACGGTGTCAACTACAACCACGTGCACTCGTGCGGGACCACGGGAACCTCGATGGCTGACATCCAGTATCCAGCCGAGTCGTACAGCATAATGGATGCCATGTACTCTCCCCGCCATGCCGGATATGCGTCCGATGTCAGGTATGGATATCACATCGTCTACTGCAGGGTGGCGCACTGGTCCCCCTTGGCATCCCCACGGATCTGGAACGGCATCGGCGCGGACCGGCACAATGAGGGCTGCAACGTCGTCTTCGTCGATGGCCACGCCAAATGGGTGGGCATGAGCGTTATCCTCGACATGACGGATACCCAGGAGAGGCGGAGGGCGTGGAACCACGCGCCTTCGTAGTCCGGATGGGATTCTGACGTCGCGGCGGAGAAGATGGATCTCAATACAGTTAAGGGGAGACCAGCTTGAGTAAGAAACTGTCGTCCACAACGATAGTCGTGGTCGTGATCGTGCTGATCGTGGCACTGGCAGCTATCGGGTTCTTCACTTTCGCCAAGAAGGGCGGGTCGGCGCCGGAGGGTGGCACGCCTACGCTGGAGGAGTTGCAGAACACGGAGCGGGAGACCAATGAAGGCGGCGCGGCCGGAGCAGCTCCCGTGCCTGGAGGGTAGGGCCCGCGCGACCTAGCGGGCCACAGACGCTCACGTGGCTACGGATCACGGTGAAGTCGAGATGGGTGCCAGATATCGGTAGCTAGCCAACGTCAGACGGGCCGGATGGGGGATGCATGCAGTCCCCATCCGGCCCGCGCTCGATATACACACTACCCAAGCATCGCTTCAGCTCAGCAGGGGCCAGAACCCTTCCACAGCCCATGCACGTTGCAGTACTCGCGGGCCTTGACGCCCTCGGCCACGACCTCGAAATCGGCCTGGGGGGCATCGCCCGGATTCAGGAACTTGCGGTAGGCCTTGCCATCCGCCTCGATCTCGATCCACTCGATGTAGTGATCCTCCTCCATCGGGTGGGCGGTCGAGCCAACCTCGACGTGAACGCAGTTGCCGATGCGGGCAACGAGCGGCACGTGCTTCTCGGTAGCGGAGTCGGCGGTCGCCTCGGTGAGGTGCTTCATATCCTCCGCGCAGCACCCGAGCGCCCCGAGTCCTTCGTGGATCACCTCGACGACGTTCCCACAGATCTCACATCGGTAGACCTCAAGTTTCGCGGGCATTCCATACCCTCCTGTAGTTGCGTGATAATGCGGCGTGCGGCTCTAACCCTCGACGATCCAGCGCTCTTCGCGGAGGAAGTAATCGGTGGGATTGTCG
Organism: uncultured Armatimonadia bacterium; assembly: GCA_964555935.1. Taxonomy (GTDB): domain Bacteria; phylum Armatimonadota; class Zipacnadia; order Zipacnadales; family VGFC01; genus CAZKUN01. The sequence goes on along the minus strand of CAZKUN010000328.1, from coordinate 7,348 downwards.
AGGTACTCGATAACGTTCTCAAGCAGTTCGCGGTGGAAGTCCTCGACCTCGACGAGCTTTTCGCAGAGGTCCTTGACCTCGGGATCATCGACCTCATCGGCCCACTTGGCGTAGGCGTCGCGTGCGGCCACCTCGCGCTTGATGGCGAACTTGAGAGCATCGATGTCGGCGTCGGCGGATCCGGCAACCTGCCGGTCGCTCTCCGCCAGGTCGGCGAACACGGGCCGGAGTTGCGCGTACAGAGCCTTGTTCGCGGTCTCGGCGTTGAACTTCAGTTTCGTGTAGTCCGTAATCCACTCGATGTGTCGCTGCTCATCCTTGGCAAGCGAGTCGAATGTCTCGCGAGAGAGGGTGCTGCCGGCGTTCTTAGCGGCGTCCGTGTAGAACCTGAAGCCGTCACCCTCAAGCTGGATTGCCGCTGTCACGATTTCGTCTTTTGAGATGGACATGGATCATCTCTCCTTGCGGGAAATTCCGGCCTTCCTTCGGCATTAACAGCATGAATCGGATTGTGGTTTCATCGTGCGCGAAACCAACGGGCGCCCGTCGCGAAGAGCCCGTTTCACGTCGTGCTGTCCAGCTATGGAGCCAGCAGGTCGGCCAGCTCATCAGGCGACGTCGTGGGACGCAGGCAGCCGCGCGCGTCGCAGACATATGCGGCCGGCTTCCCATCCACCAAGCCCTTGGCCTGAGTTACCGACAGCACTCCGCTGATCGCGGCCCCGTCCGCGGTCGGATCGGCGACCACGACCAGGCGGTTGGGGATAAACGGCTTGCGCGCGGCAGCTACAAGCGCTTGCGTTTCGGCGTCGCCCGGCGCCCCGGCAATCACGACCTCCGTGGGGGCGTCCAGGTGCGCGCTGACCGAGACCAGCAGCGCCGGGAACCCCCGCGGGATGCGCGCCGCCTGAGCCGCGACGGCCGCGAGCGTGTCCGTGGCGCGCTTGGCATAGTCTGCGTTGCCCGTCAGCCTGGCGAGCCTCAACAGCGCGCCTGCGGCGATGGAGTTGCCGCCCGGCGTCGCGCCGTCGAAGAGCTTCTTCGGGCGAGTGATGAGATGAGGCTGATCCGCCCGCGTGAAGTAGAACCCGCCGCTTGCATCGTCCCAGAAGCCGGCGATCGCCTCGTCAGTCAGACGCTGCGCCTCAACCACCCACTTGGGGTCGAAGGTCGCCTCGTAGAGATCGAGCAGGCCGGCGATGACGAATGCGTAGTCGTCCAGGAAAGCATCGAGGTAACTCGTGCCTTGTCGGTATGCGTGGCGCAGCCTGCCGTCAGGGCTCATATCGGTCAGGACGAACTCGGCCGCGCGGATGGCTGCGTCCCGGTAACGCTCATCCCCGGTGACCTGATACCCGCGCGCGAAGGCGGTGATCATCAGCCCGTTCCAGTCGGCCAGGACTTTGTCATCCAAGCCCGGAGGAACTCGCTTCACGCGCTCGGCCAGCAGCTCCCCTCGCATCGCGTCGAGGCGCTTCCAGAGCTTGTCCGGATCGGCGTCGCGCTTCTTGGCGAACTCGTCGAGCGGGACGCGGATGTTGAGGATGCTATGCCCCTCGAAGTTGCCGCCTTCGGTGACCTCATAGAAGTCGGCAAACAGTTCGGCGTCCTTCTTGCCAAGGATGTCAGTAACCTCGTCCAGGCTCCAGACGAAGAACTTGCCCTCTTCCCCTTCGCTATCGGCGTCGGTAGTTGAGTGGAAGCCACCGGCGGCGTCGGTCATCTCGCGGACCACGTAGTCCAGGATCTCGCGCGCGATCTGCTCGTAGTACGGATCGCCCGTCGCCTGGAATGCCTCGAGGTACACGTCGGCGAGTTGAGCGTTATCGTAGAGCATCTTCTCGAAGTGCGGAACCAGCCACTTTTCGTCGACGGAGTAGCGATGGAAGCCCCCGCCGAGTTGGTCGTACATGCCGCCCTGAGCCATTCTGTCGAGGGTAACGGTGGCCATCTCGAGAGATCGCGCGTCACCGGTGCGGCGGTGCTGGCGCAGTAGCAGGCTGATGGTCTTGGAGCTGGGGAATTTCGGCGCGCCGCCAAAGCCACCCCAGCGTTCGTCAAACGAGCCGCTGAACTGGCTGATCGCTCCATCGATGAGCGCGTAGTCGACTTCGCCCCGAGCGCCCGTCGGCGTGCTCGCCAGCGCCGCCGTGATCTGCTCGGCGCTCTCGTCGATCTCGTCGCGCTTCTCAGCGAAGACCTCGGCGACTCTCTGGAGGATACTCGGCCATCCCGGCCGACCGAACTTGTCGTCCGGCGGGAAGTATGTTCCGGCGTAGAACGGCTTGAGATCCGGCGTCAGGAAGACGTTCAGCGGCCAGCCGCCGCTGCCGGTAATCATCTGACACGCGTTCATGTAGAGTTCATCGAGATCGGGCCGCTCTTCACGGTCGACCTTGATGCAGATGAAGTGCTCGTTCATGATGGCCGCGATGTCCTCGTTCTCAAACGACTCGCGCTCCATCACGTGGCACCAGTGACACGACGAGTAGCCGATCGACACGAGTATCGGCTTGTCCTCGTCCTTCGCCTTCTGCAGCGCCTCATCGCCCCACGGGTACCAGTTTACCGGGTTGTGGGCGTGCTGCTGCAGGTACGGGCTTGGCTGATCGATCAGTCTGTTGGTGTGCTTGTGTTCCCCATCCATGGCATCCTCGTGTCCCGGCGCGGGGGGAGCTTGCGCGGGGTTCTGGCCTAGCTGGATTCCGGCGAATACCAGCGCCGCCATGACAACTGCCGTCGTTGCGCCGATCATAATCGTCCTCGCTCTCACCCTCCCGGATTCTCTGGCGCCCCCCCCCCAGACGCGCGCGGGGCCCCGGCGGATCGCGTCGACCGGGGCCCCGATGCGTGTCATGGCGTGTCCTCTCGGCGGACAGGCACTAGGTGCGGGCCTTGATCTCGCGGCTGACGAAGCCGATGTGGTCGATCTCTTCTTCGATGATGGCTTGGACTTTCTCTTTGCCAAGCTCCTCGGGGATCATCTGCTTCATCCCCGTGAAGAAGACGACCGACTCCTTCTCGCGCTCGAGAGCCATCTTGAGCACTTCCACGGATGTCTCGTCGCCGGTGAGGGCCTCGGCCGGATCGCTGCGGACATCGAAGACGTACCCATCAGCCATCGCCTGCAAATACGCGCTGGCTTCATCGTCGGGATCAAACACCAACGGCTGCGAGGCCTCGGGGGGCAGCTCAGCATGCATCGCCTTGAACGTCACCTCGTGCTGGTCTTCCATCCCCGCGAGTTTCAGCAAGAGCGGCCTGACCTCTGCTTCGCACTGGTCGGCGGCCTTGCGATAGAACTTGGCTCCGTTTCGCTCGATTTCCTCAGCCATCTCGTATACTTCGGCGGCATTGAATTCAACGGGCATCTAACTAGCCTCCCTCAGCTTCTCCCATGGGTAATGTGAACAGCTCGACGCGCTGGCCGAGTTCCTTGTCGACCATGAACAACCCGCCACCATCTCCGGCGAGCTTCAATTGCTGCACAACGCCATCGAAGGAGGATTCTTCCTCAACTTGCTCATCCACGTACCAATTCAGGAAGCTGTTGGTCGCGTGGTCTTTCTCCTCAACCGCCAGATCGACGAGGCTGTTGATGGACGCGGTGACAAGGGTCTCGTGGTTATAGCCATACGCAAAGGCGTCGAGGGCACTCTCCCACTCGGTCTCCACGGCGTCGACTGGCTGGAGCAGCACGCGCCCGCCGCGCTCGACGACGAAGTTGTACAGCTTCATCATGTGGAACAGCTCTTCTTTGAACTGAGCGTGCATCCAGTGCGCCGCGCCGGCGAGGTTCCGCTCCTCGAAGTAGGCGGCCATCGACAGGTAGATGTAGCCCGACCATAGCTCTCTGTTGATCTGGTCGTTCAGCGCAGCCTGCATCTTTGGGCTTAACATGGCGACTACCCCTTCCACAGGCCGTGGACGTTGCAGTACTCGCGCGCAACGATGCCTTCGGCCTCGACATTGAATGTTGCTTCCGCCGCCTGACCGGGCTCGAGGTACTGGCGATACGCCTTGCCGGCGACGATGATCTCGATCCACTCGATGTAGTGCTCCGCTTCCATCGGGTGGGGAACGCTGCCGACGGCTACCTTCACGCCGCCGTCGATCGCCTCCTGAACGGGCACGTGTTTCTCCGTGGCCGCGTCCGCGGTGGCTTCGGTGAGGAGTTGCATCGGTTCGCCGCAGCAGGACAACTCGCCATCGGCGCCCGTCAGGATCTCAACGATGTTCCCGCACGTATCGCATTTGTAGATCTCCAATTGCGTTGCCATTTCCAGCCTCCCTTTCGTTTTAGGCGACCGATTGGTCGCACCAGCTTCCGACCGGCGACTCACCAGTTCTCGCCCAGCAACTCAAAGTGAGCTTGCGGGTGCTTACACGCGACGCAAGCGGCCGGGGCGTCCGTGCCCTCGTGCAGATAACCGCACTTCCGACAGCGCCACGTGACGGACTCGGACTTGCTGAAGACCGTCCCGTTCTCGACATTCTCCAGCAGGTCCAGGTACCGCTTCTCGTGCTGCTTCTCAGCGACGGCAATCGCCTCAAAGACGATCGCGATGTTCTTGAAGCCCTCTTCGCGCGCTGTCGCGGCAAAGCCGGGGTACATGTCGGTCCACTCGTAGTTCTCACCGGCAGCCGCGCCCTTGAGATTCTCAGCCGTGGTGCCG
>CAZKUN010000328.1:0-2662 GCA_964555935.1 uncultured Armatimonadia bacterium | reverse complement strand
ACGCCGCCGTGATCTCGACATCGCCGCCCTCAAGCAGCTTGAAGAGGCGCTTGGCGTGCGCTTGCTCCTGATCGGCCGTCTCGGCGAAGATCGCCGAGATCTGTTCGAGGCCCTCTTTCTTGGCCGCGCCGGCGGCGTAGGAATAGCGGTTTCGCGCCTGCGACTCTCCGGCAAATGCCGTCAGGAGGTTCTTCTCGGTCTGCGTACCTCTAAGTCCCATTACAGTCTCCTCATGATCTACCCGGTCAACCCGGGGTTATGGCGTCTTGGCAAGCTGCGCGGCCTGACACTCCGGGCAGAACCCGGTGAACTCGAGTCGGTGGCCCTCGATGGCATACTCGCTGACTTCGCGGACGGACTCTTCCAGGAATTCGGCTGATGCGATGCGCGCGTCGGCGACGCGGTCACACAGGAGGCAGCGGATGTGGTAGTGATTGCTCTGGTCGCCGTCGAAACGGCCCGGTCCGGAGCCGTTTTCGAGCTGGTTAACGAGCCCCTCGCGCGCCAATAGGGACAGATTGCGGTAGACGGTGCCGAGACTGATATGAGGGAGTTCGGCCCGGACAGCCTGGTAGACCTCGTCCGCTGTGGGATGAGCGTCCGTCTTGCGTAGCGCGTCGAGTATGGCCTGTCTCTGGCGCGTCATCCTGAGCCTGGTTGGCACTTGCATTGCGCGTCCCTCTGTATTAGTAATCACTATTATTCTCAGGGAAGTTCCCGGGGAAAGGAGGGCCATCAACTGCAGGTGCGTCTTGGTCCGGTAACGGCTGCAACACGCGTTTCCGAGCCGAAGTGCCGAGATGTCAGAACCCCGGCCACCTTCAGCCTCCGGCAGGGCGACGCCCAGAATCTGTCGAAGAGAGACCGTTGCGGATGGACCTCCGCGGGCGGATGAAAGGCGAAGTGAATCGATGAGCAGGCGGCCGAATTACATCATCTTCTACACCGACGACCAGGGCTATGGCGATCTATCCTGCATGGGCGCAACCGACTTTGTGACGCCTCACCTCGATGGGCTGGCCGAGTCTGGCGCGCGTTTCACGGACTGGTATTCGAACTCGCCCGTCTGCTCGCCCTCGCGCGCGTCCGTCCTCAGCGGGCGTTACCCCATACACGCGGGCGTGAGGTCGATCCTGGGAGGCCACCGCCAGAGCACGGGCCTGACGTCGGCCACGCCGACCATCGCCAGCGCGCTCAAGGACCTCGGCTATCGCACGGCCATGACGGGCAAGTGGCACCTCGGCGTATCCGAGGAGTGCCAGCCGCACAACCTCGGATTTGACGAGTGGTTCGGCTTCCTCGCGGGGTGCATCGACTACTACTCGCACATCTTCTACTGGGGCATCGCCGGAGGCGTCGACCCGGTCCATGATCTCTGGGAGAACGGTAATGAGATCTACGATAACGGACGCTACTTCACCGAGACGATCACCGAGCGCGCCGTGGATTTCATCGACCGCGCGGCGGGCGATGACGACGACTCGCCGTTCTTCCTATACGTGCCCTACAACGCGCCGCACTACCCAATGCACGCGCCTCAGAAGTACCTCGATCGCTTCCCCGACCTCCCATGGGACCGGCAGATCATGGCGGCGATGCTGAGCGCCGTCGACGACAGCGTGGGCGGGATCATGGAAGCTGTCGATCGACATGGGATGCGCGAGGACACGTGCGTCTTCTTTCAGAGCGACAACGGGCCGTCACGCGAGACACGCAACTGGCTCGACAGCACCCCCGACCCCTACTACGGCGGCACGGCCGGCAAGCTGAAGGGCCACAAGTTCAGCCTCTACGAGGGCGGTATCCGGATGCCCGCGCTCATGAGTTGGCCCGGCACCATTCCCTCGGGCCAGGTCATCGCCGAGGTGGGCGCGGCGATGGACATCTTCCCCACCTTCATCAACGCGGCCGGCGGCGATGCAAGCCAATACGAGATCGACGGGCTGGACGTGCTGAGCATGGTCACCGACGGCGCGCCGTCGCCGCATGAGAGCATCTTCTGGGAGATGGGCAATCAGACGGCGGTGCGCAAGGGCCCGTGGAAACTCGTGCTGGACGGTCAGCTCATAGAGGGCGCTCCGCCCGAGGATGCGGTGCACCTGGCCAACATGGATGATGACATGGGCGAGCGAACGAACCTGAAGGACGCCCAACCTGATCTCTGCGCGGAGCTTGAGGCGGAGGCCCGCGCCTGGCGAGCCGACGTCGACCGGCACTGGGATGAGAATTGGGCCGCCGGCGCCGCGCATCACACGGGACATCCCAACAAGTAGGCCACGGGTGAGCGTGCCGCCGTGTCGTCCACTGGGGCGCCACCACCCTCACCGCACGACCACGCCACCGGACGCGTCATGATCTACGAGCTGTTGTTCGAAGACGGGGACTGGAAACTAGGCGAGCACGTGGGGGAGTAAGTGGCGCGTCACGTCGCCGCGTGCCGCCGTGCCCGCGTAGCGACGGGCTTCCAGCCCGTCGAATCCTCGCATCGCGCCCAACCTCCGGCCGACGGGCTGGAAGCCCGTCGCTACGCGAGGCTCGGGGAAGGATAGGCCATGGGAGACAATGACCGGATCACCCGCCATGAGCGACGCCAACGTCGCCTGCCTCACCCCGCATTGCCCATATGAGCAGGGAGGTTTTCGGTAGAGGTGCCAAGAAACTG
>CAZKUN010000327.1:0-8989 GCA_964555935.1 uncultured Armatimonadia bacterium | reverse complement strand
ACAGCGGATCTTCCCCTCTCCCATCGCCTCGACTGCCTGATTGTGTTTCGTGCCGATCTCGGGCGGCATCTCACACTCCCACGCCGCCGCGAACTTGGCTTGGACCTCAGGATCGTCAACCTTCTGGTATCCCGTCAGCACGTTCGGCAGGCCACCCATGTCGCACGCGCCCTGCACGTTGCTCTGGCCACGCAGGGGGTTCACGCCGGCGCTTTCCTTGCCGACGTTACCCGTGAGCAGCCCCAGATTGGCAATCGTCTTGACGTTGTCGGTGCCGTGGCGATGCTGAGTGATGCCCATCGTGTAGCAGATCGGCGCGCGCTCGGCCGTGGCGTACTCGCGAGCGGCCGCGATGATCTCATCCGCGGGGACACCCGTGATCTCCGCGGCTTTCTCGGGCGTGTACTCCGCGACGACCGCCTTCAGTTCCCCGAAGCCCTCGCAGCGCTCCGTCGCGAACGCCTCGTCGTGCAGACTCTCGCTGATGATGACATTCATCATCGCGTTGAGCAACGCGACGTCGGTCCCGAGCCTGAGTTGGAGATGGCGCGTCGCGATTCCCGTCAACTCGATCCGCCGCGGATCGATGACGATCAGTTTGGCTCCGTTGCTGACAGCCTTGCGAACCCGCAAGGACAGCACCGGATGCGTCTCGGTCATGTTCGATCCGAGTACTAAGAAGCAGGGCGCGTGCTCAAGCTCCGCGATAGAGTTCGTCATCGCGCCCGCCCCAAGCGTGGTGACCAGACCGGCCACCGTGGGAGCGTGACAATTTCTAGCGCAGTTGTCGACCGTATTCGTGCCGATCACCGCGCGCATGAACTTCATAAACAGGAAGTTCGACTCATTGGTGCAGCAGGAGGAACACCACCCGCTGAACGAATCCGGGCCGCTCTCGCGCAGGATCGTCTTCATGCGATCGGCGACGAAGTCGAGCGCCTCATCCCACGATGCGTCCTGCAGTTCACCGTCGCGGCGGATTTGGGGAGTGGTCAGGCGATCCGAATGATGCGGGAAGTCGTAAGCGTAGCGGCCCTTGACGCAGAGACTGCCGCGATTCGCCGGACCGTTGTGGTCCGGCTCGACGGCAACGATCTTATCGTCGCGAACGAGCAGGAACATGTTGCAGCCGACGCCGCAGTGCGAGCATGTCGTCCGCACACGCTCGAAGTCAGCTCCACGGCCCTGCCGAAGGCGCTTCTTGTCGATGAGCGCGCCGGTGGGGCACGTGTCGACGCAGTGCCCGCATAGCACGCACGGGCTCTCCATCAGCGCTCCGTCAAACGCGGTCGCGATGACGGAATCGAACCCGCGTTGCGCCGTAGTCAGCGCCGACGCGCCAACCACCTCGCTGCAGATCCTCACGCAGCGCTCGCACATGATGCATTTGTTGTAATCGCGAAGAATGAACGGGTTGTCATTCGGATCGGGCGCAAACTTCGGCTCCCATTCATCATTCGGGAAATCGAGCCCGTAGTCATACGCCAGGTCCTGCAGGGAACAGTCGCCGTTCGACTCGCAGCGCAGGCACTGATTTGGGTGATCAGACAGCAACAATCTCAGGTTTGTCCGGCGAATGCTCTCGATCTCAGGCGTGTGGGTCGTGACGACCATGCCGTCGGCGGCAGGCGTGTAACACGACGGCGGGAGGCCGCGCGCGCCCTCAATCTGCACGAGACAGAGCCGGCATTGCCCGGTCGGCTCGAGCCGGGGATCGTGGCAGAGGTTCGGCACCCGGATCTCGTTGCGGAGCGCAACGTCCAGGACCGTATCGCCCTGGCGCGCCTCGTATCCCTGACCGTTGATGGTTATCTGCATCAGTTTCCTCCAGCCGCATCGTCGATCGTCCCGATCGACGTACGAGACGGCGGGTGGTGTTAGGCTTTGATGACCGCGTCGAACTTGCACTTGGTGAGGCACAGCCCGCACTTCACGCAGAGAGTGGGATCAATAACGTGCGGCTCTTTCTTCTCGCCACTGATGGCGTCAACCGGACACGCCCTCGCGCAGGCGGTGCATCCGATGCACTCCTCCGAGTCGATGCTATAGCTGAGCAGCGCCTGGCAGACGCCGGCCGGGCATTTCTTGTCGACGATGTGCGCCTCATACTCGTCCCGGAAGTGCGTGAGGGTCGAGAGGACGGGGTTCGGGGCTGTTCCGCCAAGCTGGCAGAGCGAGCCGTTCTTCACATCCTGGGCGAGTTGCTCGAGCCTGTCGAGATCGCGAAGCTCGCCTTGGCCTTGGGTGAAGCCCTCGAGCGTCTGAAGCATGCGCTTCGTGCCGATCCGGCATGGCACGCACTTGCCGCATGATTCGTCTTGGGTGAACTCCAAGAAGAAGCGCGCGACGTCAACCATGCACGTCCGGTCGTCCATCACCACCAGCCCACCCGAGCCCATGATGGCGCCGATTTCCTGGAGCGACTCGTAGTCCATCGGCAAGTCGAGGTGCTCGGTCGTGACGCAGCCACCCGACGGCCCGCCCATCTGAGCGGCCTTGAACGTGCGCCCCTCGTGCATCCCCCCGCCGATCTCCATCACAACCTGGCGAAGCGTGGTCCCAACGGGCACCTCGACGAGCCCGTTGTTCTGGACCTTGCCCGTCAGGGAGAATATCTTCGTGCCCTTGCTCTTCTCCGTCCCCATGCTCGCGTACCAGTCGCCGCCCTTGAGGATGATGGGCGGGATGTTCGCGAAGGTCTCGACGTTGTTGATATTCGTCGGCTTGCCCATGAGGCCCGAATTGGCGGGGAACGGTGGTCGAGGACGGGGCAGTCCGCGCTTGCCCTCGATGGAGGAGATGAGCGCCGTCTCCTCGCCGCAGACAAAGGCGCCGGCGCCTTCCTTGATGTGCACGTGGAAGCTGAAGTCGGTGCCGAGGATACTGTCGCCGATCAACCCGAGCGCTTCGCCGTCGGCGATGGCGATCTCCAAGTGCTTGATGGCGAGCGGGTACTCGGCCCGCACGTAGATGTATCCCTCGCTGCAGCCCATCGCAAGCGCGCCGATGATCATCCCCTCGAGCACGCTGTGAGGCGTCGCCTCAAGCAGGCTCCGATCCATGAACGCGCCAGGGTCGCCCTCGTCGGCATTGCAGATGATGTACTTCTGGTCGCCCTCGGCGCCGCGACAGAACTTCCACTTGGTGCCGGTTGGGAACCCCGCTCCGCCTCGCCCGCGGAGGCCGGACTTCTCCACCTCGGCGATGATCCCGTCTGAGTCCATGTCCAGCAGCGCCTGGGCGAGCGCTTGGTATCCGCCCAGCGCGATGTAGTCGGTGATCTTGGTCGGCTCGATCTCGCCATTCATGGCGAAGACGATGCGCTCCTGGCCAGCATAGAAGCGGATGTCCTTCTCTAGCGGGACCGTTTCGCCTGTGATCGGGTCCTCGTATAGGAGCTTCTCGACCAACTCATCGCCGACGATGCTCATCTCGACGATGGCCGGCACATCCTCAGGCGTGACGCGCTGGTAGAAGACGCCCGCCGGCTCGATTACGACGATCGGGCCGCGCTGGCAGTAGCCCTGGCAGCCTGTCGGCAGCAGATGGATCTCGTCAGCCAGGCCGCGAGCCTCGATCTCGGCGCGGAACGCGTCGGTGACGTCGGTCCCTCCGCACGCGTGGCAGCCCGTGCCGTTGCAGATCGAGATTCGTTTCCGGTAGGCGCTCCGCGCGGCCAGCGCATCATCGCGGATGCGGTCAAGCTCTTCGCGGGTGCTGATCTTAGTTGCCGTCAGCATCGTTGTCCTCCGCACCGTCGCCGCTGCTGGCGTACTTGTCAATCACCGCGAGCGCGGCGGCGTCATCCAAGTGTCCGTGGTAGTCGCCGTCGATGACCATGACCGGCGCCAGGGCACACGCGCCCAGGCATGCCACCGTCTCGAGCGTGAACTGGCCATCCTCCGTGGTGTTGCCCTCTTCGACGCCGAGGTGGCCCTCAAGCATGCGTAGGATGTCCGACGCCCCGCCGACGTGACAGGCCGTGCCTCGGCAGACGAGGATGATGTGTTTGCCGCGCGGTTTCAGGTGGAACTGGGCGTAGAAGGTAGCGACGCCATAGACTCGGGCCCCAGGGACCTTCAGCCGATTGGCGATCTCGCCCATCACGCTTTGGGGAAGGAAGCCATAGACGTTCTGAGCGCGTTGCAGGGCGGGGATGACGGCTTTCGCATCAAGCTCGAGGCCCTCGAGCGCCCCGTCGAGCAGGCTAAGGTCGGCGCCGTCGTCAGGCAGGCTTAGCTCGCCCGGCCGGCCCTTCCGCTGAGGTGCGCCGGGATGCCGCTGCGTTCGCATTGGCCAGACTCCCTATGATCGATCTCTCTTCGGATACTTCCGGAGGCCAGCATGCTGATCGGCCCACCGAATCTTCCGCACAATCGGGCCCGACTCCTCCACAATGCCAGCCGCGGTGACAGCGAAAGAGCCGGGCAGCAGCTGCCCGGCTCCAGACCGTATTGGGAACTCGCTTGACGGCGAGCTACGCCGCCGATCGCTTCGTCACTTTGCCGGCCTTGAGGCACGACACGCAGGTGGTCAGCCGACGGGGCCGGCCGTTGACGGTCGCGCGCACGCGCTGAAGATTCGGCCTCCATGTCCGACGCGTCCGACGGTGAGAGAAGCTAACGTTGTTGCCCCGCGCGGGGCGCTTACCGCAGATTTCGCATACCTTTGCCATTGTCGTACACTCCCTGTAGTGCAATCCCGAAGGCTCCGGCTTGATCCTAAGCCAGGGCCCAGAACACATCGCACCCGCGCCGGAGCCACTTGCGCCGGCGGGCGACGTGCCGGTAACTGTCGAGTTGGGCCTTAGGTGCGTACCGAGCGACCACACCATCAATAAATCCCGGCGGCGCGGCGAAAGACTTGCAATGCCGAGCCACGGGCCGATATAATAGCACATCGTGTTTGTGGTGTAAAGTGATCTGGAGCCGTGTCCCAACGCGTCCGTGTCCGTCGGCTTGGCGGCGCCGGCTTAGTGCTGGCGCCGATGTGATTCCAGCGGTTACGCGCCCGCATTTGGAGCATGATGAGAAACTGGCCGCTCAGTCCCTACCCATATCCGAGCCCCGCGGAAACGCCATTTCCCCGGCCTCGACATATCAGCGGATTGGCGCTCTTGCGCGGCGTCTTCCTATCCACCGGTGCGGTGCGTAGCGCCAAGGATCTCGCGCTGGTGACGGCCGGCATGGGATTCCTGGGCATGTTCGCCTTCTCAACGCTCCTGGCGTATACGATGATATATGCCCTGGGCCAGATCGTCCCGAGCGCGAACCTCGTCGGCCTCTACACGTTCACCGCATTCCCAACCGGTGAGGCCGCCGACACGACATGGCGCATCGTGGTATATGGCATCCGCTTCCTCGCGTTCCTGATCGTGTTGCGCATCAGCCCCGTGGCGGGCTACCATGCGGCCGAGCACAAGGTCGTCAACGCGATAGAGCAGACCGGTAGCCTCGATGAGAGCGTCGTCCGCGCCATGCCCAAAGAGCATGCTCGCTGCGGGACAAACCTCCTGCCCGCGATGTGGCCGATGCTCATTCAGTTCCTGCCGGATGTCCAGCTCGACTGGGGGTTGGTGGTCCTGCTCACGATCGCCGCCTACACCTTCCGGCTTTACATCGGGTGGGTGCTGCAGGCGGTGTTCACCACCAAGGAACCGTCCCGCAAGCAGCTATTGGCGGGCATCGAGAGCGGCCGACAGCTCATTCAGCGCTGGCAGACGAAGCCCGAGTACATTGAGATCCCGGCGCATCGCCTGTGGGTCCGCGGCATGCCGCAGGTCCTGACGGGGTTGATTCTCGGCAGCATCGGCTTGGGTTACGCGGAGAGACTGTTCCTGGCGCTGGTTTCCTACGGACTGTAGGGGGCGCGATGGCCGGTCGCGAGACATTACCGCCTGCGCGAAGTGTTACTCCTACACGTAGGCCGACTGCAACCGGTGATACGGCGTTCATCCGAACGGAGTGAGCCTCTTGCCCGCAGATCGCATCCAAGTGTCGGCCCCAGGCCGGCTCTGCCTGTTCGGCGAGCACCAGGACTTCCTGGGCTTGCCCGTCATCGCCATCGCCGTGACTCGCGACATCACGTTCGCGGGCGTGAGGCGCAGCGATGGCATGTTCGTGCTCGATTTGCCGGATATCAGCGCGCGCGAGGAGTACGATCCGCGCGAGGAGCTTCCGTACCGAAACAAGCGGGACTACCTGCCGTCGGCCATCAACGTGCTCCGACGCGATGGCTATCCTCTCGACCCCGGCTATGACATCACCGTCAGAGGCAACATCCCTATCAACGCCGGATGTGGCAGCTCATCGGCCATGCTCAACGCATGGATCGGCTTCCTGAAGGCGGCCCACGGTGGCTCTCATGACGTGGACCCCACTGCGGTCGCGCGAGACGCGCACCGCGCCGAGGTCATCGAGTTCGACGAGCCGGGCGGGATGATGGATCACTACTCATCGGCCCTCGGCGGCTTGCTTCACATTAAGACGGAGGGCGATATCGAATGCACGCCCCTCGCCGCGAAGCTCGACGGATTCGTACTCGGCGATTCGCTCACCCCCAAGAACACCACCGGCACCCTCGCGGCATCACGCGCGGCGATGGCTGACGCCGTTGAGATCGCCGGAGGCCTGCTTCCGGGATTCGACATCCACGAGACGCACCTGGACGAGGCCCGACCGGTTCTCGACCAATTGCAGCCCCGCGGACGCGAGATGCTCGAAGGCAACCTCATTAACCGCGACATCTGCCGCGAGGCCCTCGTGGAACTCAACAAGGAACGCCCCGATCCAGCTCTCTTCGGCGACTTGCTCACTCGCCATCACGAGCAGCTGTCCAGGCACATCCAGGTCTCCACCGAGAAACTCGACCAGATGGTCCAGGCGAGTCTCGATGCCGGGGCGCTTGGCGCGAAGATGAACGGATCGGGCGGCGGCGGGTGCATGTTCGCCTACGCCCCCGGGCGCCAGGACGAGGTCGTCGAGGCCATTCGCGGGGTAGGCGCAAGAGCTTGGCCCGTCGCCCCTCACCCGGGGCTTCAGGTCAAGATCGGCTGACGCCGCAGACCAGAAACGGGACCCGGTGCATCCAGCCATGCCATCCTTGAAGATATCCATTACCGGCGTTCGCGGCGTCGTGGGCGAGAGCCTCGATCCTCGCCTGTTGACGAATTTCGCGCAGGCGTTCGGGACCTTCGTCGGCCCCTCACGCGTCCTCGTCTCCCAGGACACGCGGCCATCGGGCCAAATGGTCGCCTCGTGCGTCGCGGCCGGGCTCCTGGCCACGGGCTGCGATGTCGTCCACGTCGGCATCTGCCCCACGCCGGCCTTGCAGTGGGCTGTCCGCTCTACCGATGCGGCCGGCGGCATTGCCGTATCCGGCGGACACAATGCCATGGAGTGGAACGCGCTCAAGTTCATCCGCGAGGACGGGTTGTATCTGAACCCCTCCCAGGGCGAAGAGCTGCTCAACATCTACCATCAGCACGAGTTCGCCAAGGCCCAGCACTCCGACATCAGCGCAACCATCCACCACACTGACGACGCGCCGCAGGCTCACATGGCGAATATCCTCGGTCACATCGACGTCGCCGCCATTCGCTCCGCGAGCCTGAAGGTGGCGGTCGATTGCTGCAACGGCGCGTGCTCGGGCGTCTCACCAGAGTTCCTTGCTGAACTGGGGTGTGAGGTCGTCCCGATCAACACGGACATCGGCCAGCCTTTCCCCCACGAACCTGCCCCTGAGCCACATAATCTCGGCCAACTTCGCGCGATAGTAGCAGCCGCGAAGGCCGATGTCGGGTTTGCCCACGATGCGGACGGTGATCGCCTCGGTGTCGTCACCGCCGAGGGGGGCGCGCCTGGCGATGAGGTGACGCTCTGCCTCGCGGCCGAGGCCGTGCTGAGCCAAGGCCACCAAGGTCCGATTGTGACCAACGTCTCCACCAGCGCCGGGATCGAGCACGTCGCGGCCCGATACGGTCGGGCGGTCATCCGCACGCGCGTAGGCCAGTCGTTCGTTGCCGAGGCCGCGCTCAGCAACGATGCCTCGATCGCCGGTGAGGGCCGCGGGGGCGTGATGTTCCCGCACATCAACTGCGCCCACGACAGCATCGCGGCGCTGGGCCACATTCTCCAACTGATGGCGCAGACGGGGCGCAGCATCGGCGACCTCGTCGACAGCCTCCCCAAGCTGCACATGTTCAAGCTGACGATTCCGTGCCCCGCCGAGAGAGTCAGCGGCGTCATCGACGAGATCCGACGTGAGGCCGAGGAAGGCGCGTTCGGCGGCGAGATCGACATGGAAGACGGCGTCAAAATCACCCAAGGCAGCAGTTGGGTACACGTGCGCGCCTCTATAACCGAGCCTCTTGTCCGCGTCATCACCGAGGCGGAGCAACACGAAGAGGCAGAGAGCCTCGCTGAGCGATTCGCGCGCCGAGTGCGCCGGGCGGTCATGTAAGTCGGCCCGACCTGGCAGGAGAGAGCCCAATGGCAGACCATCTGTCACCCGTTCACACGCTCAAGATCAGCATCTCGGGCGTCCGCGGCGTCGTCGGCGAGTCCTTGACGCCGCAGCTCCTGGTCGGGTTCTCACAGGCCTTCGGTTGCTGGGTCGACGGCGGCGTCGTGCTCGTGGGCCGCGACACGCGACAGACCGGCGAGATGGTCCGGTCGGCGGTCGTGGGCGGCCTGTTGGCGACAGGCTGCTACGTCATCGATCTCGGCGTCGTGCCCGTGCCGACGGTGCTGATCGCCGTCAAGCAGTTGCAGGCGGACGGAGGCGTGGCGATCACCGCCAGCCACAACCCGGCCCAGTGGAACGCGCTCAAGTTCGTCCGCGCGGATGGCGTGTTCCTCAACTCGTACCAGGCCACCGAGTTGCTGGACGTATACCACCAGGGCACTTTCCGTCTCGCGTCGGTCGCCGAGCTGAGCCAGGTCGAACACGACACCGGCGCCGTTCAGCGCCACATCGACCTCGTGCTCAG
>CAZKUN010000326.1:2586-9036 GCA_964555935.1 uncultured Armatimonadia bacterium | reverse complement strand
GGCTAAAGCCCCTCTTACAGGGGTCGATGGCAAACGGGCCTGAGGTGGTTGGTGACGAAACCCGTGACGGGGCCAAGGGATTTCCAGTTTCTGCGGCTTAGGCTTCGGTACGAGGCCGTTTTGCCCGGAGGTCAAGTTCATGACGCGCGTCGGTCCATCCATTCTGCTGTTGCTCCTCATGGCGCCTGCCGGCCTGGCCCAGCCAGAGCCCGAGAACATGGCCCTGCACAAGTCGTACACGCTGGAGCCTCCGCCGACCTACGGGCCCTGTGCCGACGCGGCCGACCGGACGCAGCTAACCGACGGCGAGTACACGCAAGGGCATTTCTGGGTCGATGTGACCACGGTGGGCTGGGTGCATACGCGCCCGGTGGCGATCACCATCGACCTGGGTCAAGTCGAGCCGATCTCGGGGCTTCTCTACAGCACGGCCGCCGGGCGGGCGGGCGTCACGTGGCCGACAAGTATCCAGATCATGGTCAGCGACGATGGCGACCAATGGATCGTGTTAGGGGACCTGGTGGCGATGTCGAACCAGCGTGGGGCCCCCGCGCCAGAACCCTACAGCACTCATCGCTACGTAACGCGTGACCTGCAGGCCCGCGGGCGCTACATCGCGCTGGTGGTGGAGGACTCGCCGTACACCTTCGTGGATGAGATCGAAGTCTACCGGGGCCCGCGGGCGCTTCTCGACCTCGCGCCCCAGGGCGAGCGGGTCGCCGAGTCGCCTTTAGAGTACCAGCGCAACATGCAGCTCGCTGAGCTAGTCCGGTGGCGGATGCGCGCGGACCTCGCTGAGGTCTCGGAGGGCATCGACCAGGCGGAGCTGAGTGAAGCCGAGAAGGCGAAGCTGCGAGTTCGGGTCGAGAGTCTGAGCGCGGAGATTGATGCTCAAGGGGTGTTGCCCGAGGGCTCCACAACCATCCTGCCGCTCAATGATCTTCACGCGCGGATTTACGCGCTGCAAGCGCCTCTCCTGCGGGCGAGGGGGTATGAGGGCTTGACGGCCTGGGGAGGCTATCGGTATGACATGCTCCGGCCCATGCAGGCCCCCGCGAAGCCACCCAGGAAGCCGCCGACGCTGAGCGCGCGCATGATGCGCAACGAGCACCGGGCGGAGGTCTTCAACCTGACCAATGCCACGGATGGGCCGCTGACTGCGACCGTTCACGCGAATGGCCTCGCCCATCCCGGTTGCCTCGCGCTGCGAGAGGTGCTGTTTACCGACACGCGAGAGCGCACCCCGGTCGCGGCGGCGCTCTTGCCGGCGGAGCGGAGTCTGCGGGTGACAGTGCCAGCCGGCACGACCCGGCAAGTGTGGCTGGACTTCAACTCTCGCGATGTCCCCGCCGGGAATTGGAAGGCGTCGGTTAAGGTGTCGTCCGGGCTCGGCAAAGGCGAAGTGACGCTTCCGCTCAAGCTGCATGTTGCCAAGCCGATTATGCCCTCCGAGTTCAGCGTGGCCATCGGCGGCTGGGACGAAACCAACGGCACGGGCGGCTACGACGTCACCCCTGAAAACATGGCAGCGCTGATCGCGAACCTGCGCGATCACGGCGTCAACATGCCGTGGAGCAATCCCCGCGTCGTGCCGTCTGGCGGGCAGTACGACGCCGAGGGCAACCTCACCGCCCCGCTCGACTTCGGGCCCTGGGATGAATGGGTGGACAGGTGGCGGGGCGCCCAGCACTACGGGGTCTTCGCCGCCGTCGGCAACACCTTCGAAGACGAAGCGCTGGGCAGCGAGCGCTTCCTCGCGATGGTCGGCGCGTGGGTCACGGCGTGGATGCGGCATATCGAGACCCAGGGGATCGAGCCGAGCCAGATCAAGCTACTGCTTGTTGACGAGCCGAGGTCTGACGAGCACGACAACACCACCATCGGCTGGGCGACGGCCGTTCACGCCGCGCAGCCCGAACTCGTGATCTGGACCGACCCCCACCACGCGGATCCGGCGGAGGTAGACCCGCGGTTCTACGCGGCGAGCGACGTCCTGTCGCCGAACATGATGCGTTTCCTGAAGGGCGGGAAGCCCCACCAGGACTTCTTCGTGGCCCAGCAGCAGGCGGGACGCGAGCTTTGGTTCTACTCCTGTTCGGGCCCCGCCAAGCTGCTCGATCCGGCCTCATACTGGCGCGGGCAGTTCTGGCTGAACATCAAGTACGGTGGCAAGGGCTCGTGCTACTGGGCCTTTGGCGATGAGGCCGGCAACTCGTGGAACGCTTACCTTCAGCCGCGGGCCTCCTTCTCGCCGCTCTTCCTGAGCAAGACGACCGTCACCGACGCCAAGCAGATGGAGGCGATCCGCGAGGGAGCCCAGGACTACGAGTACTTCGCGATGCTGCGGGCGCGCGTGGCGGAGTTGGAGCAGAAGGGCGTGCGGAGCAAGCGCGTGGCCGAGGCGAAGGCTCTGCTGGTAGCGGGTCCCGAGGAGGCGGTGGCGATCATGGCCTGGGACACGCAGGAATGGACGGTCGCCAAGGACCGGGAGGTGATGGACCGCGTCCGACTCCGGGCGCTGGATATGCTGGAGAAGCCGCACAGCCTCGACAAGTGAGAGCGTAGGCGATCTGGTCCCCCTTGCGTTCCCCTGTTCATCCTAAGCCGAGCGGTTCTCCGGGAGAGGCGCGGCCTCGACGGCGTCTCCCCCAGGAGGTGGCCCGTGTCGGCGGGTGTTGCGTAGTCAATGGGCTCCCAAAAAGCGATATTGAGAGAGCCGGGCAAGCCGACCGAGGCCGGCACAGGCGCGAACAGGCGTCACGGGGAGGCAAAGAAGATGAATAGATCCCAGGGCAGTGAGCGGTTGCTGTCAGACGCGACACGAAGGACGTCCATTCTGGCCGTGGCATTGCTCGCCGTGACGGCGGGCATCGCGCAAGCTCAGCCGATCAAGATCACGGTTGACGGGCAGGCGCTCGCGACCTCCGTTCCAACGAAACGCGTCCGCGGAAACATCCTCGTTGGCCCAACCGACCTCTTCGAGCGCCTCGGCGCGACGGTCGCTTCGGATCCAGCCAAGAAGACGGTCACCCTCACGCGCGGAGCGAAAGTCGTCATTCTCAAGATCGGTAGCACCTCCGCCAGCGTGAACGGTGTCGACACCCCGATGGGCGCGGCGCCGAAGGTGATAGCTAAGAAGACCTACGTCCCGGCCCAGTTCCCCTGCGAGGCTCTTGGGGCCAGCGTGAAATGGGCCAAGGCGACCCGCACGCTCGAGGTCTCGACGACGGGCATGCCGTCGCTCACGCCGCCGGACACAACGCCGGACACAACGCCGGACACAACGCCGGACACAACGCCGGACGCAACGCCGGCGGGCACAACGAAGACAATCACGCTCCCCGGCGGGGCGACGCTGGACCTGGTGTGGGCGCCCGGCGGCAGCTTTGAGATGGGTAGCGAAAATGGGGGGCCTGACGAGCATCCGCACCGGGTTGAGTTGGATGGTTTCTGGATTGGCAAGACGGAGGTGACGGTCGGCCAATGGCGGAGTGTGATGGGCTCAGTGCCTGAGCCGCACAACGACCAAGGCGACGACCACCCCGTCCTCGACGTGAGCTGGGAGAACGCCCAGGCTTTCGCTACCAAGGCCGGCCTGGAGTTGCCCACGGAGGCTCAGTGGGAGTATGCGGCCCGTGGTACGACGGGGAACGAGTACCCCTGGGGCGACTGGGACGAGTCGCTCTGCCAAGCCCAGGGGCACCTGCACGGTCACGCGCGAACCGCTCCGGTGGGCAGTTTCTCCGGCGGCGCCAGTTGGTGCGGCGCCTTGGACATGGCGGGGAACGCCAGCGAGTGGTGTCGAGACTGGTATGACGTGGCCTTCTACGCAACGCCCGCCGCGACCTCACGGAACCCGCTGAATACGAACGACCAGTCGGGGCAGCGCAGTTGGCGCGGGGGCAGTTGGGACATCGACCCTGTTAATAACCGGTCGTGGTACCGCAGCCGACGCTTCCCAGACCACCAGGACCACAACTGCGGGCTGCGGGTCTCACAGAGCGATTGAGGGAGCTGCTCTCACGCGTGATTTGGGGCGGCCTGTATTGCCCCGAACAGGCCGGTAAGTGGCTAGTCCGCCGCAGCCACATCGTCGATCTCCTCGACCTTGAATCGGACGCTGAGGATGTATGGCTCCTCGCCCTCGGCCCAGTGCCCGTAAGTGGTGGCGATGATCGTGCCGTCGGGTAGGATCTCCATCGCCGGATAGGAGCAGTCGGCGCCCTTCGTGTTGTCCTTCAGCCGGACTCGATACTGCCCCTCACGGCCCCTCGCGATGTCCTCATACGTTCCGATCCACGCGACCCAATCGCCCTTGGTGGGGCTCACGAGCGTGGTGTCGCGGAAGCTGATGACGAGCCGACCATCGGGCGCGTAGACAGCTTGGTGGCGGTCGCCCGTCAGCGCGGCGGGAAGCTGGCGCGGCTCGCTCCACGTCTGGCCCTCGTCGTCGCTGAAGATCACGAAGGCGTTCATCTGTCGCGAGTTCTCCCGCAGCAGCAAGCAGATCTGATTGCCGTCGGGTGAGCGGACCATGCCTGGCTCGCAGATGTGAGCCGAGGCGTGTTCGGCAATCACGAACGGATCGCCCCACGTCACGCCGCCATCCTCTGAGATGGTCGCGAAGACCTGGAACCTGGTGACCTTGCCCTCGCCCTTCAGGAAGCGCCCGTCGTCGTGGAAGACCGCCATGTACCGGCCCGGACCATCACTCAACGAGAAGCAGTCGGCCATCGCGACGATGCCGCCGAAGTCGCCGATGGGCTCGAGTTCCGACCACGTCTCGCCATCGTCCTCGGAGACAGCCATCCGGATCGGGTAGAGCCCCGAGAACATGATCAGCCGTTTCTTGCCGCTCGCGTCAACAGTCGGGTAGATCGTAGGCACCTCGAGCGATGTCGCCCATGTCTCTGGAACGGGCAGGCGGTCGGTCCATGTCAGCCCCGCGTCGAAGCTCTTCTTCATCACGATCGCGCCACGTCCGTGACCCTTCGGATAGACGATGATCATCGTCGTGTTGTCGGCGAGCAGCACGGTCGTCGGGTGGCCGAGGTACTGGCCCGCCTCGCGGTCCACGGTGACCTGACGGTGGGCGTCATCGTTGAGATCGATGGTGGGGATGGTGTAGCCCGCGGGCATCGGCGCGTAGTCGGTCATGCTCTCGGCCTCCAGCCAGAAATCGCTGATCTGCATGGTGGAACGCGTGGGGACAAAGCCAACCGGCGCGAGGCCGCCGGCCTCGTAATGGACCGAGTGGATCTCGCGGCCGTCGATCAAGAAACGGATGTCGCCATTCTCGCGGATGGCCTCGAAACGGAACCACGTGTTGGCGGGGACATGCTCGCGAGCGGGGCCTAGAAAGCTCAGCTTCGTGTTGAACATCGGCCCGTTGAGGAATGTCTCGCCTGTCGCGCCCTCGAAGCCGAAGTAGCTCGGTCCCATGCGAAACGCCGCGGCGCTCTTCTCGATCCCCTTGATGCGCAGGCGGGCCGTGACGTGGAAGTCGCCCTCGCCGATTCCGTGGCCCGCGAAGAGGTCATTCCCGCGCGCGGTGCCCTCAACGAACCCATCGCCGTAACTCCACGATTCCGTCACGTCGCTGGCCTTCTTCAGCCGCCCGTTGCGGACGATGACGGTGAGATCGGCCGCCGAGGTCGCGGTCAGGCAGAGGCCTAGAGCAAGTCCGGCGAGCATCCGTGACGGCCTCATGGGGTCAGCTCCGTGATGGTCCCGATCTGGAATGTGGCGGGATGCCACAGCCGCCCGCCCTCGCCGCCGAGCGAGTAGATCGTGTCGCCCATGATGGCCGCCGACGGCCACGACGTGCGCTCGAGTAGCGGATCGGCCGAGGTCAGCGCATGACTTTCTGTATCGAACACGAGGACCGTCTTCTCGAAGAACTGCTTCCAATCCAGCGCCTTCTCGTCGTCGGTAAGGACGTCGACATAGCTCCCGTCGAGCCGCCGGGTGATGGGATACTTGTAGCCGCTCACCAGCACGATGTAGCGGTCGCCATACGTCAGCGCGCGCCGGTTGGCGCCGTCGGGCATGTCGGGTAGTTGCGTCCACATGTCGGTCGGTGGGTCGTAGACCCAACTGTCAACCACGTTCGTGTACGGATGGACTCCGTCTGTTTTCGCCTGCGCGAAGATCCCGCCGAGCGCGTAGAGCTTGCCGCCGGCCGCGGCCACGCCGGCGTCAAAGCGCGCCGTGCCGGGGCAGTCCGCGAGCCGCTGCCATCCCGCGTCGAGGTCGCCCGTGTTGAGCATCAGCAGGGCTTGCCCGACCGGATCGCCGCCGCGGCCTCGGTCTGCGTGGAAGTCAGCGCTCTCGTCTCCCTCTGCCTGGTAGAAATCCGCGGGCGCGAAGAGGTAGATCCTCTCGCCAATCGCCACGGCGCTACCTTCGGTGACGGGCCAGGGCGTCGCGCGCTCGAGGTCGCTCCAGGTC
>CAZKUN010000326.1:0-2576 GCA_964555935.1 uncultured Armatimonadia bacterium | reverse complement strand
ATGTGTCGCGGTAGCTGTTCGGGACGTCGTAGTTGAACCCGCCGACGGCATAGAGCGCGTTGTCGACCACGACCGTCGCGGCGCCCTGCCGGGGCGGGCCGGGGATGTCGGGGATGCGTTGCCATCCGGCCGCCTCATCCGTGGGATCGAAGGAGAACGCGATGCTCGTAAAGCCGCTCGCCGCGCCGCCGAACGCCTCTGGGTACTGCTCCACGATGTCTTTGGGATGGCGCGTGAACCCGCCCGCCGATACGATCAGACCGTCGATGATGCCACACGCCGATTCCTGAATTCCGAGCGGGTACTCCGGGCCTTCTCGCCAGGCGATGCTGAGGCTTGGTCCTCCCTGGCCGGTACAGGCGCTTACCAGCGCGATTGTCAGCATGTGATCCCCTCGTCCGTGATGGTATATGTCGTTCCGCCGACGACCAACTCGGCTATTCCCTCGGCGCCGATCTGGACCACGTCGTTGCCGATATGGGCGATCTCAACGCCATCGACGAGTTCGGTCCGCACGGCTGGCGGCGCGAGCTGCCCGTGGCTCGGGCACAGCACCACTCCGAGAGTTCGCCGGGAGACTTGGTGGGTGGGAGTGAAGCGTAGGTGGTACTGGTGACGCCATTGATCGTTCTTCTTAACGGTCGATGGCGACGGATCCCAGCCGTCGCTGAGTGAGAAGAAACCGTTCTGATGCCACAGGAAGTGACCCGTCAGCGCGCTGACCTCTCGCTCGATGGTGAAGCTCCGCGCGGCCTCGTTGACGGCGAATTCGTTCCACGAGTGGATGTTCCACTGCAGCGATGAGATGATGCCCGGCTTGCCGATGAACTCATCGACCATCACGAAGCACTGGTTGCCTTTGAGGAAGACGACGTGCCGACGGCAGCGCTCCGCTCGGTCTGCGTAACTGGCGTCGGCGATGCCGACGAAGTAGGCGAGGTGGTCGTCTTCGAAGGCATTGGCAACTTCCCCGCGGGAATCGTGCGATCTCAGTATCTGCCCCGCGTCAGACAGCGTGATGCAGTTGTGCGACTTCGTCGGCCAGACCCAGTGGGAGTGGTGGTCCGAGCCGTAACCGTCGTAGTAGCCGCTGGGCATCGCCATGGCCTTGCCAGCCACGTGGATGATGAAGTCGTTGTTGTTCGCGTGCGAGTGACTCACCGCGCCATACGGAGATGAGCGGAGGATGAGCGCGACGTCGCGCTCGGGATCATCGATTTCCGTGCGGATGGCCGCGTACCCGACATCGGGGAACGTGTGGAGGACGCTGGCCGCATCGGCGGCGGGTCTCGATGCAGGCTCGGCGAAGAGGTAGCGCTGGGCGGAGTAGCCCTTCTGAGCGCGTGCTGCGGGCGTCGATTTGGTCTTGGCCGTGTCGCGCAGTTGGGCGATGTAGCCGGCGAACTCTCCGTCGCCGACCTCGCGGTCGATGAGCGCGACCAGCTCCGCGTTCGTTGTGAGCGTGTTCTCCCAGACCTCCGAATGATCGCCAAAGCCCATCCACTCAGCGTAGGCTGGGAGGATGACGCGCCGCCAGTGGGCGTGGTTACGCCAGAACGGTCGCCTGTAAAGGTCGACGCCCGTCGCCGCCTTCAGCGCGCTGCAGAACATCGTCATGATCTGCACGTAGGCCATCCCGTAAGACGGTCCCTCGGCCCACGCCCCGTCATCCTCGGCCCATATCGGCCAGATCCCGCAGAGCACGGGGCGCAGCCACTCGAGCCACTTCGCCGCGTCGGGAATGTGGTCGCTGAAGACCATTGCAATGAGCGCGAGGAAGACGACCTCGCGACCGGCGTGGGAATCGAACCGGGTAACTCCGTACGATCCGCGGTCGTGCATGTGCTCGTACGTCAGCTCGCCGCGCCGCCGGAACTGGTTGATGACGAGCGCTCGCTCCTCATCGGTGAACTGATCCCACACCCAGTCGCAGGCCTTCGCGCCATGCCAGATGACCGACATGTGGGCTTCGTCGTTGTGGGGGATGTTGCTGGAGCCCTCCGGGTCCCACAGCGATATGGATGCCATGCGCTCGCAGGCCGCCCGGGCATAGCGCACGTCGCCGCTGGCCAAGTAGGCGAGCCCCAGCGTCTCGGCGCCCTTCACGAAGCGGCGCGACTCCCACATGATATTGGCCCACAGGGCGAACCAGCCGTTGTAGTCGCGTTGGCGGTCCGGCAGGAACGCCGGCTCCTCTATCTCGTGGGGCTCATCCAGCAACTCATCCGCGATGGTTTTCAGCTCGGACCACAGTCCGGCGCGTTTGTCGTCACGTGACGACAGCAGCTCGTCGAGTTGCTCGGGTCGGATATACACGCGCGGGTGTCCGTCTGGGAGAGCCTGCAGCCATTCCGAGGCTGGAGGCACTTCGACCACCGCGGCGTCGGCCTCGATCGTGAAGCTGAAAACCTCGCCCTCGCCGGCACCGGATTCCCAGCGCCAGTAGTACGTGCCCGGCTCGAACGCGCGAGTGGGCAGATGGGCGGGCTCAGTCAGCCCCTCTACGCAGGTGCATTCATCGGCCAGCGCCTCATCTCTGGATACGATCAGCCTGTAGGGCCCGCCGTCGTCGAGTG
>CAZKUN010000325.1:0-9061 GCA_964555935.1 uncultured Armatimonadia bacterium | reverse complement strand
ACAGCTGACTGCTCAGCCAACGCCGGGGCGCCCAGTTCCATATGGGCAATCCCGGGTCTATGCGGACGGGATCGGTTACGCCACGACCGGTCGGCCCGAGACGCGAACCGCGGAGTCGAGGTCACCATGCGCAAGTGGACCACGAGAGCGTTGTTTCTCGCAGTGTGTGCCTGTGTCGTAACACTCGCGACGGCAGCCCACCCACAGACAGGCGATCCCCGCACGCTGACGGCCGACGATCTCGCGTTTGCCCCAGACGTTCTGCAGGATGACCTCGCGGCACCCAACCCGACGATGTATGTCCTCACCGGGAACTCGCCGGAGCTGATCCGCGCCTACAACCCCGATGTGGCGACCGTCCACGGCGCCCGGGCCGGCGGACTCGATGCCGGCCTGCCTGGAGATGCGAAGGGCTTCCTCCTCGGCAGCGGCCAGATACCGAAGGGGTACTACCGGAGCAACGACGCCATCGAGTTCGAGCTTGACAGCCGGCAGGCATCAGAGGACCTGACCGTCGAGTTCGACTACATGACCTACGACCACGGTTCACGACGTTGCCGCATCAGCTGGAACGATCTCCTGGTGGCGCAGATGGACCTCTACGCAGATGAGCAGTCCTGGCACGCCGCCCGCTTCGTCGTGCCGCTCTGGTATCTCCGGCAGCAACCGCGACATGTGCTGACGATTGAGGAGACCCATCGCCTCTACGTGACCATGGATGCGGTGCGGTTCTCGGGAGAGGGCATCCGCTACGTCATGCCCGGAGGTGGCGTGCTGAGCCGCGAGGACGTGGCGGCGGCGCAGCGGTCCAAAGTGCCGGGCCTGCCCCGGCGGTGGAGGTTGCCGCGGGGCAGCCGGGCGTTCGACTTCGGCCCGCCGGACAGCCCCGTGTGGGAGGACGGCGGCTTCACAGCGGTCTCCGCCGCCGACCGATACGATCCCGAGAGAGGGTATGGCTGGCGGGATCGTGGCGGGGTCCTCGCCGACGGCATCCTCGGCGCACAATACCCGGTTCTACAGCGCGACTACGTGGAGGGGCGGTCTGCGGCCGAGGGCGGTCTGCGGGTCCGGTTCGAGGTGGATGTCCCGAACGGGCCGTACTCCCTGCTCTTCATCATCGGCGGCGCGGCGTGGCCCGAAGAGTCCGGTTCACCCGTCATACGGGCGGAGGGGACTCTGGTACCTCTCAACAGCTCGCTGAAGGCCCAAGACGCCGTGCTGGGCTGGTCGAGCATGCACTACCGCGGCCTTCGCACCGAGGTCGAGGACGGGCGGCTGAGCATCGACATTACCGGCGACTACTTCCTGCTAAACGGGCTGGCCGTCATCCCGGCGCGATCCCACGCCGCCGCTCAGAGGCTGGAGCGGGCGCTGCTAGAGGCATACTACTTGCCCGTCTGTTCGCTCGCCGAGGACCCACGGGAGGTCGAGTTCGCGAACCTCCCGGAAGAGCGTCTGGAGTCTGAGGTCGATGCGCGTGGCGGCACGCGGGCCGAGAGGACAAGCTACATACCGTCGCAGGCGGACCGAGAGCGGGGCTACATTGCCTTCTGCCCGGACTACCAGGACGACCTTTTCCCGGGCGCCCTGCCCGAGCCAGAGCAGACCAGTATCAGAGCGGAACTGCAGGCCACACCAGGCGAGCGCGAGCCGATCGTGTTGGCGATCCGTCCCCTGCGCGATCTCGCGCAGTGTGACGTCGTGTGCTCCGACCTTGTCGGGTCGGGGGGAGTGATCCCGGCCGCCCACTGCGACGTCCGCAGCGTGATGTTCGGGCCCCTGAGCTGGACCACCAGCGTGAAGGGGCAGTACCGCATTGGGCCCCAGGCTCTGGTGCACACTGGGCCAAGCCGCCTCGCCGACGGGAGAACGGCGTTCTGGTGGGCCACGATCCACGTACCCGACAATGCGCGGCCCGGACGCTACGAGGGCCAACTGACCTTCACGGCGAGAGACGCCGAGGCTTGCTCTGTTGAGGTGGTCCTGGATGTGCTGCCATTCCGGCTCGCAAGCCCGCCGAACCGTCATGTGGGCTTCTTCTGGAGTCCGGCCGGATACTTGATGGACCCGGAGACCTCCATCGAGCAGCAGTTCGAGGACATGCAGCGGCACGGCGTCACCGGGCTGCAATCGTACGGCTTCGGGGCCAGGTTCGTTCCCCGAGCCGACGGTGGGTGCGAGTACGACTTCACCGCGTTCGACAGGCTGGTGCGACTGAAGCGTCGGTACGGGATTGTGGGTCCGATCCCGGTCTTCAAGGCGTGGCACCAGGTGGCCCAGACCCTCGGCGTCGAGATTCGATCGGAGGCCTTCGAAGCGGGCGTGGCCGACTTCTACGGCGCGGCCTGGGCGGAGGCGAAGAGGCGCGGGTGGCCGGAGATCTACTTCTATCCATGGGACGAGCCCGGCGGGGACGCGCTCGAGACCACCAAGTACCTCTGCGAGCTGATCAAGCGGGTCGTCCCGGAAGCGAAGACCTTCATCACCTGCGCGGACCACAGTGCACAGGTCCTCGACGACTGGCTCGACGTCCGCTGCTACGCGTCGCTGACGGAGCAGCGAGTTGCCGAGACGCGTGCCGCCGGCGACGTGCCCTTCGAGTACGGGGGAGTCTACGGCGGCAGCGCGTTCCAGTTGCGCTACAACTGCGGCTTTCGGTTCTGGAAGACCGGCGCCGTCGGCAAGTACATGTGGGTCTACGCGTGGGCCAAGGGGAATCCGTGGTTTGACCTGGACAACACGATGCGCGAGACGGGCGCGGTCTACCCCGGTGAGGATGTCCCGATTCCCATACCCGCCTACGAGGGTGTCCGGGAGGGCGTCGACGATCTCCGGTACGTCTACACGCTCCGCCAGGCGATCGACGATGCGCTTGCTTCCAAGGACCCCGAGCAGGTCGCTGCCGGCAGGGCGGCTGGTGAGCGGCTCGGACGAATCCTAGCGCCGATCGGCATCGACGGTCCCGGCGAACTGCGTGGAGGCGATTTGGACGACGCCCGTCGTCAGGTCGCGGGTCTGATCGTGGGCCTGCAGTAGGGAGATGCGGGACGGTCACGCCCAGTGGTGTGCCCTCGCCGCGTCTGGCCCCAGGGCTCCTCGGGCGCCTACACCAGTTGCGGGTGCCGCCGGTGCCAACACTGCCGTCGCAATCGTGGTCCCAGCACACTCGCTCCGGCGCAGTACTGGCCTCCGGCCGCCGTCGCCGCAGTGATCCTCTGCGCCTGTACCAGTTGCCTCAATCACCACGCGCGGCGAAACGCGCCGACTTGGCGCAGACGCCAGAGCCAGCCGCCTCAAAGACCCGATGTGCATCGACGTGCATCTGGTCGGCGCTCATGGCACGCTCTTGAGCAGGAGAAGCTACGGCCCCGGAGTTGTCTGGGCGCCTTACAGCTTCTCGCTCGACGAATCCGGCGTTTGGCGGCGGATGGATCCCCGGCGGCGGTACCCCGCCGTCGACTTCGGCCACGAACCGTCGGGTGAGGACGAGATAGTCGACGTGCTGTCGACACTCAAGGCCATCCGTATCCGTGTCGCTTCATCGATGGGGCGAGTCGGCGCGCCAGAACTCGACAACGTCACGCTCAGCGGCCCGCGGGAGGATTCGGGCCGATGATTGAGGAGAGGGTCGACATGGGCGTTCGTCACGAACTGGATGACGCCGAACAGCAAGCCGCCGAACTCTGGCGCCAGGCTGAGCAGGTCTGCGCTGCGTACCGGGCCGCGACGGAGCGAGCCGATCAGTTACGGGAGCAGCTCCGGCGAAGTGGCCAGCACGATGAAAGTCACGAGTACAGGCGCGGTCTCAGAGCCCCATCCACTCTAAAACGAGTCCAGGTTCAGTGTTAGTATCTGGCTGTTCCTGGACCGACTGAAAGGGGTCAGATCGATGGGCCAGAAGCGTCATACGCCAGAGCAGATCATCCAGAAGCTGAGACGTGCTGAAGTGGAGATCGCGCAGGGGTCGACCGTGGCTGAAGCGGCGAAGAAGATCGAGGTAACGGAGCACACCTACTACCCTCCGCGTACCATCGCGAGACCATAGCAGGCGCCATGGGGGCCCGGGCCGAACATGCGCGGGCGACCAATGGTTGTCGCGTGCCCCTCACTGCGTTCACCCCGCCGGGCCTGGAAAGGCGAGTTCAGCATGCACCCCAGAAGATTCGCCGTGAAGAACGTCCCCGCTGCCACGATGCCAGTGCTGGCGCTGCTGGCGTGGCTGGTTGCCGCCTCCCCTGTCATGGCCGACGGCGCCGAGCCTCTCCTCGATGCGCAACTCCAGTCGGCGCTGCGCGGCTACCACGCCGATATCTGTGACTGGGTGATGACTCTCGACGTGGGCAGTGGAGTGCTCAATAACACTGACGATACGCCGTGGTCGGTCTTCATCAACGGCAACTTCGCCCGAGTGCTGATGACTGGCGCTCACTTGCACGGCCGCCAGGAATACCTCGATGAGGCCCTCCGGTGGTGCGACACGTTTGTCGAGCAGCAGCAACTGGTAAAGACATCGACCGGCATGGACGGCGGATTCTGGGGCGACCACGGCGCCACGGGCAACCTCTATCTGGCTGACTCCGGAACTGCCGCCACGGCGTTGGCTCTAGGATGCCGTCGAACGGATGGGGAACGCCGCGAAGTGTATCTGGCGGCGATGCAGCGCTTCGCGGACTTCGTCCATACGGGTTGCGATGAAGATCCCCAGGGCCAAGGCAGGCAACCGTCCTCAGGATGGGTAATCGGCGAGGGTCCGCATGAGGGCGCTCTGGGGTGCGGCTACTACCGCGGCCACCTCAGCACTGAGCCGTACATCATAGCCACGGGCGTCAACGGTGGAGCCTTCATGTCAATGCTGTATTCGATCACGGGCGAGAAGCGCCCCATGC
Source organism: uncultured Armatimonadia bacterium (assembly GCA_964555935.1). Taxonomy (GTDB): domain Bacteria; phylum Armatimonadota; class Zipacnadia; order Zipacnadales; family VGFC01; genus CAZKUN01. The sequence goes on along the minus strand of CAZKUN010000325.1, from coordinate 4,175 downwards.
GGACAGCGTCGGGCGCTGTTCGCTGGATCCTGAGCCAGCGACTCGCCAACGGGCAGCTCCCGTACATCCTAGACGGCAGCCAAAGTGCCAGTTGGCCATTCAACACCACCACGTACTGCACCGAAGGCATCGTCGCAACAGCGACGCACGTGGATGACCCCCAGCTTCGCTCCGAGATCATCTCGGGGGTCGAGCCGATCATCGAGTGGTTGCTTCAGTCACAGAACGAGGATGGAACCTGGGGCGCTCCCCGCAGCGCCGATCAGCAGCGCAGCCCAGAGTGCGTGGTGCTCCTGGCATGGTACTACCGCAACGCCGATTCCGACGCCCGGGTCGCTGAAGCCGTCCGCAAGTATTGCAGGTTCCTGCTGGAGCCCGAGAGCAGCGAGGCATACGGGGTGAAGAGCCTGGTGCGTACGACGGGTTTTGTGGGACTTACGGTTGCAGAACTGCTCGAGCCGGAGTTGATCTACCGGTAGGCGCGATCGGCGTGTCGTCACCCAGACTTTGGTGCGATCGGTTGACGCGGTAGCGCTCCTCGATGAATCCCCTTTTAGGTGTTATCTCTCCCGCCCGCCAGAGAGCGTCAGAACGCGCCGAGGATGTTGTCCGGGGGGGGTAGGGGTCCACCTCGACGCCCGGCGTCGTTCTACGCGCTCTACGTAGGCGTAGGGCGGGCGCGGGCGACACCCCTGGCGAGCCCGCAGGGAGACGGGATCCTGCCCGGCGTCCGGAGCTGGTCGCCTGCGCAGAAGACCGTCGTGCGCAAGCACCAGCAGGCCATCGTGAAGCAGCTCCGCGAGGCTGGCATGACCCAGGCCGAAGCGGGCGCCGCAGTCGGAGTAGCTCGAAGTACGGTGGAGTCATGGGAGACACCAACCGGAAGTAATGACAGACCTGTCAAAGCTTCCGCATCGCCGCCCGACGTGCGCGTGAAGGTGGCGCCTGCGGCTAAGCCGGTGATCGCGAAGAGGCTGGATGCGGGCGAGACGCAGGCACAGGTAGCGGCCGACTACGGGGTAACGGATCGCACCGCCTCCGCATCGCCAAGGAGACGGGCGCCGAGTACCAGACCGTCGAGGTCCCCTTCCCGACTCGCGAGGTCGCCCGCCACTGGGTAATCCGCAACCAACTCGGCCGGCGCAACCTCGACCCCAACGCCCGAGCCTATCTCCGAGGCAAGATGGTCCAGGAGACGGAGAGGGATACCGGCGGTCGGCCAGCAGATAACTCGGGGAACAATTCCACGAGTTTGCAGGACCTCCAGGAGTCGGAGGCGGTGGACCGCAAGACGTTGCACAACGACGCCCAGTTCGCCTCTGCCGTGGACTCGGTAGCCGCCAACGTCGGCGACGACTTCAGGGACCACGCCATCAAACCCCGCACCCATACCACCCGCAAGGAAGTCATGGAGATCAGCAGGCTCGGCGCCGGGGAGCAGCGCGAGGTAGCGGCTAAGGTCCGCGAGGGCGCTAAGGTCAAGGAGGCCCGCCAGCAGTACAAGCGCGAGCGGAAACTACGGGAGGCCGAGGAGGCGCTGGCCGAGCAGCGGGGCGAGCGGCCCCTATGTATAGAGGCACTAGCCGTTGGGAAGTTACCAAGGACGTTCTCTAGAGAGGAGCCCCTCCGAGAGCCCCTTCGGGCACAGGTTGTAATGGAACCTCTCCCCCATCGCCGGCAGGCGGCGGCGCGGTATCCGGCCCGAACACCTCGTCCGCCGTGAGCTGGGCCGCGGCTTCTTCCTCGGCGGCCGCCAGCAGGGCGAGCCCTATGTCGCGCATCAGATCGCGCCGGAAGCTGATACCCTTCCGCGTCGCCCGGCCGTCCACGTAGAGGCGGAGGTCGGCGAGGCGGTGGCCGCGGTACTTCGTGAGCTGGAGCCGGAGCGTCTCGGTGCGGCTCTTCGGGATCTCGAGCAGCGTCTTCTCGATCATCTCGGGGCCTCCTATCGGTCGGCTGATCGCGCCGGCGCGGGGTCCTGCGTAATGGTCCATCTCTGCGATTGGTTGGTCATTGCGTTACACCTGTCGGCTGCCTGTGAATGATGTCTTCTTCTATCGCACGGCGTACTTGCGGGTCAGTCACGCCTGCCGCGTCTATCTGCTTCCGTATCCGCTGGCGATCCAAATCGCCGGTGGCTGGTTGCCGTTGGAGTTCTGCCAACCCCTGCGGGGCGCCGCCATCCTCGGCTTCGAGTCTCTCACTATCTAGTCGCCTTCGGGTGGGTGTATGGCATAGCGTGAGGGCGTCTTCTATGATCGTCTCGCGTTCTTCAGCATCCGCGAGTCCGGTTAGCCGGGCGAGTACGTGGTTATACCGCGCTTCATAGTCATCTGTCGGCGCTTCGGCATAGATGGTATCAAGGAACTCCAGGCCGCCATCCATCTGCGATCTGATTACGCGATGTAGTTCCTCGGCCTCTCGATGGTTGGCTGTCGCCGTGGACCACGCGGAGTTCTTGGCTGCCTGCTCCGCCCGTCGTCTGGCGTCGGCCTCTCGGCCCTCTGCTTCTCGCCGCAGGGCCACGAGTTCGTCCGTGTCATCGAGTATCTTCTGTATCCCGGCGCCCGGAGTTTTCCACCCGCCGCTGTTGACGCGCTCTGCGAGTATCCCGGCCATCGCTGCCGTGATGTCGTATTGCCGGACGGCCTTCGCCGCCCAATCATGGCCCGCGTCTCTGAGCGTATCCGCTGCCGCCTGTTGGTCGTCACTCAATGAGGTCGTGTCGCGGTCGGTGGGTGTCTCAGCGATAGCGACACCATCATCAAGGCCGCTTGGGGTGACCGGCTCTGATGTTGATGTTCTAGAGTTCGTTAGAGGAAGGACGTCAGAGGATATGTCTGTAAGGGGTCCATCTGCTGGACGCCTTAGGGGTCCATCGGCTGGACTCCTAGGCGTCCGTTCGCTGGACTCCTCGGCTGCCTTCTTGTCCTGCAACGGTACTTCTGTAAGGAGTCCATCTGCTGGACTCCTCGACGCCCACGGGAACAGGTACTTCGGCGGCAGCCCGCTCGCGGCAGGCCAGACCTTGAGCAGTCCCCACTTCGCGAGCCGGTCTTGCGCCTTGAATAGGGTCGTGCGGCTCTTGACCCCCGCGCCCTTCATCACATCCGCTTGCGGAACGCGTCCCCGGTTTGACGTGATGCGTCCCTTGGCGAAGTCCGCTCGCGCCCATAGCGTGGATAAGAGCAAGCGCTCCGTCGCGGGCAGGTCGCTTAGGAGCATGACTTGCAGCCGCCCTGCGGGTTTGGCTTGCACAAGCTTCTCAACTAGCGCCGCCGCCGCCATCGCGTGGAGTGCGATGAACGCGGCCTCATCGGCCTCCCGCTGCTCCTTCGTCTTGCGCTCAGGTATTGTGCCGCGAGGACTAGCCTCGGGTATGGCGTCGCGGCCCATGGAAGCGGGAGGGCTGGGGCCTCCCATCACTGCGATTTCGTCGTCGCAGCGATAGCCGTCATCTGAGTGCGGTGGCTGAGTGCCGGCGTTGTTTGGTCCCACGTCGCCCATGCCGCCTTTGTCGGGGAGGTCGCCCGAGGCGGGGTCGGGCGCGACCCATGGCAGGCAACCTCCCCGAAAGCGAATGCGACCCCGCAGTATGGCGGGGCCTACTGAGTCTGGATGGATTAGGGGTCACGGCCGCACGCGGCGCATGGCAATTGGCCGCGCCGCTGAAGGAAGACACAAGGGAGTGCGGGAACAGCCGAGAGAGTCCGAAACGGCCTACGGAACCCTCGCTAGGTTTTTCAGGTCGTTTTGGGGCACAATTCAGGTTCGCGTGGAGTGAGAGGGAGAACGAGAAAACGCCCAAAGACAGGGGTCTCTGAGCGTTCGAGGATACGTTGGTGCCGGAGGCCGGGGTCGAACCGGCACGGGGTGTGAACCCCACTAGATTTTGAGTCTAGCGCGTCTGCCTATTCCGCCACTCCGGCGCAGAGCCCTGAGTATAGGGTCACGCTGCCGGGGTGTCAAGCATTCAGAGACCCCGCGCTCAGGCGCGAGAGATCGCCAATCAGAGCCCCTCGGCCGGCGCGTCCGGCCGGGGCAGTGAGGGCAGTATGAACGACATTCCGCCGACCGAAGAACCGACTGAGGGAACGCCGGTAAGTCCCGACGTCCCCCCGACGCCGCTGCCGACAAGCACGGCCTTACCCCCGCCAACCACGGCGGCTCCACAG
>CAZKUN010000324.1:0-9078 GCA_964555935.1 uncultured Armatimonadia bacterium | reverse complement strand
CCGTCGTCGGATATCGGTTGATGATATCGCCAGCCCCGGCACATGCATCGTCAGCACCCGCGCGGCGCGCTCCTTGCCAATGACGTCCGCGAGCGTGGAAAGATCGCTTCCCGGACGGTTGACCGCGATGAACTTCGCTTCGCTCAGCACGTCATCGGGCCGGTACCATGTCATGATCTCGAGCACCGCATCGGCGCCGATTATGAAATGTAGCTCCGCCGACGCGCCATGTTGCTCGCGAAGCGCCAGCAACGTGTCGATGGTATAGCTGCGCCCCGGACGGTCCAGTTCGATGCGCGATGCCTCGAACGCGGGATTCGCCGCCGCCGCGAGCGCGCACATGGCGTAGCGATGCTCGGCGGGCGATATCCCGTTCTGGTCCTTGTGCGGCGCCTGCCCGTGGGGGATGATGACGACGCGGTCGAGCGCATACCGAACCCGCGCCTCTTCCGCCACGAAGAGATGTCCGTGATGTATAGGGTCGAACGTCCCCCCGATGATACCGATCCGTGGACCCGACTCGCCCAATAGTGATACTCCCAGCCGTTGTAGGAGGGGTTCTAGCCCCGACGCCGTTCGTCGCTGCCGTCGTAGGACAGGCGTCCTCGCCTGTCGCCGCCTTCCTCCCAATCCCTTGTAGGAGGGGTTTCAACCCCGACGCCGTTGCCGTCTCGTAGCATGAGCTCCCTAGCTCATGCGCCGTCACGACGTCTCTGGAAGCTTAGCACAAACGCGCCCGTATCAGCAAGCGTGCAAGGTCCGAGATTGAGTCGTCCGAGCGGGGTGATATCCTACAGCGTGGGGCTCCGCCTCTTATGCGTCCAGCACTTCCCGGATCTTCGCGGATAGATCGTCTAACGTGAAGGGTTTCTCGAGGAACGGGACTCCTGGGTCGAGGATGCCGTCATGCGCGATTGCGTTCGCGGTGTAGCCCGACATATACAGCGTAAGCAGCGATCGTTTCTTGGCGGTCAGCGCCTCGCTGAGCTGTCGCCCATCACGGTCGGGCAGCATGACGTCCGTCAGCAGCAGCGCGATTTCGTCGGCGTGTTCGTCGAAGATGGTCTCGGCTTCCTCCGCTGCTCCGGCCGCGAGGACGCTGTAGCCCTTCGCCTCGATCACGCGACGGGCGAAGTCGCGGACATAGTCCTCGTCATCAACGAGCAGAATGCTCTCGCGGCCTGGGCCGTCCGCCTCGGCTGGTTGCTCGCTGACGAGAGGCTGAGCTTCGGCCTCCACCCGAGGCAAGTAGATCCGGAACGTCGTGCCTTGGCCGGGCTCGCTGTAGACCCAAACATCGCCGCCGTGCTGCGCCACGATGCCGTACACGGTTGACAGCCCGAGCCCTGTCCCTTGGCCCTCCGGTTTGGTCGTGAAGAACGGCTCGTAGATCCGCTCGAGAGTCTCGGGCGACATCCCGCAGCCCGTGTCGCTCACCGCGATCATCACATACGGCCCCGGCTCCGTCCCGGGGTGCTGGCTCGCGTAGACCTCGTCAAGCTCCGCGTTCGCCGTCTCGATCGTGAGTCTCCCCGCGCGTGGCATGGCGTCGCGCGCGTTGACCGCCAGGTTCATCACGACCTGCTCGACTTGCCCCGGATCAGCCGAGATGGAGCCCAGGTCCGCCGATGGGTTGAATTGCAGCGATATGTCTTCGCCGATGACGCGCATCAGCAAGTTGCTCATGTTCTCAACGAGTTCGTTCACGTTGAGGATCATCGGATCAAGCGTCTGTTTGCGGCTGAACGCCAGGAGCTGACGGGTCAGCGTGCCGGCCCGCTCCGCCAGTTGGCTCACTTCGCGGACATCCTCGGCCGCTTGCGTGTCGGCCGGCAGCGATTCCAGAGCGATCTCCGAATAGCCCGATATCCCGGTCAGCAGATTGTTGAAGTCATGCGCTACGCCGCCCGCCAAGGTCCCGATGGATTCGAGCTTCGATTTCTGCCGCGCCTGTTCCTCAAGACGCTTCTGTTGCGTCACGTCATCAACGACGACCAGCAGGCGCTGGGTGTCTCGCGTGATGCGCCCGTTTAGCCCGAACGACCGCATGTGCAGGTCTAAGAACCGATCTTCGCCGCCGTTGACTGCTTGCCGGACTGCGCGGAGGTCCTCCTGTCCGCCCATCTCTGCGACGCCGCGCGCCCGGGTGAGAAGATCGTGGTCCTCGATGAACTCCCGAGGGAATACGTCCGCGAAGTTCGCGCCCACCTCAACCCGTATCTGCGGCTCGCGACACAGCGTGGTCTGCTCGTTCGCCGTGAGCACGTTGAGGTTCGAATCCAGCACGAGCACCGCCGACGGGATCGACGCTACCGTTGCCTCGTTCAGCCGCAGCACGTGCATGAGCGATTGCTCCGCCTCGGTGCGGCGCGCCACTTCCTCGGTAAGCTCATTGGTGCGCTCCATGACCAGCTCCTCGAGATGGTCACGATGTCGCGACAGCTCCTCCTCGCTCTGCTGCAGGTTGCGGAACAGCACGCGGTGAGGCGCGACCAGGCCCGTCTCCACAACGCTCTTGTAAAAGAGATAGACGGACACGACTTTCAGCACGTGCCCCAGACGGTTGAAGTACCCGAACGCATCCGCATAGAGCGTGAAGACCATCTCGCTCGCGATGGTGACGGCAATCGCCCCGAGCAGATACCACAGTACTTTCGTGTCGAACGCGTCGCGCTTGCTGACAATCCATATCCCGGCGGCGGCGAGCACCGCGCAGATGGCGTACTCGCTGCCCACCTTGAACGGCGTCAGCCCCTCGCCCTCGACGAGGCAGACGGGGAATACGTCAGTCTTGAAGAGCAGCCAGAAGATGAACAGCGGCGCGGCTACGGCTAGGACCGCGGGCGCGATGGACCGCACCCGACGCCCGATGGCGAAGCACGCTCCCAGGATCGCCAGCGCCTCCACCCAGCGCGCTGAGATCCAGAACTGTGTCGGGAGATCCGCTCCATACTCGGGGAAGACGCCCATTCCGGGGTAGGCGAGGGCGTGTCCGAAATCGATGGCAGCGACGGCGAAGTAGCCGATGCCGGCCACGAGGAAATAGCCGTTGTCGATGGTCCGGCGGGAATTCCATGCAACGACGAACGCGGCAAACGCCACGACGACGCCGAAGATCTCAACCACGGAGTGGAAGAGCAGGTAGCGGCTCGTCATGCTCGCCGCATATATGCCGGCGAGCGCTGCCACAACTCCGAGCGCCAAAGCGGCCTTCCCAAGCTTGCTCGGTGTTACGTCCTGTTCCGAGGCCATGCTTCCCCCAGACGACGCCGACTGATCGCGAACATAACATAATTCTACACAATTACATCCCATGCCTGTCGTGATTCTGGTCACGAACGGCCACGCTCAGGCATCTGAGTGTAGATGGCCGGATGACTACGGGATTCCCCCTGGTCCGCCCATCCCGCCCGCGCAGGACTGTCCCAGGTCTGTTGCGAACACCCCTTCGCGCGCCCATCCGTACTCTCCGGGAGCCACTATGCTACTTCGTCTCATGCTTGTTGGAGTCGCCCTCATGCCTATTGCCGCCGTCGCCCAGGATGCCGACATGCTTGCGCGGTACCAGTTCACCGAGACGTTCGAGTCTAACGCCCACGCGCGACTCGTCTACAACGCCCGCCTCGAGCCCCACTGGATCGACGGCGCCGCGAAGCTCCGGTATCGCGCGGAGACCCGTGGCAAGTCGAGATTCGTCGTCGTCAACGCGGAGCGCGGCACGAAGCGGTCCGCCTTCGATCACCGGCGCCTCGCCAAAGGCCTCTCTGACGCCGCCGGCTCGCGCTACTACCCCGACAGGCTGCCCTTCCGAGCCATTGAGTTCGTCGACGACATGACCGCCCTTCGCGTCAAGCTCGGATCTCAGTTCTGGCGCTGTGACCTCAGAACCTACGAGTGCGCCAGAACCCAGAGGCCAGCGGCGCCGGAGAAGCCTGGCAACGAGCGAGATGACCCGCAGGCCGAGGGCGCATCCCCTGATGGACGGTGGATGGTCATCCTGAACGATCACAACATCTTCGTCCGTGAGCGCGGCTCAAGCGACAGAATCGCGCTATCCAACGACGGCACCGAAGACAGCACCTACGGTCACTTCCGCTGGTCGCCCGATTCATCCAAGCTCGTCGCGTTCCGCACCGAGCCCGGCGATCACCTCGAAATGTATACGGTGGAATCCTCACCCGAGGGCGGCGTTCGCCCCAAGCTCCATACCATTGAATACGCTCTCCCGGGCGATAAGCTCGACGCCCACGAGATGTGGGTCTTCCATGTAGCGTCTCGCAAGGCGACTAAGGTCGACACGTGGCGCATCGACTGGGGCGGGCCGCCCGGGGTGCGCTGGTCCGATGATGGCGCCACCTTCACCTTCGAGCGGACATACCGCGGCTACGGGAGGGCGTGCGTCACCGAGGTCGATGCCACCACCGGTGAGACGCGAGACATCATCGACGAGCGCAACACGTTCATCCCGCCGCAGAAGAAGATGCTCCGCTACCTCGACGAGACCCATGAGCTCATCTGGGCCTCCGAGCGTGATGGCTGGAATCATCTCTACCTCTACGACGCCGCCACGGGGAATGTGAAGAACCAGATCACCGTCGGTGAGTGGGTCGTGCGCGGGATCGAGAAGGTCGACGAGGATGCCCGGACGATTCTCATCAAAGCCTCTGGTAGGGAAGAGGGGCAGGATCCCTACCTCATTCACTACTATCGCATCAACTTCGACGGCTCCGGTCTCGTCGCCCTTACCGAGGGAGACGGCACGCACTCCATCAGCTTTTCGCCCGACGGGATGTACTACGTGGACACCTACTCCCGCGTAGATCTCGCGCCGGTACACGAACTCCGAAGAGTCGCCGATGGCTCATTGGTCTGCGAGATCGAGCGCACCAACATCGACGATCTACTTGCCACCGGATGGCGTTACCCCGAGCCCTTCTCCGCCAAGGGCCGCGATGGCGAGACCGACATCTGGGGCGTCATCTACCGACCGAACGACCTCGACGAATCCACCCAATACCCCGTCATCGAGAGCATCTACGCCGGGCCGCACGGCTCGCACGTGCCCAAGTCATTCAATGCGAGGCATGGAACGCACGCGCTCGCCCAGCTCGGCTTCATCACCGTTCAGATCGATGGCATGGGCACCTCTAACCGCTCCAAGGCCTTCCACGACGTCAGCCACAAGAACCTCGGCGACGGCGGATTCCCGGACCGCATCCTCTGGATGAAGGCGGCTGGGGAGAAGTACTCGTACTTTGACCTCTCCCGCGTCGGCATCCACGGCCACTCCGCGGGTGGATACGACGCCACGCGCGCGCTGTTGGCCCATGGCGATTTCTACAAGGTCGCCATCAGCGGCGCCGGGAATCACGATCACCGCACCGACAAGGTCTGGTGGAACGAGTTGTGGATGGACTACCCCGTCGGCGATCACTACGCCGAGCAGTCAAACGTCACCAACGCCCACAAGCTCACCGGCAAGCTCCTCCTCATGCACGGCGAGCTGGATACCAACGTCAATCCCCACGCGTCGACCATGCAACTCGTCAACGCGCTGATCAAAGCCAACAAGGACTTCGACATGCTGATCCTGCCCGGCGATGGGCATGGCTTCAGCGGCACTTACGCCAAGCGGAAGAGCTGGGATTTCTGGACGCGTCACCTGCTGGGGCTTGAACCGCCGAAAGAGTACGAGTTCGCCGCGGGGAACGACGCGGGCGCCGAGTGCAATATCACCATCAAGAACTCGCTCGACGAGACGGTGGTCATCTACTGGCTGAACTTCGAGGGGGAGCTGCAGAAGTACCACGACCTCAAGCCCGGCGCGGAGATCAAGCAACACACCTACGTCGGCCACGAGTGGGAAGCCGAAGCCGACGGCGCCATCGTCAGCCACTACGCCGCTTCAAAGACCGATCCGGTGTGGGAGATCAGACCGTAAGCCTTGGCCAGCGCCATAATTGACCAATGCCGCGTTCGCGTGCTAACCTTGTAGCCTAGTGAATTACAGGAGGCCTTACCCATGCGTCATATAGCGATCGCCATTGCCATCGCATTCGTCTTCTGCGCGCTGTCTGCTGCCGTTGCTGATGGGCCAAAGATCAAGACCGCCGAGGGCGACGTCTCGTTCATCTGCCCCCAGAAGTGCGCCATCAAGGTCAAGGTCGGCGACGACAAGGAAGTCCTGCTTTTCGTCTACGCGAAGTGCCCCAAGAAGGACGACCTGAAGGAGCAGATCGGCGGACTCTCGCTTGAGGATGACGTGAAAGTCTCCTACTGGAAGTCCAAGGACGGGAAGAAGCTCTACCTGACGAAGATCGAGACCGACTGACCGCGGATTCCGCGCGCCTCCCCAGGCCGTCGCCTCGCCCAACTCTCATTCTCGCGTAGCACCGGCGCCCTCGCCGGTGCATGTCGCCCTCGCCGCCGCGTCGAGGCCGACCTAAAACGCAGTCACCCTGAACCACTTGAATAGGATGAGGTTGATGTCGTTGACCCCAGGCGGCCAAGTGCCTTCGGCCAGGCTCAACATGTGGCTCCGCTTCCTTCCGTTCGGCCACTCGCCCGAGCCTCCAAGCTCAACCAGAGCCACCAGCGTCCCGCCCGAAGTGGCGGCCCAGTCCAACGGGGTGTCGTTGTTGACGGCGCATTCGAATGTGGCGGTGGCGAGGTTGGACACGAACAGTTGCAGCGCGTAGACCATTCGCTGGTCGGGAGACCCGGGTGTCGCGAAGCGGAGTGTCAGGAACCGGCCCGGTCCCCTCACTAGGATCGGGACGTCCAGCCTTGCCGCCGCGCTCACGTGGCCGCGGTCACTGAAGAAGTTCATGGGGTAGCAGCACTTCATGTGTTTCGGGTCCGAGTGCAAGTCGATCCCATCGGGGGGCTCGTTGCCATCTGGCGTCAGCGTCACGCCCCCCGCGTATGCTTTGGCGAGATCCTCGTCATTGACGGTCTGGTACGCCGCCCCAGAGCCCTGGCCGGGGTCGAAGGTCTGTCCGCCACGGCCGGTTCCGCCACGCGGGGCCCCAATGCGCTCCAGTAGCCCATCGCCTCCCGGTGCTCGCTCAAGCGCGTCGAGGAGTTGGCCTTTGGTGGCGGGTTGAGGGGCGCGACCGGGCGTCGGTGTCACCGGGTCGTCGGCCTCCCTGCCCGGCGGCGTGCTTGTCGACACCGCCAGCTCGGGGAGCGACTGAAGGGTCACCTCTTGCCTTCTGGGGCCTGTCTGAACCGTCGGCCGCCTGATCCGGGGATTGGCCCTCCGCTGCGCCGGCGCGCCCGCGCCAAGGGCTGCCGCGACTCCGGCCGTCACGGCGCCGGAGATGAATGCGCGTCTGTTTGTCGACCCACGGTCCTTGTCGGCCATATCACAGGTTCCTTTCGCGCGCCCAGATCTAGTGATGGCACCGGCTGCAGTCACCCGAGCCGCACCGGCCACTCGGCCGGCTGCGTGACGGCGCGCGACGCTTCGGTTTGGCGCCGAGGCTCTTGACTACATACACGATCGTGCCGCCCTTTCACGCGCTCGCCGGGGTCGGGCCACTGCGAGCTGATGCGCCCGGCCTTGATGCTGCTATCGTAGCGGCGGTCCTTCAACTCCGGGACCAGGCCCCGCGATTCGATCCGCGTGCATGCCTGCTCGTAGCCCGTGTTGACGGCGTCAGGCACCTCGATCAGACTCGGCGGCGCAACAGGCTCAAGCGGCTGGACCTCAACCGGGTCGGTCGGGCGCGGGTCGGCTGCGGCGGGTCGAACGACGACCACCTCAACCGATGGCGATTTGTCATCCGGTTGCTCGGTGCCTGCCGCCTCGGCGACTGCGGTCTCCGCAGTTGTCGCCCCCGCGCTGACGTCCACGCGCACGATTGCGCCCTGCGTGGCCCCCTGATTCGCGCCAGGCGATTGCGCGATCACGGCGCCCTCCGGCACCGTGGGGTGAGCGCGCTCGCCACGGATTTCGAACTCGAGATTCGCCTCGGCGAAGCGCGTTTCGGCTTCGTCCGCATCAAGCCCGATCACGTCCGGGACCGAGACGGTCGTTCCACTCACCGGATCGCGGTCGACGGCCTTCTCCTCATCTCCGTCGCTCGTGACCGGGTCTGCCTCCGACTCGTCGCTCGGGGGAATTGTCGGCTGCGGGGCCACGGCTGCCGTTCGTCCAGCTCGGACGGTGTTGACGACCCACCATCCCGCCGCGCCGGCCAAGCCGATCACGAGCACAACTGCGACCACGGCCAGGATGACGTTCGACCCGCCGCTCTTCTTGGCTGCGACGAGCGGCGAACCAACCAAACCCACTCCGCAGGCTGGGCAAAATGCCGTTCCGTCGGGGAGGTTCTTCGCGCACTTGGGGCATTGTGGCACGGTACCACTCCTCTCATGCTCGAATCAGACGATGGCAAAACAGGAGCTTCAATACCCAATAACACTTATCCTCTAACTTCGGGCCTCGAGTGCCCGCGCCCTTCGGCCTAGTGGCAGGAAACTTGCATGACTTCTCTCGGCGTCACGTGACCTCTCGCCTGTTGGCGACGTACAACGGGCGTGGGGCGTTGGCGCGAGTCATTGGTCGGGGGAGGGCGTGACATTCCGGAGCCATTCGTAGGGAGGGATAGAATGGCGAGCGAGTTCGTCGCGACTCATTGTGTGGGCACTAGTGGTATTCACAGTTGGCGTCCTGATCGGGACGTGGCGGGCGGACTCCCTGCACGCGACAGATTACACCTGCGCGCTGTGCGAGGAGCCGATTGCCACGGACCAGGCGTTTGGCCATCGTGCTTGCTACCACGAGGCCCAGGTGAGGACGCTCAGGATGCAGCGCGTCATGAGGGAGCAGCAGGCTCAGTCCCGCGACGCAGGCGTTAGGACGATGGCCGGTGGTCAGTGGGCAGCGGCGCCACCCGCCGACCGATAGAATCGACGGCGGCGGACGCCAATTCAGTACCGGCGCCCGCCGCCTCGTTGGCCCTCTGGGGGAGGGGGATGGGGGGTCTGTAGGAGGGGTTTCATCCCCGACGCCGTCCTGTAGACTTGCACGGTAGATGCCAACGGATCCGCGCTGTTGACATCTACCGTGCA
>CAZKUN010000323.1:0-9086 GCA_964555935.1 uncultured Armatimonadia bacterium | reverse complement strand
GAACGACACCCGCGATCTTATCCAAGAGCCGCGACGTGGATGGTTCACCTCGTTTTACGTGGAGCAGGCGGGGCTGCTGGGCGGCGACTCGGACTTCGCGAAGGTCTCCATCGACACCCGCCGCTACATCCAAGTGGGCGACACCGACCACGTGATCGCCGTTCGGTTCCTGGGCGGCACAACGATTGGCGACATCCCCCTGGTAGAGTCGTTCGCAGTCGGTGGCGCTTACACCCTTCGCGGCTACCGCGAGGACCGCTACCGCGGCGAAAACATGGCCATATTCAGCGCCGAGTACCGCCTGCCGGTGACAAATAGCATCACGGCAGTCGGCTTCCTCGACGTTGGCGACGCCTGGGGCGGCGCGTTCCCCACCAGCTCTCCCGGCTTCGTCATCCCGGCCGAACACGACTCGTTCAATCCGAACTTCGGCGTGGGTGTCGGCGCCCGCCTGGGAACGCCGTTCGGCCGCCTGCGGCTCGACCTTGGCCGTGGGGACGAGGGTACCGAAGTTCATCTGAGCTTCGGGCACGCGTTCTGAGTCTCGATTACCTGACGGCCGCGATCTCCCCAGTGAACCGGGCACGACTCGCGGCCGTCTTCAGTTCTAGCCCGCTGCAGGCCGTTGAGTATCCCCCGGCGAAATCGGGCGTCTGGTAACCACTCGGTTGGAGGACCGTTGCTGATGGCTTGGTATGGCTGCCCCTCGTGCGGGCGCGTTCATCGCCTGGATGGCAATGCCAAGGCGCGTTGCTCGGATTGCTCGCGCCGATTGGACGGGCTTTCGGACAAGCCAGAGGCGAAGCCACGCCTCGCGACGCGGACGCTGCGTCTCGCCGGGTGCTTCGCGGATCAGGCTATCGGCGGCGTGTTGATGGTCGCTCTGCTTTGGTATGCGGCGGTTGCCGAGGCGACGACGCGTCCCGGCGGCCTCGTATTCATAAGCGCGCTTGGCTGGGTCACGTTCATCGCGGCCATCTACTCCACGGTTCTCACCGCGATCTGGGGCATGACGGTCGGCAAGTGGGTCGTTGGCATCCAGGTCGTTGGGCCACTGGGCCAGGTCCCGGGTTGGGGCCGCGCGCTTGTCCGGTCGCTCGTGTCGCTCGGCGCGGGAATCATAACGAACACTTGCGGCGCGGGCCTGCTCGACCCCGCATGGCTCCTCTGGGACAGGAACCGGCAGACGCTGCACGACAAGGCGGCCGGCACGGTCGTCGTCGTTCGGAGAGCGCGCTCGGGCGCGGCGATGTTGGTGCTGTCGATCGTTCTCGCGACCGCGTCTCAGATCGGTCTCGTATTTGCCGTGGTCCGACCGGCGATTATTCAGTCATACTTCATCCCATCCGGGTCGATGATGCCGACGCTCGAGGTCCACGACCGGCTCTTCGCCAATAAACTCAGCTTCAAGCGTGGCGAGCTGCGCCGGCGCGACATTGTCGTCTTCCGCGCGCCGCTTAGCGCCTACTACTCCAATCCCCAAGCCAACCCGGATCTGAAGGAGAAGAAGGACTTCATCAAGCGCCTGGTCGCTTTGCCCGGCGATGAGCTGAAGGTCGATGAGGGCTCGGTGTGGCTTAAGAAGCGGGGCGATGAGGACTTCAGCCGCCAGGCCGAACCATATCTACGGGAGCCCTTCCACAGAGAAGACTTTGGGCCTGTCACGGTGCCGGAGGGACATGTGCTGGTCTTCGGCGACAACCGCAACAACAGTAACGATTCGAAGAAGTGGGTCGATGTCGACGGCGAACCCGCGCCATTCCTGCCGATCGAGAACATCCACGGCCGCGCCTTCGCGCGCTTCTGGCCGGTCAAGAGAATAGGTGACATTCCCGGTGGATAGTAGACGCCTCATTGCTCTCGCGCAGTGCGCCGCATTCACGCTTGTTGCTGTCGCCACCTGTGCCCAGGAGGAGGGCCGCAACGTGACCACGCGCCCGCCCGACAAATCAGCGATCACCTGCCTCGGCGTGTTCGGCGCCCCTGACCAGATCTGGGAGCGCGGCGAACGTCTCTCGGACTACCACATCAACGCGGTCTTCGTCGGGCACGGCTCGCTCACGCGGGATCTCGTCACGCGCTGTCATCGCGAGGGCGCGAAGGTCTACGCCGAGTTCGGCGTGTTCATGGGCGCGTCGCTGGCTGACGAGTACCCGGAGCTGTGGCCGATCAACGCGGAGGGCGATCCCCAGCAGAAGGACGAGTGGTACCTCGGCCTCTGCCCCACCGTCGAGTGGCATCGCGAGGCGAAACTCGAGCGCGTCCGCGAGGTGGCCGCCGAATTTGAGATCGACGGGCTGTGGCTCGACTTCATCCGCTTCCCAGGTCACTGGGAAATGCACCCGCCGCGACTCGAGCAGGGATGCTTCAACGACTCGTGCCTGGAGGCGTTCACGGAGGCCACGGGAGTCGAGCTTCCGCCCGGGACGAACGCTCGGAAGGCCGAGTTCATTCTCAACACGCTCGCCGACGAATGGACCGCTTTCAAGTGCGACCTCATCCGCGACTTCTGTCGCCAAGCCGGGCGAATTCTGAAGGAAGAGCGGCCGGATGCGCTTCTCGGCGCGTTTGTCGTGCCGTGGACGGATGAGAACTACGACGACGCCATCCACAGCATCATCGCTCAGGACTTCACGAAGCTGGCCGACACGCTCGACGTGTTTACCCCGATGTCTTATCATGCCATGTGCGGCTGGCCGGTAGAGTCGGTTGGCGAGTTCAACGAATACCTGACCGACAAGACCGGGCGCGATGTCTGGCCGATCGTCCAGGCCACCGAGCGCGATGGCCGCTACGAGGATGCGCCCGTCGACGCCGGCGAATTCCGCGAGGCGCTCACGCAGGGCCTCAGCGGCGGCGCAAGTGGCGTGTTGATGTTCCGCCTCGCCGATTGCACGGACACCAACGAGAAGCTGCAGGTCATCAAGGAAGTCTACGGAGAGCTGGCCGAGTGAGCGCGCAACTGATCGACACCCATGCTCACCTGAATGCAAACGCCTACAAGGGCGATCGGTCGGCCGTCGTGCAGCGCGCCGCGGACGCTGGCGTTGGCGTCATCATTAACGTCGGCTACAGTCTCGAGACGTCCCGCTCGGCGATCGAGCTGGCCGACCGGCACGAGAACCTCTACGCGACCGCTGGGCTGCACCCGCACGATGCCAGCGAATGCTCCGAGGCTCTGATAGACGAACTCCGCGAGCTGTGCAGCCACCCGAAAGTCGTTGCAGTGGGCGAAACGGGACTCGATTTCTACCGGGACCTTTCACCGAGAGACGAGCAGGCTGATGCGTTTCGTGCTGTCATTCGGCTGGCGCATGAGGTGAATCTCCCGCTCGTCGTCCACGATCGAGAGGCGCATGAGGCGGTGTTTGAGACGCTGGAGGCCGAGAGGCTCCCCCCGGCGGGAGCCGTGTTGCACTGCTATTCCGCGGGGACGGCTTACCTGAAGCGGGCAATGGATCTAGGCCTTCACATCGGCATCGACGGCCCGGTCACCTACTCCAAGGCCAACGAGTTGCGTGAGGTGGCCAAGTCCGTGCCCCTGGAGCGCCTGCTCATCGAGACCGACTGTCCGTGGCTCACGCCAAAGGGGCACGGGCGCGACCAAAACGAACCGGCATTCCTTGTCGATGTCGCCGCGCGGATCGCGCAAGAGCGCGGCATGTCCATCGACGAGTTGGCCGATGCCACGTCCGCCAACGCGAGACGGCTGTTCACCCGCCTTGCCGCGTAATCCACTGAGGAGGCTCTCGGAACCATGTCAGACCATCGTCAGGATCTCCTCCGAGGATTGCCTTCCGTTAACGACATGCTGGCCCTGGATGCCCTCGACCAAGCCAAGACCGCAGCCGGCCACACGGTCACTGCTGACGCCATCCGCACCGCCCTCGAGTCTGTCCGCGACGACATCCTGAGTGGGGGCCGCAACGACATCCCCGCGCCCGAAGTCCTCGCCGACACGATCATAGCCGCGCTTGCGGAGAGCGCGCGCCCATCGTGTCGCCACGTCATCAACGCAACAGGCGTGATCATCCACACGGGCCTGGGGCGTTCGGTATTGCCCGACGCGGCCCTGGAGGCCATCGCGCGGGAAGCGCGCGGATACTGCCTGCTTGAGACGGATCGCGAGACGGGCCAGCGCGGGCAACGCGATGCTGGGCTGAACCAACTCCTGCGTGACCTCACCGGCGCTGAGTCCGCGACGGTGGTGAACAATAACGCGGCGGCCACATTGCTGTGCCTCGACGCGTTGGCGAAGGGGCGCGAAGTCGTCGTCTCCCGGGGTCAACTCGTCGAAATCGGCGGGTCTTTTCGCATCCCCGATATCATGGCCCATAGCGGCGCGATCATGCGCGAGGTGGGCGCGACTAACAAGACTCACCCGTCTGACTACGAGAACGCGATCAGCGAGACCACCGGGCTGCTGCTCCGGGTCCACACGAGCAACTACAAGATCGTCGGCTTCGCCGAGGAGGTCCCGCTCGAGGACCTCGTGGCACTCGGGCGGCGACACCACGTGCCGGTAATGGATGACACGGGCTCCGGGTCGCTCATCGACATGGCGCCGCTGGGGTTTCCCGACGAGCCATCGATCCCGCAGAGCATCGCCGCGGGGGCCGACGTCGTCTGCGCGAGCGGCGACAAGCTGCTCGGAGCGTGTCAGGCCGGAGTCATCTGCGGGCGCGAGGATCTCATCCGAAGGATCCGACGAAGCCCCCTGTATCGGGCGATGCGCGTTGACAAGCTCACGTTGATCATGCTGGAGACGACGCTGCGCCTGTTCCGCAATCCCGAGACGTTGCGCGCGGCCGTGCCGACGCTGCGGATGCTCACGGAGCCCATCGAGGATGTGACGAAGCGCGCGTCACGGATCGCGCGAGGCATCCGAGCCGCGGTGCCAGAGGCGGAGGTCTCCGTAGAACCCGATCACGCGCAGGTCGGCAGTGGTTCGGCGCCGGCTGAGCCGCTTCCCACGAAGGTCGTGAGCATCAGCGTGCCGGGCGTGGGTGCCGAGGAAATCGGGCGGAAACTGCGGATGTCCGAGCCGCCAATCTTCACGCGAATCCGAGACGACCGAGTCATCATCGATGCAAAGACGGTTCTGCCGGATGAGGTGAGCCTCATTCACCTACCGTTCCAAGCCCCGTAGACGGGAAGTCGGTCCACCGCACGATCTTCACGGGCACGCTGAACCATCCCTCATTGGGCGGCTCGGCGCGGATATCCATGGCCAGGCGTCCGCCCGATGCGGAGATCCAGGTCCGGTCGCCGATGTATGCCAGCACGTGGCGGCCATCCTGCGTGCAGGCGAGGTCTCCGGGCAGAATGCCCTCGTGGTCGAACTCGTTGAGGCTGTCGGCTTCGACGACCAAGCGCGTCTGGCCCCGGTACCCATCCCTGAGCGCCTTTGCGGAGCTGTCGAACCACCACATCCCGAGCGCGCGGCGAAGTAGCCTTGGGTTGAGCCGAGCGACCCCGAGTTTCACGTTGGCGTTGAGGAGACCGCGCCTCACGAGGCCCGAGCAATCGATCCCGAGCCGCCCCTCGCCGCCCCAGACGTAGGTGCTGCCCTTGTACCGGGCCATCTGGCGAAGGTACTCGGAGCGGAGCGCCTCGGGCTGGACGGGGCCACCAGGCATCACCAGGACTAGCGCCGCAAGCGCGGGCAGCGCGAGGACCGTGTAGCGCGCCCATCTGCGCTGCCACAGCACCCACATCAGCGACGCCCAGACTGCGCACGTGGAACCCAGCACCAGCAATCGGGCGGCCCCCACGTTGATCGGCTGGACGAATGCGATGGCCGCCACCAGAACCGACGCCGCCAAGCAGGCTCTTGGCATCCAGGGCTTGGTGAGCCGCTCATCTTGCGCCATGATGAAATCACCTACCGGATAGACGCTCGGGGCCGGGATGGCCTTGTGGCTGGTACGATTGCCGAGGCAGATGCGTTCACGCAAAGAGCCGACGCCCCTGGTCGAGGCGTCGGCTCAGGCTTGCTCGTCGTGGACGCGGTCCGGGCTACTCCGCGCGGAACTGCTCGATGCTGATGTACTTCTCGCCGCCATCGCAGAGGACGGTGACGATGTTCTTCCCCTCGCCAAGCTCCTCGGCCACGCCAAGCGCCGCGTAGACGTTCGCGCCGGCGGATATGCCGATGAAGATCGCTTCTTCAGTCCCAGAGCGCTTAGCCGTGTCGAACGCGGCTTCTTCCGAGACCTGGATGATGCGATCGACGTACTCGGAGGCGTAGACATCGGGGATGAAGCCCGCGCCGATGCCCTGGATCTTATGGGGGCCCGGCTCGCCGCCCGATAGCACGGGCGATTTCTCCGGCTCAACGGCAATAACGAGCGTGCCCGAACTCAGCTCCTTCAAAGCCCTGCCGACACCAGTGATCGTGCCACCCGTGCCCACGCCGGCGACGAACGCGTCGACCTTGCCATCGAGGCACTCGAGGATCTCCTTGGCGGTGGTGTCGTAGTGGATCTGTGGATTGGCAGCGTTCACGAACTGCTGCGGGACGTACGAATTCGGCGTATGGGACGCCAGCTCTTCCGCTTTGCTCAGGGCGCCACGCATCCCCTCAGCGCCCGGCGTCAGCACGATTTCCGCGCCGTATGCCTTGAGGATCGCTCGCCGCTCAACCGACATCGTCTCAGGCATGGTCAGGATGCACTTATAGCCCTTGACCGCCGCCACCATCGCCAGTCCGATACCCGTGTTGCCGCTGGTGGGTTCAATGATCGTCCCGCCGGGCTTCAGATCACCCGATTCCTCACCCGCCAACACCATCGCCAGACAGATGCGGTCCTTGACGCTTCCGCCCGGATTCATGCCCTCGTGCTTGCCCCACACCGCGCCACTGCCGGGCGCGACGAGCGCGTTGTACTTAACGATCGGGGTATCCCCGATGAGTTCCAGGATGTTGTCTGCGCGCTTGGCCATAATAACTTCCTCCCATTCTCCAGCTCTGGCAATCAGATCTGATACGTGTCTACTTCATCGCTGCGCGCGACCTCAGCGGCGAGGTCCGACAGCGGGATGTCCATGGCACTCTTGACCGCCGACGCGCACCGCTCCCACAGGAAGTCCAACTTGCCGCCCTGGGGTACGGTCGCGGCCCCCGTCAACGCCTCCAGCACGTCGAGCACACTCACGGAGCCGGGCTCTCTGCCCAGCCGGTGCCCTCCGCCAGGCCCCCGGAAGCTCTCGATCAGGCCCGATGCCCGCATCTGGGCCAGCAAACGCTCAAGGTAGGGCAAGGGGATATCGCGGCGCTCGGCGATCTCCGAGGCCTTGGCCAAATCCCCTGACGCGTGCATGTCCGCGAGGTGAACCGCGGCCAGTAGTCCGTATTCCGCGCTGGCGGGTAGCTTGAGCATGTTTATAGAGGTTGTTGATCGATTTAGTTTACTTTCTCAGTATACCGTAACACGGCGCTGCGGTCAAGTGGTTCCGCATTCCGGAAAAAACGACGTCTCGCGCGACCTAAGGGGTGAGTTGGCCTGTGTCAGGCCAGGTCAACCGTCTCCGCGCAGCCTGAGGCAATCGCCCGTTGCGCGGCGTTCATCACCCGCAACGCGGGTACCATGTCATGGATGGATGCTACAGGCGGCTTGCCCGCGGCATAGCGCTCCAGCGAGTCCTCCGTGTAGACCTCGTACATGTCCAGCGCCGCCGTGTTCGGCTCGATGTCGATCGTCCGCCCATCCCGGAATCGGATCGTATCGCCCTCGATGTTGCCGCCCACGTGCAGAGCGTCCGTGGTCAGTGAGAAATTCCGCTCGTAGCCGTCGGGATGCGTATAACTGATCTCCACCACGCCTAGCGCGCCGGACGCGGCCCTGAACGTGAGTGAGGTCAGATCCTCAATCTTCTCGCCGTGGAGCCCGCTGGTGGTGGCTGCCGTGACGCTCGTGATGGTATCACCCGTCAGGTACAGGTAGACATCGATCGCATGCGGCCCGAAGTAAACAGGGGCCCCGCGCCGGCGCGATCGGGGTCGAGCATCCACTCGCAGTTCCACTCCCGGTACCGGCCAGGCGCTCCGGCGAACAGGCGCGAGTAGTAGTGGACGGGGTTGCCAAGCTCTCCCGCATCGCGCAGTCTCGCCAGTTCTTCCACCAAGGCCAGATACCGCGTCACCAGAGCGCAGGCCGCGAAGGTGCCCCTCTTCCCCGCCTCGCTCGCCACCGCGTTGAGCGCGCGCCAATCGACGCCCATCGGCTTCTCCATCGCGAACGCCTGATCCGCCGCCACCAGGTCAGCGGCGACGCCGGTCATGTCGCAGTGGGGCGCGTGTGCGAACACGAAGTCAGGCTTTGTTTCGGCCAGCAACTCGCGGTGGTCCAGGAACCGAGGGCAATCCACCTCCGCCGCGTCGAGAGCATCCTCGGAGGTATCTGATATTGCGCAGATATCCGCGCCGATCTTCTTGAGCGCTGGGATGTACATCAGGCCCGCGTGCCAGTGGCCGACGCCGACGATCGCAACTCTCATCAGGTGAACCCTCCCGGTCGATGGGTGATTCGCGCTCGTGGCGCGAATACCTTGTTAGTCTGCGCACAGGTGCTGCGGGTCCGCGTCACGAATCCCCTCACCCACACTCCGCGAAAGCGAGGCATCAATCATGCGACGACTGCGAATTGCGAGCGTCGGGGCGGGTTCCGAGGCGGGTAGCCGGACGTGGGCCTATCTGAACGTGATCAACGCGCTGCCCGACATGTACGAGCTGAGCGCGATCTGCGACCACAGCGCCGAGCGCGCCCAAGCGGCCGCTGACGCCTACGGGTGCTCGACCATCCACACCGATCTCGACGTCATGCTCGCCGAGGACAAGCCGGACGTCGTCTTGCGGATGGCGCCGACGGATTCGTGTGTGGGCATCAGCGTCCGTGCCGCCGAGGCCGGCTGCCACGTATTGACCGAGATTCCGATCGCGCCCACGCTGCCGATGGCGGATCGCATCATCGACGCGTGTCGAGCCAATGGCGTGAAGCTGGAGGTGGCCGAGAACGTATTTCTGTGGCCGCAGGAGTTGCTCAAACGCAAGGTGGTCGAGGCTGGGCTGCTAGGGAAGATCGTCC
>CAZKUN010000322.1:7879-9214 GCA_964555935.1 uncultured Armatimonadia bacterium | reverse complement strand
AGCGGCTCGTCTGGCGAAGGCCGCGGGCCGTCCCGTCCGGCTGCGTTGGACGCGCGAGGAGGAGTTCACCTGGGCTTACTACCGCCCGGCCGCGCTCATCGATGTCGAGGCCGGCCTAGACGACGCCGGGCGAATCGCGGCGTGGCGTATGACCGACATCAACGCAGGCGGCTCGGCCGTCAACACACCGTATGCGATTCCGCAAGCCCAAGCCGGGTCCGTGCGGTCGAACTCGCCCTTGCGAGGCGGGTCGTATCGCGCCCTCGCTTCCACCCAGAACAATTTCGCCCGCGAGAGCTTCATGGATGAACTCGCCACGGAAACCGGCACGGACCCGTTGGCCTTCCGTCTGGCCCACCTTCAGAACCCACGCCTGCGCGCGGTGCTTGAGACGGCCGCCGAACGCTTCGACTGGGATGGCAGGAAGGCGTCGGCCGGCAAGCGAGTCGGAGTCGGACTGGCATGCGGAACGGAGAAAGCCTCCTACGTAGCGGCATGTGTGGAGGTCGCCGTGAGTCGCCGCGGCCGGATTGACGTGCGCCACGTGTCCCAGGTATTCGAATGCGGAGCAATCCTCAACCCGGCGAACCTGCTGTCCCAGGTTTACGGATGCATCATGATGGGCATGGGCGCGGCACTGCGCGAGGAGATGCTGTTCGAGAATGGGACGATCCTCAACCCGCGCTTCAGCCAGTACTTGGTCGCGAGGTTTGAGGACGTGCCGGACTTCGACGTGCATCTCATCGACCGTCCCGACATCGACCCGGCAGGTGGAGGCGAGACGCCGATCATCGCCATAGCTCCGGCCATAGCCAACGCCGTATTCGATGCCATTGGCACGCGTGTCCGCGAGATGCCGGTCCGCGTGTAGCCGCCCGAGAGGAGCATCAACGATGAGCATCAGCCGCCGCGAGTTCCTCCGAAACACGTCGTTCACGGGAGCGGCCCTGGCCGGGCTCGCCGCCGGTGGCGCGTCGACGGCGGATGACAGGCCAGGCGTGCCCCGGCGCAAGCTCGGGCAAACCGACCTCGAGGTCAGCGCCGTCGGCTACGGCACCGAGTTCATGAATGACCAAGCCTTCGTCGAGCACCTCATCGACGAGGGCGTGACTTACCTCGACACTGCGGTGCTCTACCAGGAGGGCAACGCCGAGCGGATGCTGGCCCCCATCCTGGCGAGCCGCCGCGACGAGGTCGTCGTCGGCACAAAGTGGACGCGCACCATTCCCCCTGACGCACCGAAACAGGCCTTCCTGGACGACTTCGCGGGCAGCCTGGATCGGATGGCCGTCGAGTCCGTCGACATCATCTACATGCACGACCGCCGCACGCCGG
>CAZKUN010000322.1:1427-7869 GCA_964555935.1 uncultured Armatimonadia bacterium | reverse complement strand
GCGGCCGGTCCGGGCGAGCCACTCCAGCATCGCCGAGGAACCGGGTATCTGGGAGAACCGGGCGGGCTCGGCCAGACAGCTTTCGCTCAGCAGGGCCACGAACCGGCGCTCGAATCGGCGGCGGTCCTCATCCGACGGCGGTCGGTCCAGGTGCTCGCGGATGATCCCCGGGAACACGCCGGAGTCGGTCGCGTGCGCGGGCGCCAAGCAAGCGTTCGATCAACTCAAGTCCGAGGGCAAAGTGAGATACCTCGGCATGAGCAGCCACGTGGGACGCGCGGCGGCCGTGGCCAAGGGCGTTGAACTCGGCTGGTTCGACGTCATGCAGATCGCCCACAACTTCCTCTCCCCGGCGACCGACGTCGATGCGCTGAAGGCCGCGGCGGACGCGGGCGTCGGCGTGCTCGTGATGAAGACGTGCAAGGCCCTTTCAGCGGGCGCGGATTGGTATCCGCGCGCGACCGATGAGCAACGGGCCGTCCTGGGCGAGGCGAACTTGTTCCAGGCCGCGATCAAGTGGTCGCTGGGCCGCGATTACGTGACAGGCATCGTGCTGGCGATGGGAAACTACGACGAAGCGTCCGAGGACCTGGCCGCCGCGCGCGAGGCGATGACCCCAGAGGAGGCTCGCGCGCTCGAGGCGTTCACCGAGCATGCCTACGCGTCGATCTGCCGCGGGTGTGGAAGCTGCGACGAGGCGTGCCCGCGCGAATTGGCGGTTAGCGATGTCCTGCGCTATCGGAGCTACGCCGAGGGATACGGTCAGACGGAGATCGCCGCGAGGATGTACCGCAGTCTGCCTGCTCATCAGACGGCCGCGGCATGCACGGACTGCGGCTCGTGCGAGGCGGCATGCCCGTATGGGCTGCCCATCCGGGCTGAGCTGCGGAGGGCGCACGGGTTGATGGCCTGAACTCACCGACCTACGCCTGGCGCCTGCGAAGAGCCACCAGGTCGTCCACAGTACCCATCAGGAGGCCATGCTTCTCGGCGAGCTGATGGAACACCGGCAGGCCGGCCGTCTCGCCATCCGGCTTGAGAATCTCACACCCCAGCGCAGCCGGGAAGAGCCCCCCAAGTCGGCACAGATCCACCGAACCCTCAGTGTGACCGGGACGATCCAAGACGCCGTTGGCCGATGCTCGAATAGGGAAGAGATGCCCCGGGCGCGCGAGGTCTTCGGGCCTGGCGTCCGGGTCGAGCACGATCTGCGTCGTGCGGATGCGATCGGGGACGGACACCCCCGTGTGGATGCCCTCGCGAGCATCGATGGACACCGTAAACGGAGTCAGGTTGACCTCCGTATTATCTGTCACCATCGGGTGAAGATCCAGTTCGTCGCACCGCTCTCCGTCGAGAGCGAGAAAGAGCAGTCCGCCGTTCGCGTTGCTCAGCATAAGGGCGACCTGTTCCTGCGTCGCCTTCTCGGCGGCCAGCACAAAGTCGCCCTCGTTCTCGCGATCCACGTGGTCGACGAGGATCACTATCTCGCCACGAGCCAAGGCCGCGGCCAGCTCCTCGGGCGACGCGAATCCACGTCCGTCCTCATTAACGGTCATCAGTCCATATCCTCCGGTACGGATCACCAACGCCGCCTGTCGGCAATCGTATCCGGGCGGCAAGGCAGCTATGGTAGCCGAACCCGCGCCGACGCGCAAGGGGCGGCGCTAAATGGAAGCGCCCCCCCGAAACCCGGCTCGGGGGGCGCAGCGATATCAGCCACCTCGAAGAGATGCGGGCCTAGTGATTGACTCCGGGTTGAATAGGCCCTTCCGTGCCGTAGAACACGGTCAGCGGCACTACTATGACGCCATCGAAGGCCTCTCCCCGCTCGTATTTGGGGATGAGCCCAAGCTGCAAGACAATGGTCTGCAGCGCCTGATGAATCGGCGCCTGCTTGAGCGAGACGGTGACAGTCGTTTCGCGGTTGACGCCGTCCGCGAGTTCGATTGGGTGGCCTAGCTCCGCAGCAATCGCGTCCAGGGCATCGGTCAGAGTCGCGTCTTTGAGATCGAGATCAATCCGCTTCTGCATCGGCTCGGGGATGTCCGCGTTCTCGACCAGCGGCTCGAACGCCACAGCCCCGAGCGGATCGACCCTCAAGGCCCCCGCCGCGTCCACGTAGGCGCGCGTTGCATTGTCGAGGACGATCCTCCCGAGGTCAATCTGATCGACCCCGATGAACGGCTCGACGAGGCGCAAGGCTCCCGCCGCAACGGGGGGGACCGGCGGCGGCATCCGCCCGAACATCTCCCCCCATCGGTTGGCTGGCACGATGCGAAGTCGGTCGGTCAGATTGCCCTCGTCGTCCTTGTGCTGGACCATCGAGACGCCAACATCACCCGCGCTCAAGACCACGCACAGCCGCAAAGCAACCTGCTCCACCGTGCTCTCCTCCGTCCACGGCAAGTCCACGGCCGTATCGGCCGTGCCGACGGTGAGCCCGGGGTCGAGCGAGATGTCGAGACCGGCCGCGGTTAGATCCTCGACCACGCCCGAAAGCGATCCCTTCAGGCGCAGTCTACCGTCATCGACGGTGCAACTGATGGGTATGAATGGTTCCGCGCCCAGTTCCTCCGCGAGGTCGCCGCGCCACGCCGTCCACGACGGATCCCTCTCGACCAGGTCCGTCAAGGCAAAGCCGGCCTGCGGCGGTATGGGGACGATGGCTGGCCCTTCCCTCACCGTCAGGGCGAGGGCATTGTCATCCAGGACCCGATACTCAAGCCGCGCGTCCGCCGGCCTCTCGCGGATCACGATGATATCGCCCTGACGGGTCCAGTCGAGGCCTGCGGCCCCGGTCACCGCGTCCAATGCGCCGTCAATACTAACGTCCTCGACGCTCAGCGTCACCGGTGCTGAGCCCGCGGCTCG
This sequence comes from uncultured Armatimonadia bacterium, assembly GCA_964555935.1. Classification (GTDB taxonomy): domain Bacteria; phylum Armatimonadota; class Zipacnadia; order Zipacnadales; family VGFC01; genus CAZKUN01. The sequence goes on along the minus strand of CAZKUN010000322.1, from coordinate 4,995 downwards.
CACGACGATCCGCGTCCCGGTCGCTCTGCTGAGCAGTTCCACCAACTCCGCGACATCTGCTCCCGTGGCATGCAGATTAATGGTCGGAGGCGGCTCAGGCGGCGACTCGGCTCCGTCCCCCTCACACAGGCCCAGTTGGATCGGCGCGATGGCCAAGATCGCCACCAGCATCAGCATCGTCCATGCCTGGTAGATCGCCTTCGGTTTCCTCAGACGGGTCATGGCTTTCGGCCTCCACTGTTTCAGATTCCACATCAGTCGGCGGGGTCTCGTCGAGCGGACCGACGAAGACCTCCACGTGATCGATCGTCGAGTCATCGGAGACGGTCCGACAGACGCTCCACAACTGGCCCGGCTCGCCGTCTTCGCCGGGAATGTTGGCGATGATTACCGTCTTGCCCGGACGCGGTCTGATGGCGTCCGATAGCGCCTGGCTGACGTCGGGGTCCAACACCGTGATGATGATCGATGAGTCATCGCTCTCGGGCTCGTTTCGGACGGGAGTTGCTCGCCGCCGCGTTTGCCGGCGTGGTCTGGGCTTGGGGGGCTTCGGCTCTGGCAGTGACGTCAGTATGGCTGGCGCCGGGTCAGGAGGCGCTGGCTCCGCCACGACGGGCTCAACCGGCTCGGGGTCCGGCAATACCGTTAGCGGGCCACGGATCACGGGGCGAGGAGTCTGAGCCGAAACGTCGGGCGCCTCGACCGGAGTCAGGTACCCGCGCGACGCGACAATCGCGGTAGCCAGCACCACCACAGCCGTCACGCCAATCAGCACCGGCACCCAGGGGCGGGCCATGCTTCGGGATGCCCGCGCGTCGATCGACGCGTGCAGGCGCCCCAGAGCATCGCCGCGCATGGGTGGGGCGTCCGCCGATGCTAACGCCTCCCGCGCTTTCCGGTCCACATGGAATCCCTCGCGGCACGGGGCACACGCGGCAACATGGGCCCGCGCGCCGGCAGCACCGGCGTCATCCAACTCGCCGTCGACAAGTCGGCCGATGGCTTCCGCGTGTTCGCGGCACGCTCGGTCAGTCATGGTCCGCACTCCCCGTCATCGTGTCCCCCAACTCGTGCCTGAGCTTCATTCTCGCTCGGTGCAGTTTCACGCCAACCACGGATGCAGAGCACCCGGTGATCTCGCCAATCTCGGCATAGCTCATCCCGACCACACCACCCATCACGATTAGCGCGCGCTCAGCCGGTCGGAGTCTCGCCAGTGCCTGGCGAATATCGATACCGTCGTCGGGTTGAGCATGGACTAGAGCGCTGGCCTCGACCGCATCGGAGAGCGGGCCCTCGGCCTTGCGTCGCCGGGAACGGCGCCTCTGCGATATGCACTCGTTCACGGCGATCCGCATGATCCAATTCCCTACGGGGCATTGCCCCCGGAACTTCCGCAGGCCGCCATGAACGCGCAGGAAGACCTCCTGAACCACATCGTCCGCCCCGTCCGCGTCGCTCAGCATGTGATACGCGAAGTCATGCACTCTGCGGCCGTGCCGGCGGAACAGCTCGTCGAAGGCCGCCCGCGTTCCGGCGCGCGCCAACTCGACCAACTGCCCATCGTCATACGTGCTCATCGCGCGTCGCGGAATGGCGCGTCCAAGTCGGTCCGTAACCACAGGCCTGTCTGCCCTCCCACAGACACAGACGCACGACCTGGCCGATTCGTTAACACCGACACCGAGAATCATTGACCGGTGGCGCGCAGTCGGCTCAGGAGGATCGCCGCCCGGTCGGGCGAAGTCATGACGCATGGAACCCAAGCTCGCCGGTCTCTACCGGTCGCGCAAGGTGTCGCTGGTCATCGCCACCTTGGCGCTGTTGGCATGGCCCTCGGCATCGCGGCCTCAGGATGCCAACGCATTGTCGTCTGTCTTGGTGTATGTCCCGTTCGATGGCTCGGACGATGCCTACCTCGGCACGGGTGGCGGCGTCCGTGGCACGTTCTCGCGGCCGTCGATCGCGTTCGATGCCGGCCTCGGCGAGTTGCCCGCGAACACGCCTCGCTGGCGCGAGGGCAGGTTCGGACAGGGACTCTTCATCGAGTCGGGTGACTACGGCGATGTCAGCCGCGGGATGCAGAACTGGCTGCCAGTGGCGGCGGCCGAGGGCGAGGTCGGTGGTTTCGTCGCGATTGGAGACGCCGACCTCGCGGCAAGCGAGCCGCTCGTGGGCGTGACAGGCTTGCGGGTGACGGCTGCATTGGCAGGCGACGGCGCGGAAGCGCTGCCCGCCGAAGCGCCAGCGATCCTCCGGTACATCGGCTCGGCTTACGTCCGGGGAGAGGTCGGTGGCGAGACTGTTGAGCTGCTGGTCGAAGATCGGACCAATGGCACGGCGTCCGAGCCGGCGCGAGTCGAACTCACGACCGAATGGCAGCGCGTATTCACGGTGCTGCCGTATGACCTCGGCATGGAGGAGTTCGGAGGACAACCCCTTGCGAGCCCGATGGACCTCCGGTTGATCGCGCGGTCCGCATCGCCCAACGCAGCTACGTTCTACGTTGACTGCTTGCAGGTTGAGCAAGCGGGGCGACACTACTCCAACCGCCTCTCCCCCACGTCCTGGGTGCCTGGGATGACCCGACGAGCCGTCGAGATGTTCCAGCTCCCACTCACGCCTCAGACGTTCAATGCCGCCACGGGGTGCGTCGCCTTGTGGGTTCAGCCATCCGAGATGCTCTCGGTGAAGCGCTTCTTCCAGGTCAACGACTACTGGGACCAACCCTTCTACATCGCAGCGCGCGGTGACGGCAAGATCGACTTCGCGGCTCGCGGGCAGAAGGCGATCAGTCCGATCGCTCTCAAGCCCAACACGTGGGCGCATGTCGCGCTGTGCTGGGATGAGACGGGCGCCGCGCTCTACGTTGATGGCGAGCCGGCGGGCACAGCCGGACCCGGAGAGATCGACACGGATCGTCTGGCGGGGGGAACGTACCGGTACACCATCGGCAGCTCGCACCGAGCGCCGCTGACATGCGCGGACGGCGTCGTGGACGAGTTCGCTAGCTTCAATCGTGCCCTGACGGCGGACGAGGTCGCGGCGTTGGCTGGCCGGGCCGCTCCCCTGCCTCTGGCACCGGAAGTGACCGTTCAGTGGGCCAACGCGCCCCGGTGTCTCGGTCGCGATCTCGGCACCTACAACGTGCCACTGCGCGCTCTCAACCGATCCGATCGGCCCATCGGCGCACTCGCAGTCACCGTAGAGATCCCGCCGCTAGCACCTGTGTCGGTCACGGTGTCTGTCCCCGCCAACGCATCCGCTGAGGTCGCGCTTCCTATCACGCCCAGCCGGCTCCGACAGGGGCGATACGATGCGCGCGTCACGTGGGCTGCCGAGGGCCTGGAGGAAGCTGCCGCCATCTACCCGATCAGGATCGGCCCGAGCAAGGACCGCGAACAGTTCCAGATCGTCTCGTGGTACGGTGGCAGTCGCGAAACGCAGCGCAGGCTGAGATTCGCCGGCGTGACCGTCGTTGATGCAGGAAACAGCGCGTCCATCGACGTGGCCGCCGGCGAGGGCCTCTTCGCCTTCTCCCATCTGCGCGGCCCGAGCGGCTTCCCAC
>CAZKUN010000322.1:0-1417 GCA_964555935.1 uncultured Armatimonadia bacterium | reverse complement strand
GAACCCGCGCAGCCCGGATGCGCTTCAAGCTGCCGCGGAGCAGGCCGAGGCTTACGCGCGAGCGGTTGAACACTACCCGAGCTTCGTGGCCAGCATCGTCAACACCGAGTGGAACAGCGAACTTGACTTCTCGCCAGAGGCCCGCGCCGAAGTGCTGCGCCGCTTCGGCATCGACATGCGGCCATGGATGGTGCCAAAGGACGAGGCGTGGAACATCGCATTGCCATTCAGCCGACTGTCGCCGACGCTACTGGGCGACGATTGGCGACCACCCGACGGCGTTGCGTCAGAGGACGATCCGCTCTTGCGATTCACCGAGGCGTGGCACAAGGAGTTCGGCAGTGAAGTCGCGCTCAACGAGCGGATGGTTGATGCCATCCACGCGATCCGCCCGGATATCACATGCATCCTGGAACCTATCCTGCGCTGCCCACCGGTCATCCGCTACGCAAAGGCCGACATCGCCCAGGAATGGGTCTACTACCAGGACCCGAAGAACATGATCCCCGTGCAGGAGTCGCTGTCGGCGATTTCCGAGGGCCTGGCGACACTCCCGACCGGGATGCCCCAATTCCTGTTCAAGCCCGGCACCGCCGCCCCCTACGCCGCAACGCCCCCGCCCGACATGCTGCGCGAGGCGGTCTGGCTCTGCTGCTCGCGCCCGATTGAGCTGATGACGTTCTGGGGCTGGCACCGGGTCCTGTCCGGCGACGGCATGCAGACACTTCAGGAGTTGGAGGCCGGTCTCGAGGGGCTCGACGACGACGCCGCGTGGGAGCAAGGCAAGAAAGCCGGTGAGAAGGGCGGCCTGTTCATCCCCGAGGTCATCGACGAGATGAGCGCGCTCAGCGAGGGGCTCTGGCAACCCTACGGGCGACTCATCCGCGAGTGGCGCAACCGGCCGCGGAAGCTCGCCGTCATCCGCTCCCTCGCGGCAAGTCTGTACTCCAACGAGCGCTGGTGGTCGGGCGGCTGGATGATGAAGGCCATCACCGCGACGGGCGTTCCATATGACGTGCTGTATGACGACGCCTTCGCCGACGCGACCGTGCTCGACGGCTACGATGTGATCGTTCTGCCCAACACGCCCGCCGTTACGGCGAAGGAGGCCGCCGCCCTGCGGACCTTCATCGACGCGGGCGGCTTGGTAATTGGCGATGAGAACTGCGGCGTAGCGATCCCCGGAATCGTCCGGCTCGCGGCCGAGCAATCGCAAGACGTGCAGGATATGCTCGACCGCGAGCGGGAATTGCGCCAGCAACACGCAGACACCAAGCAGGCTGTCCATCCGCAAGTCGCCGAGGAGATGCAGAAACTCAACGATCTCCGATGGCGCTCCCTCGGCACCCACGCGGAGCTTGCCGGCCACTTGGATGACCGCTTGGACCTAGAAATCCGCTGCGAGACGCCTGGCGTC
>CAZKUN010000321.1:0-9215 GCA_964555935.1 uncultured Armatimonadia bacterium | reverse complement strand
GATACCGTCGGGGAAGAGCCAGTCTTCGTGGCAATCGTCGCCGTCCCAGTCGCCACTTCATGCACGGTTACGTCCGCGCGCGCCGCCAGTCGCTCCATGTAGATGCACGGCTCGCCGGGCAGGGAGAAGAGCGCGATGGTCTGCCCCACCTTCCCCTCGCACCGTGAGATCGTCGCCGCAAGCGCGAAGCCATCATCGGCCGCGTTCAACACGCGCGCCTCGACGACCGGCGTCGTATCCTTCACCCCCTCACACGCGATCCTACCAATCATTCCCCGCTCCGAGGGCGAGGTGAACCACGTGTCGCCAGACGGGTAGACCAGCCCCATCGCGCCATTGACCCATGCGAAGGAGCAGAACTTCGTCGGCGTCCGATGGGTGACAAATCCCCCGCGCTCGAAGACCCGCACGCCGCTCCGGGTCTGGTGAAACGCCTCAGCGCTCGGCGGCTCCGGCCCATCGTCGTAGAGCCGATGCAACATATACAGCTCCGAGTACCGCGCGATCATCTCCTCTTCGGCGTTGCGGTAGTTGTACTCGCGCGTGTCCCATAAGCTCCCGTCATCGAACCGCGCGTGCATGCGGCCGGTGAACTCCAAAGTCGCGCGCTCGATGAAGGCCGCGTCCGGGTCGCCCGTCAGCGCGTTCATGAAGCCCCCGCACGTGATCGGCCCGTCATGCCGATGCGGCCACCAGTCCTGACCGTTGACGTAGAAGTAGGAGCCGTTGCGGGCGATCAGCCCCTTCAGCACGCCCCACACCTCGCCGACGTTGTAGAAGGTACTCTCGGGCAGCTCCAAGCCCGCGCGCGGATACACCAGCCCGTTGCGCAGCATCAGCCCGATCGTGCCCATGTAGTCGGGGTGGACGCGGTTGTGGTTCTCGAGCGTGAAGTCGGGATGGACCGTAACGGCCGTCACGCGGTCCCTCACTGGCTTGCCGTCGACGGCGCGTTCCTCGGTGAGGTCGGCCTCGCGGGTAAGCGAGTTGATCATGTAGACGATGGCGCGTTCCTGCCAGAGCGCGTTATTCGGGTGGTCCGGGAACATGCACGCCGCGAGGGCGATGACTTCCGAGTTCCAGCCGTTCTCCTCGGCTTTCGTGTCATGCAACACGCCTGAATCGGGCTTGCGCTCGTTAAACCTATCGGCCTCGTGCTCCACCATCCGCGCGGTCATCAGCTTCACGTCTTCGTCCAGGTGCTCCCACCCGAGCCACGCCGCCGTCCCCGCGATCCGGGCCCAGAACGCCGACTGCCACTGATCTCCCCACTGCTTTCCGTCGCCCGTCGGCAGGAAATTCGCGCCGTGCGTGATCGCGAGATATCGGCAGATCTCGTTCAGGTCCCGCGCTATCTGCTCTCGCGGCACTCGGGAGATGGACTCGTCGTAATCGCCCTGAAGCAGCGTCGAATAGCCGAGCGCAACGGTCGCGTTCTGCCGCACCGCCCACTCATTCGATCCGTCCTCCTTGTGGTACCTGCAGCCCGTGGCATGGGGCCACTCGACGATCCGCGGATCCGTCAGCCGCACGTAGCGCAGCAGGCGTTCGTAGTACTCGCGCGACAGCTCCGTCTCCTCACCAAGCGGCTTGGCGGCGCGCGTGCGATAGATGCCCTCCAGCTTCGGCAGCTCCGCCGCGACGATCTCACCGACGGCCTCCGATAGCGCGTCCCGGACGCCCGCGCCCAAGCCCGGCAGCTCGGCCTGCGACGGGAGTGACATCGCCAGCGACGGTAACGCCGTCTGCTCGGGCAGCGCGACGTCGAGCGCATCGGCTTTCTCGCGGATGCGCGCCGTCGCGGCTTCCAGCCACGGTGCCCCACGCAACCATGTATCGAGCAACTCGCCGTATGCCTTCGCATCCACGCCCGGCGGCGCGAGCGCAAGCCAGTCGAGGTTCAGGCTGCCGCCCGCATTCACCATCCGCACCACGTTCGTCCCGCCCTCCACGGTCACCGGGACTCCGACATACTCCCACTGGTCCCAGCCGCCCGTGTTGCTGACCTTGAGTTCAGCCGCCGCGCCGCCGATCTCGACACGGCGCGTGGCGGAAGCGCTCCCGGTCGCGTATTTAGCCAGCAGCGTCCTCGGTCCGTCCGCGCCGGCTCCCATCGCCCACTCCAGCGCGTGGCCCGGCTTGTCCCACATCCTGAAGGCCATCTCCGAAGCGCCGTTCTTCTCGCAAATCTCGATCCGGCCGCCAGACTGCTCGAACGCGTCCTCCGCCTCGATCAGCGCCCCCGCATGGGTCGGCGTCCGCCGGAACGCGCGCAGGTCGTCGTACCATCCCGTGCTGTCGTCCCAGAAGCTCCCGAGCGAGATTTCGCGGATCCGGCCCATGCCGCGGTTCGTGTGGATGTCGGTCCCATCGATGGACGCCACCGTCTCGCGGCCATCGCACTCCCACGCGAACAGATGCCAGCCCTTGCTGCGTTTGATGGGGGTGTCGTGGTACGTCGTGGTCACCCGGTACTGGTAGTACGGAGTGGACCAAGTGACAATGGCCATCAACTCGCCCGGCACGCCGCTCGCGGCCGCGATCTGCTGCTTGGGGGAGACCATGTCGTCGTAGAACCACACCTCAAGCCGCCCCACCAACCGCAGTGGCAGCGTCCACTTCATCACGTTCCGGTTGCCGGGAGGGCCGGAGTACGCCGACGTCGCGCCCTCGCAGACCGGATCGTCCACCAACTCCAGCGGGCTCGCACCGGTGTCGCCCAACACCCACTCGGTTAGCTCGCCCTCAAAGCCTTCAGTGAAGGACGGCTCCTGCGAGAAGCCGTGAGCTTGCAGCCCGATCGTGACGATAGCCGTCCAGATGCCAATGCGTGTCATCTTAGTCCCTCGGCTCCCCATCCGCCCAGAGGCTGTTGCGGAGTGGGTTGTTCCCGCAGGCTCTCGCTCCACCCTCCCCGCCGGAACAGTGTCGCATGCCGGGCGTTCCGTATGAGTGAGGTTGACGAGAGCCCGTCTGAATTACGGGAGGGCTGGGTATGCGAATCATAGTGGGTATGGCTGTGGCCGTTCTGTGCGTCTCCTCGGTTGGTGCCGACCCCGCGTCGATCCTCGTCCGTGGCGGAGCAGCAGCGCCCAAAGTGGGCGAGGAGCACGTACGGCTCGTCTCCGAGACGCTGACCATTGACCTCTACGACTCCGAAGCCGTCGTCCACGCCGATCTCCTCTTCCGCAACGAGGGCCCAGCGGATGAGTGCATGATGGGGTTTCCTCAGATAAACCACCAGCGCGCGGCCACGGCCGCGGAGCGAAACGGCTACTCCCCGGACCTACGGGACCTCGAGTTCGTGGTCGACGGAGATCCGTTCGAGGTTAAGCTGCTCCCGGACGCGAGCGAGACGTACGGCGGCCAGGCATGCTACGACTATGAGTTCGAGAAGTGGTACGTGACGCCCGTTCCATTCACCGAGGGGCAGGAGCGTCGCGTCGAGATCAGCTACCGCCACCCGAAGGGCGTCACGGGCAACGGCGGCCCGGATTGGTTCCTCTACTACCTCGAGACGGGATCGCGCTGGAAGGGTGGGTCCGTCGAACGGATCGACGTGATCCTCAACTACGGAACGGTGGTCGAGCGGTGGTGCCACCACCAGACGAACTACTACACCGAGGGCTGCACGGACGACAAGGAAGCCCGGCGGCTGACGTGGACCTTCGAGGACTACCAGGGCGATCCGGGGACGATCCGGGCTTCATGGTATCCGAGGGAATTACTCGTGTATGTCGACGGCCACGCCGAGCCGGGCGCCACCCCGGCCCGCATGGAGTCGATCGGCCCGCTTCTCGATGTCGGCTCGCGGGGCGAGCGGCTCGGGTACGAGTTGAGCGGTATGCCCGGCACTCCTGACGAGTGCACGGTTGCGTGCGGGGATGACCGTCTCAGTATCACGAACGGCAAGTTGGTGGCGTCGCTGAACGGAGAACCGTTGGCGCTCACGCGCCCGCCGGTAGGCAGGAACTACGCCGGGGCGCCGGCTTGGACCCGCTGGTGGGTGGCGGGCGAGGACCTCAAGCGGGCCTTCGGACTGGAGTGGGACTACAACCCCGAGACGCGGAAACTGGTGCTCAAGCCCTAGTCGTCACGGGGCTCCCCATCCGCCCAGACCGACGTCCCTCGCGCCGCGGCCCATGGCGTCATGCGGCGGGCATCGCCGCCCCAAAGCCGGTCCTTCGCCCACGGCCGCGCCGTCGGCGGGCCATCACACTCCAGCTTGATGACCGGGAACAGATCCGTCGGCGGCTCCTCGGGCAAGCCCCACACGGTTACGTAGTCATCCGACTGCCCGACTTCCAGCTCTTCACCGGTTGTCAGCAGCTCCGCGCTAAGGACAGTGCTATCCAAGCCGGGAAGCGTTAGCGATGGACGCCCATCCCAGAACCGGAGGATGAGATAGAGGTTGTTGCCGCGCCGCATCTGCCGCCCATAGGTGATGAACTCGCAGACCTCGCCGGGTTCTGAGTCGTAGATCATCTCGCCATGAACGCGCAGCCACTCGCCGATCTCGGTCGAACGCTCGACGAACTCGATCGGGAGCCGCCCTTCCGCGTCAGGGCCGACGTTCAGCAGCAAGTTGCCGCCCTTCTGAGCGCTCTCAACGAGGAAATCCAGCAGCAGATCGGCTGGCCGCCAGCGCTCGCCGATCGCATACCCCCACAGCCGCCACGTGCTGACCTGACACGATTCCCACAGTCGGCCCGGCTCGGCGGTGATGTGGTGTTCAGGCGTGCCGAAGTCACCCAGTTTCGCTGAGTGCCCGGCGCCCGAGTCGGCCTCAGCCAGGCCCTGCTCTATCTCATGCGGGTGCGGCTTGCCGAGGCGGTTGTTGATCATTATCTCCGGCTGCAGCTCGCGCATGATCTCCACCAACTCGGCGCTCTTCCACTCCAAGGCCGAGTGCGGCCACTCGCCATCGAACCACATGACATCAATCTTCCCGTAGTTCGTCAGCAACTCGCGGACCTGGTCGTGAACATAGTCACGGAAACTCGCCCAGCCATCCGGATCGTGCTCCGGGCCCTCCCAGTAGCCGGGAACGCGCCAGTCGCACAGCGAGTAGTAGAGCCCCACCCGCAAGCCCGCCGAGCGGAACGCCTCCACGTACTCGCCGACAAAATCGCGCCCCGAGGCCTGGCTGGCCGTGGAGTAGTCCGTGTGGGCCGAATCCCACAGGCAGAAGCCGTCATGGTGCCTTGTCGTCAGCACCGCGTACTTCATCCCCGCATCCCTGGCGATTCGCGCCCATTCATCGGCGTTGAAGTGCTGCGGATCCCACGCGCAGGCATCCTTCGCGTATTCCTCCTGCTCCAGATACTCGCGGAAGAGCACCTGCTCGCCGCGGCCATGGGCCGAGTACGCGCCCCAGTGGATGAACATGCCAAAGCGCGCGTCGGGAAACCAACGCCAGTAGTCGGGGATGTTAGTCATATGTCGGCGGTCCTCTCCTATGTGAGCATGGCGGCCACTCGCCGGTTCTACGCCTCGCGCCGAATGGCCTTGCTGCCTGCGCTCGACAGGTGCGAGTCAGGCCTACTGACGCACTCCCAGCCGCACCCGCGCCGTCTCATCCATCTTCACCAGGAACGTGATGCCCATGGTGCCCTGACCATCAGGCCAAGCGTTGTACCACGGCTCATCCGGATCCGCCGAGCCCAACGCGTGGGTCTCGCCCTCGGCGTCTTCCCGCGTCACGGTGACGGACTTGCCGGGATCCAGACCTGATACCCGAACGGGTACCCGATCCGCGCCGCCGCGCACGTCAAACGTCGCTCTCCCGCCGATCGCCCATACGTGCGGGGGACGCTCCGACACGACCGCCCCTCCATAGGCCGTGACCTCCAGCGGCTGCACGGCCCAGCGCGCCCGTTCCGTCACCATCGTCTCCGGGCCTGAATCGGCATCGCCGTAAACCACCTGCAGCGCACGATAGCGGATGTGGCTTCCGGCGGGGAGGGATCGGATAGGCTCGGTGGGCACGACCGCAACGTCGCGCGCGTAGGCGCCGTCTGGGTCCTCGGCGCCCGTGCAGAATGCGTAGAATCCGGGCTTCACTTCCTCACCATCGACGGCGACATCCCAGTCCAGCAGCACGAAGCCCGAGTTCCCCGTGATGTCGCTCGTGAGGATCCCATCATCCAGCGGGTTATCGGCGTTGTAGATGCAGACGAAGGGCAGGTCGTCCAGCGGAGTTCCGTTCTCAACCACTGTCCGCTCGTAGGTCAGCTCGCCCGTCATCACTAAGCCATCTGTCGATGAGTAGGCATACTCGGTGAACGCCATCGGATTGAAGGCATGGTGTCGCAGGAAGAACAACGGTGCTTCGGCATCGTCGCTGAGATCGATGTCGCGCTGCACCTGCAGATCGACCTCGGTGAAGATCCGCGTCATGTCGCTGTGCGCCGCCTGCCACACGCGCAACTCACCCGTCACCTCGCCGCCCGCCGTCGCCGCCTCCACCGTGTATTCCGTCAGGAACGGGCCGGTCTCGCGGAATCGCACGAAGCCCGGAACGAGGCCCTGGTACGCGTTGTCCGTGTCGTAGTAGCCGAAGAACGTCGGCAGGATCGCCGAGACGGATCGACTCACGATCTCCGTGTAGATCCGTCGGAAGTCGTTCACCCGCAACTCGTTGCCGGGCGTCAGCGCCTGCGGGTACATTCCCGTGGTGAGCGTGTGCGATTCTCCACGCCCCACGGTCGTTTGCAGGAGCAGCGGGGCGCCGACGTTCTCGAGGCTCGTGAGGTAGGTCAACTCCCGGTCCGCCAAGCCGTGGTACAGATGCTCCGCGTGGATCTCTCGCTCCTCATTCGCCCCAAGCTCCAGCGGATACGTAAGCGTCGCCCAGCCGGGCTCGCCGCCGTCAACGTGATGCTCGGGGAAGTTGAGGCCGAACTGAACCGAGATCGGCAGCGGGCGGCCCGTCCCGTCACGGATGATGCCCCCTGATATCCCGCCCCACGGGTCTTTCTGGTCGATGAGGATTCGCCGGGGGGTGCCATCGTTCCTGATCGAATACCTCGCGCCCGCGATCAGCCCTCGCGGCGGCTCCGGCGTTCCCGATGTCTGCGCCTTGATGCGATACAGCCCCGTCGCCGGGTCATACCCAAGGAACTCCCCCATCTCCATGTCGACCGCGCCATCGGGCAACTCGGTCGTCCCGTCGCGGTCCATGAGGATCGCGCATCCCACCTCATGGACCGACCCCGCCGTCCATGGCACGTGGTCGGGCACCGCCGCCAGCAGCCTCATCCGCTCGGGCCATTGCCTGACCACGTTGCGGGGATACATGGGGCCGGAAGGGCTCGTGCCGAGCGTCCGCACGGACCCCACGTGTCCCGACGCGTCCCACGCCATCCCGAAATCCCCCGGCGAGATGTCTTCGCAGTCGCGATGCCCCTCCGGCGCGCGGTAGACATGCGAGCCACGGTTCACCCACTCGCCATCCGGGCAGATGAAGCTCGCGACCACGTGAACGCGATCTTCGTGGCAGTACAGGCTGACCTCCACCAGTCCGTCCCATTCGCCCAGCACGATCCCCTCGATATGCACCTCCGCCAGGTAGGGCCCCGAACGCAGCGGATGGAAGTGAGGCTCAACCCCTGACGCTGACGCCAGCCACGGGGCGTCGGTATCGCGAAGCCAAATGTCACGCAGGTCTGCCTTGGCCCCATCCGATGCTCGCGTCACGCGCACCATCGGCGCGCCGCGCACGTCGACCACGAGCCGGTAGTGCTTCGTCTGCACCGTGCAGCCATGCACGTGGTCGCTCATCATCACGGAATTCGCGCTCGCTGGCGCGCCAAGCAGGGCAATGGTCGATGCCAGGAAGGCAATCATCTACGTGCCACCTCTCGAAGGTCTCTTGCAGGCCATACAGGGACACCCGGCCTCATCGCCGAAACCACAGGAGCCGTCCCATCCGGATATGACGCCTCAGCGAAGGAGCCGTCTCCATGAGTCGCGTGCTCGCTCTCATCGTCTGCATCACATTGTGCGTTGGCGTATCTGCTCAGACCTTCAAGTGCAAGGTCACCGTCGACGCCGGCGAGTACGACCGCGAGCAGACACTGGTCTCCGCCGATATCGATCTCCCGGAGAGGCTCTGGAACGTTGACCTCGTCGCGCGCGCCAAGCCCATCGGCACGAAGGGCCCCGGGCTGCCCGCTCAGATTAGGTTGGGCGACAACACGCACGTCGTGTGTTGGATCGTGCCATCGATGGATGCGGGTGAAACGACCGAGTACCGCGTCACGGTTCGAGCGGGCGAGGAGACCGAGCCCGTCTTCTCGTTCGAGGACACGGAGGGCGAGTACCTCGACTGTCTCTACGACGGTCGTCCGGTCACGCGGCTGATGTACTTCACCTACTCGCCCGACACGCACGAAGAGACCAAGAAGATCTATCACCACGTGTTCGACTCAACGGGCGAGAATCTGATCACGAAGGGCAGCGGCGGCAAGTTCCCCCATCACCGCGGGATCTTCGTCGGCTGGAACAAGACCCAGGTCGGCGACCGCACGATGGACTTCTGGCATCTGCCGAAGCCTGAACTCTCGTTCCGCATCCACTCGATCGACTTCACGGAGGCCGGACCGGTGCTGGGCGAGCACTCCGCGAGAATCGACTGGTGCGATCCCGATGGCGAGCCCGTCATCGCTGAGTTCCGCTCGCTGCAGGTCGTCCGCCAGGAGCCGCCCGTCACGCTCCTGGTCTGGTCATCCGCGCTCCTAACCGTCGCCGGCGAGATCACGCTCGGCGGAGACCTGCACCACGCGGGCGTTCAGTACCGCGCCCACAACGAGGTCACCACGCGCGAATCGGAGACATCCTACCTGCACCCGGTGGCTGAGTTCCCCGACGCGCCCGAGATCCCGTGGTCGGCCATGACCTACGCGCTCGGCGAGTCGCGCTTCACGGTGGCGCAGATGAACCCCCCAGTGAACCCCGAGCCCACCGACTACTCCGACGAGGAGCGCCAATACGGTCGCTTCGGCGCGTTCTTCACCAGCAAGCTCATGCCGGAGGAGCCGCTGGTGATGGCCTACCAGTTCTACATCGTCGAGGGCGATCCGCCGACCGCTGAGGAGATCGACGCCAAATACGCGGACTTCATCAGCCCGCCGACGGTGACGGTGAAGTAGCCCGCCGTCTCGTACGACGATCGTCTCGTACGACGATCGTCCCGATCGTCGATGCCGAAGCCC
>CAZKUN010000320.1:0-9244 GCA_964555935.1 uncultured Armatimonadia bacterium | reverse complement strand
CGCCCGGCAATTCCTTGGAATCGCCGGGCGGCTGTGTTTTCTTGCTGTATGTCGCTACGCCGTTACTCGATCACTGGCCGCGGCAGCAGGCCGGCCTTCTCCATGATCTCCGGGACGGCTTCTTCCCACTCGATCGCCTGGAGATGGACGCCCTTGACGCCCGGGATCTCCTTGGCCTGTTGGATCAGCTCGATGGCGATCCGCTTGCCCTCTTCGGCTTGAAGCTCGCGAGCCGCCGCCTTGTCGTCGCCCGCCTTCTCCTTCTCGGCGGCGAGCCGGTCGATCAGCTCCTGCGGCACGACAACACCCGCAACGTTGGCGTTCATGTACTTCAGCATCATCGCGCTCTTCGGTACGATGATCCCCGCCAGCATCGCCGTATCGTCCAGGCATCCCAGATCGCCGGCCTTCTTCATCTGCTCGGCGAAGAGATTCATGTCGTAGATGCCTTGAGTCTGGATGAAGTCCGCGCCGGCCTTGACCTTCTTCGCCAACCGATACGGGCGCCAGTCGATCGGATCGCCCATCGGCGTCCACGCCGCTCCGATGAACAGCTTCGGGCGGACCTCCAACTCGTCGCCGCCCTGCTGGATCCCGTCATCGCGCATGCCCTTCAGGATGCCGATGAGCTGGATGGAGTCGACGTCATAGACGTTCTTCGCGCCCGGATGTCCCTTCAACCGGCCTGCGCCTGAGAATGACTGATGGTCGCCCGCGATGCACAGGCAGTTCTTCATCCCCAGCGCCGCGGCGCCGAGAATATCCGCTTGAATCGCGATGCGGTTTCGGTCGCGGCAGGTCATCTGGAAAACCGGCTCCATGTCCTGCTGCTGCATCAGAACAGCTGACGCGATGCTGGACATGCGCACGACTGCGGTCTGGTTGTCGGTGATGTTGTACGCATCCGCCGCGCCCTTCAGAAGCTGGCACTTGTGGATGACCTCGTCACCGTTGCAGTCCATCGGCGGCCCGAGTTCGGCTGTCATCGCGAACTCGCCGGCTGCCAGGACCTTCTCGAGATTGCTTCCGCTCTTCATAACTCTCCCAATCTCCTTCAGGGGTGCTTCTGACGCTCCCCAAATGCTCGTTGGTTCAGGTCCCTACAACCGTCCTACTCGCCTTCGGACTCAGAGACCAGGGCCTCGCGGTCCTCGACCTCGTATGTGCGCGGACCGCCATCGCGCGACGTCGACCAGTCACGCGGCGGCTCCAGCGTCGTTAGCGTATCCAGCGAGTCGAGTTCCTTCATCCGGTTCACGATCAAGTACCACACGCAGTCCGTGTCCTCGCCCAGCTCGCACTTGCCGTCATTCGTGCCGCCACACGGGCCGTTCATGATCGTCTTTGCGCAACGGGCAACCGGGCAGATGCCGCCGGTCTTGTAGACGATGCACTCGCCACACGCCGCGCACAGTTCCTTCCACTTGCCCGGCTCGTCGACGCCGCCCATGAAGAGCGTGTTCTGACCCGGGTAGACGGCAATGCCCTCCAGCCGGTCGGCGAGGTAGTTCGCGCCGATGCCACACGCCAGCGTAACCACCGCGTCGATGCCTTGGCCCTCAATGTACTTCTCGACGAGGTCCTCGACGAACTCAGGATCGCACTGACGCGTGATGGTCGGCGCGATAAGCTCCTTCTCAATGCCGTCCTGCAGATACGCAATCCGCAGAGCCGAAGCAAGCCTCTGCGTCTCCAACTCGCCGCCGGATAGACACACCGTGACGCAACCGCCGCAGCCCACGATCAGGACCTTGCTGTGCGCCTCGATGAAC
The DNA here is from genome assembly GCA_964555935.1 of uncultured Armatimonadia bacterium. Taxonomy (GTDB): domain Bacteria; phylum Armatimonadota; class Zipacnadia; order Zipacnadales; family VGFC01; genus CAZKUN01. The sequence goes on along the minus strand of CAZKUN010000320.1, from coordinate 7,472 downwards.
TCTTTGATCTCCGAGATCGGCTTCTGTTTTGCGACTATCATTTGGTCACCTCACTGCTGGCTGCGGACTCAAGCGTCCTAAGTGTCTCCAGGGCCTCGGCCCAGGAGCCTTCCCACGACTCCTCGGCTGAGCCTTGGGTGCGGAAGTGGAGGATCCGATCAGCCGGAACTCCGGCGTCCTCCAACGTCGTGCGCGCCTGCCGGACGTGGCGCATCAGCTTCGCCTCCGCCGCCGGCGTCACGCAGTCATTCTCATCACAACTCAAGACGACCACACCGTCTGCGCCCAGCTCCAGCGGCGCGAGCAGGTCGTTCAGGCTCAGGCGCGCCGCGCACGGTACGAGAATGCGCAGGATGCCTGTCTCGACGGCTTCTTCGATCTTCGGCTGCAGGTACTTGCGACTTGTCGTCTCGAACACGCAGCAGTAGGAGAGCACCAGCGGGTGCTTGAGGTCATCGCCCGCCGCCTCCTTCAGCTCCGCGATCCTATCGCGCATGTCATCGCTGGAGTACCGCGCCAGCGTGATCGCTCCCGCCGGGCACTCCGTCGCGCACAGCCCGCACGCCTGGCATTGGTCCGCGTGGACCGCGGCTGTCCGATCGACGGTCGGGATGTCATACGGGCAGATCCGCACGCACGTCAGGCAGCCCGCGCATGCAGCCTCATTGACCTCGGCGCCCGTCAGACACGCCAGGCATCGACGCGACTCAGCCAGCGCCTCGGCCTCGGTCAGTCCCGTCTCGACCTCGCGGAAGTCCTGAACGCGCTCCTCCGCGGGGATCATATCCGGGTCAAACCGTCCCGACTCCTGCACCCGCTGGGCCACCGCGGCCGTCAGTTCCTCTGGCTTGGCGATGTCCGGTTCGGGCAGTTCGATGATCTCGCCGGTGTCGATGTAGTGCGAGATGGCGATCGCCGCGCGGTGCCCCTCTCGCACGGCCTCAATCGCTGCGCCCGGGCCCGTGCCGACCTCCCCCGCCGCGAACACGCCCTTCTTGCTCGTCCCGAGGGTCGTGATCGAGTAGGTCAGTCGACCGCGCTCGTCAGCCTCGATGTCCGAGCCCTCCAGGCACCCCAGATCGGCTCGCTGTCCGATCGCGATGATGACGCTGGAGCAGACCTTCGTCGCGATGTTGGCATCGTCGAACTGCGGGCTGAATCTGCCGTCCTCGTCGAAAACTCTGGTGCAGCGCTTCAGCTCGATGCCCTTCACCACATCGTCTTCCGCGAAGACCGAGTTCGGGCCGTAGCCTGGCATCAGCTCAACGCCCTCGTCGACGCCCTCCTCGATCTCCCACTCCCACGCCGGCATCTCATCACGAGACTCCAGGCAGGTGAGGGTGATCGATTTCGCCCCGAGCCGACGGGCCGTGCGGGCGACGTCAAACGCGACGTTCCCGCCACCCACGACCACTACGTGCTCGCCCAGGTCGATCGGCACTCCCGCGGCCGCAGCTTTCAGGAAGTCCATCGCAAGATGCACTCCCGGCGCCTCGATGCCGTCGACCACCATGCTCGCGCTTTCGCTGAGGCCGGTGGCGACCAGCACGGCGTCGCTCTCCGCCTGCAGGTCCGAGATCATCTTGTCCTTGCCGATCTCGACGCCGGTATGCAGGTTGACCCCGAGCGCCACGATGGCATCGATGTCCTCCATCAGGACCTCGATCGGCAGGCGGTACCGGGGGATCGTCTGTCCGAGCATCCCGCCCGGCGTGTCGGCCGCCTCGTACACGTCCACGCCAAACCCCTCCAGCGCCAGGTCGTTGGCGGCGGTCAGGCCGGCTGGGCCAGAGCCGATGATCGCGACCTTCTTACCGTTTGCCGGCTTTACCTCGGGCTGGCGACTCTTCCGATACTCCGATGTCTGCTCGACGACGAACCTCTTCAAAGCTCGCAGGCCAACCGGCGTATCGACCGTCGCCCGGCGGCATGCTTGCTCGCACGGATGGTGACAGATCCGACCACATACGGAGGGGAACGGATTCGACTCCAGAAGCAGCTCCAGAGCCAACTCGTAGTTCCCCTGGGCTATCGCCTCGGCATACCCTCGCGTGTCGGTCTGAACCGGACACGCGGCCATGCACGATGCGCAGACCTCAATTTCCTGTACGGCGTTCTCCTCGGTCATTTTTTCAGCTTGCCTCGCACCATAGTGGGATTGAAATGACAATCACCCCAGTCCTGTTGCTCGGACGCGCAAGAACGCGTCGGCCCGTTCCGAGAGCCGGACGTGGGGACTGAACCGATCTTGATCCAATCAGATAAACGTTCCTCGGAATCCAGCCTCCTCCTCCCCCGTCAGGGGGAGGGGAGGGGATTTCTTCCCATCATACACCAAACCACGCCTTTATCTCCGGTTTGAACCAATTAACCAGCACGTACACGCCGACGATCGTCCCAACCGGGAAGCCTCCCACGCCCATGACCGACAGGCCCATCTGGAGCCTCCACGCCAGCGAGTTTGCCTCGCCGAGAGACTTGCCCACCCATCCTAGAAACAGGCCGAACGCCATGACAACCAGTCCGCCGAATGCCACCATCGCGATCTCGCCGGCCGGCTGGCCTCGTTTCACCGCGAAGATGCACATCACCCAAAACAGGGCGGCCAGCAACGCGAGGAACACGGCGGCGATGAAGTTCAGAAGCCGAGCGACTCTCACCACTGTCGGGATCTCACCCCCGCCGGCCCGCGTCGTCATCCGGGGAGCCGGCGGCGCCACGCCCTGAGGGGGCGCCGCGATGGGCGGGCCGCCCACCGAAGGAGGGGCAACTGCTGGTGGCGCGGATGGCTCGTCATCCAGCAGCATCGAACTGTCGTCGGGAGCCGCCGTCGCGGGAACCGCCATCGTTGCGCCGCATGGGCACCGCCCGACCTGCCCGGCTCTGTCATCGGGGACGTTGTGCGTCGCGCCACACTCGCTGCATGTCACGGAAATCGCCATCGATCACCTATCCTTCCTGTGGTCTGCGATCCTCAGCCCAGCCATCTCCCACGCCTCCGCCACCACCAGCCGTGCCGTGCCGCCCGTCGCGGCCAGCCTCACAAAAACGCTGTCCTCGCGCTCGGGAAATATCACCTGCGTCAGGCACTGGCGGTCATTCGCGAATACTTCCAGCATCGGCCCATCCATGAAGATCCGTAGCTTCAGCGTCTCGCCTTCGTCCAGCTCAAGCGGGCCCTCGAACGACTCATACGGGTGCCCGTTGTCCGCTGCTTTCTGCAGCCCATACGATGCGAACGGCGGCGAGCCATACGTGACGTCATCCCGCAGCGTCGACCGCGACATGTCCAGCCGGAGGACGTTGCTCTGAGGCCGGTACCATATCGCCGTCTCCTCCTCACCATCCGGAGAGCACCGCACCTTCACGCCTATCGCCTCGGCCGTTCCGGGCTCAATCTCGAGATTCAGTTCCATTCGCGCGCCGCTGATCTTCCTCAGCGTCACTTCCCCGTCGCGCGGCAACTCGATGTTCCGTTCCCTCCGGCGCTTGCGACGCAGGGCCAGAAGCTCCTCGGCCGGCGTGATGCGTGGCGCGCCGTCCTCTCCCAGCGCCAGCACTCTTGGCAAGCTCTGAAAACCCGAGCCCGTCACTTCCTGCGCCGGACGCGTCCGTGGGTCCGTCACCCACGCCCAGAAGATCCTCCGTCCATCCGGCGCTTCCAGGCTCTCCGGCGCGAAGAACATGCTCCCCGGCCAGTTCATCCGCACGTGCTGCTCGGGGTGGAACTTGGCCTCTGCCGCGTCGAACTCGCCCACGTAGAATCGCCCGCCGATTGGGTGGCTGATGCACATCAGCACGTGCTTGTCGCCGAGCTTGAAGAAGTCGGGACACGAGCAGTCCTCATCCTCCCGTCGCCAGTCCGGATCGCCCTCGTAAAACGCGTGCTTGTACTCCCAGCTAATGAGGTCGGGCGACGTGCACGTGTAGAGCGAGTCCCGTCCGTTCTCGGCCTTGTTGCCTCCGAGCAGGCAGATGTACGTGTCATCCTCCAGCCACAGATACGGGTCCCAGACGTTGTAGACCCCGTGTCCCGGCTCGCCCTCCTTGGGCATGGGGATGATGGGATTGTTCGGGTGTTTCTCCCAGTGGATCAGGTCGTCATCGGTCGCTGTCGCAACGCAGACGCCGGCGTCGATGCCGAACCAGCAGAGCATCGGGACGCCATCCTTGTTAACAAACGCGTTCCCGCTGAAAATCCCTCGATCGGGGTCCTCCGGCGCAACGCCGAGCGCTGCGGGGTGGAAGGTCCAGCTCACCAGATTGGGGCTTGAGGCGTGCCCCCAGAGATGCTGGCCGTCGCGCTGGAAGATGTACATCAGGTGGTACTTGCCCTTCCAGTAGATGCACCCGTTCGCGTCATAGGGCATGCCGATGCCCTCGTCCTCGAGCGCGGTGATGTGGTACTTTGGCCAGCCCATTTCCGTCCGCACCACCGTCGGCTCGCTACGCGATACCAGCGCCGCGCCCTTACCATCCAGGTGCAGCCGCCCGTCCTCGATCTCGGCCCCGCCGATCAGTTGCCCGTCCGCGAAGTTGCCCATCCGGTCATTCGGACTGTCCTTCTTGAACGGCCACCAGCCGACAGGCTTCGGCCCGGTGAGTTCGTTCGGCGTCAGCGCGGCAATCGTCTCGGCGTCCAGCGCGATGTCGTAGATCCTCGCATCCTCAATCTCGCCCGCGAACGGATCTCCCGTCGCGCCGTGATGTCTCAAGCCCATCATCACCATCTGGTCCGTGCTGAACTCCGCCGGCTCCACCGCCATCTCATAGCCCGCGTAGGGCGCCCCATCCCGCAGGATCGTCACCAGGCGCCCCTCGTACACAATCGCGATCTGCACCAGCTCCTCGCTCGTCTCCTCCGGCCACGCTGCTTGGTCCCTATGCGTCCGTTCGTAGAAGTTGCTCCCCGCCATCCACCGCCTCGGCGCGATCTCGCCGAACACGATGGCATCGAAGATCTCGCCCTTGGCGCCGATGCTCAACACGCCGCCGCCCTGCTGCTCCAGATTGCTCGGAGACGCCCACGCAACCAGCGTCTTGTCGATCATGGTGATACCTGCGGACCCCTTGGCACACATTGCGATAGCCGCTCCCATGCTTAGGAATCGAATCAGCGCGCCGCTCATCGCCCGGCCCCTCCGGTGGTTGAAGACCATCTCCTACCACGCCCCCAAGTTCCTCGCCAGCTCCCGCAGGAACGACTCCGCGCTCTCAACCAGGCCCAGCACCATCGGCGAGCCGCGCGTCACCAGCTTGTTGACATCGTAATCGCTGATGTCCACGTAGATCTTCGCCACGCCGCCCGGCAGCGACTGCAGCGCGGCCTTGGCGAGGCTCGCCTCGGCGATCATGATCGCGAGTCCGACGCCGTCGAGTCGCTGTCGCAGTTCCTCGCGCGCCTCAGTCGTGTCGGTCACCGAGTCCGGCAACGACGCGTCGTCTCGCACCGATCCCACGAGCAGCAGCGGGACTTCCTTCGTGATACACGCGTGCATGATCCCGCTGGTGAGAGCCTTCGAATCGACCGCCTCGCGTAGGCCTCCCGCCTCGCGGACAACATTCAGCGCGTGGACGGTGTTCTGCGCGCCGTGCGGCGCCGGCATGTTCTGCGAGACGTACACCCCGCGAGATGTCCCATACAGCGCGTTCTCGGCGTCATAGACTGCCAAACCGTTGCTGGCGATGAGAACATCGATGTGCCCGCCCTGAACGATCTGCTCGACGTATCCGGCCGCGCCCGTGTGGACGCATGTCGGTCCGGTCACGAGGGCGATCCGCCCGCCCGCGCCCCTCACGCGTTGGATCTCCTTGGCAATCCTCAGGATGGCCGGGCCTCGCGGATTCCCCACGGTCACTGCCGTGCCCATGAGTCCGAACAACTCGCTGTCGTGGTCCGGTGGCGCCGGCGACACCCGCACGCCCTCTCGCCTCACGACGATGCGGTCGCCCTTCCGGACTCGCTCGATCGCCACGCTGCCGACGCTCTGCTGGCCCCTGCCAAGCCGGATGAGCGAGTTCGGCACCGGCGCCTCGACGGGCAGCCACTTGCCCTTGATCCTCACCTCCGTCGGTCGGCCGGTGAGCGCGTAAGCCTCGGCCGGTAATATGCCGTCCACGTCAACCCGCACCACGCTGGCGTCCTGCGCGTCAACGACCTGGGCGCCGAGCCGCGTGATGTCGTCCAGGCATGTCTGGAGCGTGTTGTCGTTGTTAGCCATGATCCTCAGCCGGATCCAGCTTGGCGCCTCGGGCCCCTTGGCGATCTCAAAATCGACCACCTCGAAGTCCGATCCGCGCATGGACACGCACTTCACCACATCGGCGAGTACGGTGAGTTCCAGCAGCGGCCCGCGTATGTCGATAAGCTCCTCGACCATTTCATCCTCCGGTGCGGCACCTTTGGGCAGACGTGTGGGTTGTTTCTGGCGACAACGCCTTCGCACCTCTCGCCGCTGTGAGGGACTGTCCCGTGTTGCCGTCTTGGACCGCGAGCTTCCAGCTCGCATCGCCGTCCCGCACCGGAAGGCACTCTCACGCTCGCCGGGGAATTACGCGCCCAACTCACCTTGGAGGACCCACTGTGGATCTGACTCTTCCCGCCATCCAGATCGTTGCCGACAACATCGCCGAGGGCTGGGAGCGCGCCGTCCTCGAGACCTGGGAGAAGGGCGCGCGGATCAAGACCCAATACGATCCCGATGATGCCCCCCCAAGCCGCGACGCCTCGCTCTTCCTCACCGTGCGCAATTCGTTCGCCGAGCCGCGGTTGCATCGCGCGTTCCCGGGCGGGATCACCGAACTCGAGGTCTACCGCCAGGAAGTCGTCGACGGAATCCACGATCACTGGATCGATCCTGAAGCGGGGATGTGGGAGTACACCTATCACGAGCGCATGGCCGCTTACCGCGTGCCAGGCATCGACGAGCCCATCGACCAGATCGACCTCATGGCCAAGGCCCTGATCGAGGCGCCTCACACCCGCCGCGCCCAGGCGATCATGTGGCAGCCGTGGATGGACGCGGGGATTCACGATCCCGCGTGTCTGCAGCGGATCTGGTGCCGCGTCTACGGCGATGAGCTGGTGATGAACATCCACATCCGCAGCAACGATGCCTTCAAGGCCGCCTTCATGAACATGTACGCCTTCACCGACCTCCAGCGCCACCTCGCCGAGCGCGTGTCCGAGGGCCTCGGCCGCGAGATCCGTCCCGGCCAGTACTCCCACATCGCGGATTCGTTCCACATCTACGGTCAGGATTTCGAGGATTTCGAGGCCTTCCTGAAGTCCGTCGACGCGCGTGAGTGGGAGCAGCGGACCTGGAAGACAGAGGATGTGCAGTTTATGATCGACGAGGCCAAGGAACAGGTCATCAGGTCCATCGAGGAAGAGAAACGCACTGGCCGCAAGGGGTTGTAGCCCGCATTGCCCATATGAGCAGGGAGGTTTTCGGTAGAGGTGCCAAGAAACT
>CAZKUN010000319.1:0-9366 GCA_964555935.1 uncultured Armatimonadia bacterium | reverse complement strand
GTTTCTTGGCACCTCTACCGAAAACCTCCCTGCTCATATGGGCAATGCGGGGTAGATCTTCCGCATCAGGTCGATGATGTCATCCGCGATGATCTCCCGCGTATGCGCGTTGATCACCCGGCTATGTGCCGGCGGATTCTCCTCATCAAACTTGGCCTCCACCTGCTCGTCAACGAAGGTGATCGGCGATTCGAGCTTGAGCGGCGCGACTTCACCCACTGCCTCCAACGCGTGCGCTGCCGCCTCACGTATCGCCTCACACGCCCGAGCGGGCGGCATCGTGCGAGCTGAGTACCGGCTCATGCCGACCTTCACAGCGCACGTCACGACGCCGGGAATCAGCTCCTCCATCTCCTTGCACGCGTGAAGATCGCCCGTGGCCAGTACGAACGGCACGCCGTAGTGGCCCGCGATTGCGGCCTGCAAGCCCATCTCCCCCATGGAAATCCCGTTGAAGCTCCAGTTGCGGATTCCCAAGCTCATCGTGTGACACAGCGTCCCCGACGGCGTCTCCGCCTTGGCGTGGCCACCCACAACGCCGGTCGCGTCGCACGTCGCGTCCAGGTATGGCAACCAGAACGGACGCTCCATTCCGGTGATGACGTCGATCCGAGGGTCTACATGGTCGAGGTCCATCGTGTAGCCCGCGCCGTGCCCGTCGTTGACGATCACCTCGGTCGCGCCGCCCGCATACAGCCCGTCCGCCGCCGCCGAGACTTCCTTCGCCAGCCATCGCCTCTGCCGCATGCGCTGTTCGTGATTCTGAGGGCTCTCATCCGCCCGGTGTTCCCAGGTGTAAACTCCCGCAACGCCCTCGAGGTCAGTCATCATGTAGAACTTCATGCAGGAACGCCTCCCAAACGCGTGTGTTGCCGCCGCATTCGCATGACGGCGCCATCTCACCTCTTCACGCTTCGTGGAGGAGTCTGCCCCCCCTTCCGACGAAAGTCGCGCGCGGCAATCCTACATCCAACAGGAACGTGTGCATCCATGAGTCGGGAATTTCGGACAGACGATTGGGACAGCTACAAGATGGACTATGCCAATCCGTTCGAGCCGCTGGAGCCGCTTGAGCAGGAGATCGCCATCGTCGACGATGCCCTGGGCGCGGTCATCGACATCGGTGGATTGCCTCACGCCAACTACGACCACGAGAAGATGCTCGCGCATCGCGCGGCGGTCGCGGAGAACTTCGAGATCCCTTGGACAGCGATCAGCCCTCGGATGCAGCGCCTGCTCTACGCGATCAATGGGATCACCCAGCCCCGGAACATGATTGCCGCCGGCGTCTTCTGCGGCAACACGTTCATGTCAAACGCCGGCGCCGGCGCGGGTCCGGGCGCGTGCTATGAGGCGGAGAAGCTCATTGGGGTTGAGATCAAGCCCGACGAAGCCGAGCGTGCGGAGCGCAACGTGCGCAAGATCGACCCCACGGGCAAGGCGCGCGTCCTCGCGGCCGACGCGGTGGATGTCTGCACCGACTTCGATGATGAGATCCGCGTCCTGTACTTGGATGCCGATGGCGACGGCGGTCGGGGCAAGGGGATCTACCTTGAGATCCTCGAGGTATCGCTCGACAAGATGCCGGCGGGTGGCCTCGTGCTGGCGCATAACAGCGTCAACGGCGGCGCCCGCATCCAAAAGTACCTCGACTGGGTCCGCGATCCCGCGAACATGTCGGCCAGCATCAACATCGTCTTCGATCCCGAGGGCCTCGAGGTCTCCGTCAAGTAGCCGCGCATAGCGACGCGGAAACTCACTGAGTTTCCATCTCAGCCCGTCTGCCGTCGTAGGTCGGATCTCCAGATCCGACGGAAGTCCGGCCCGCGCGCCTCACGCATCGCTACCGCCGCACGAGAATCGCGAAGTGATCGCTGGGCATCCTCACCTCCGTCAGCGTCCGGCCCTTCCCGATCACGCGCTCGACTTCCGCACCCTCCACAAGGCGACCATCGCCGTCGAACACGTACACGTCAACCTGGCTGGCATCGCCCCATCCATACCGACCCGAGCGATTGGTGACGATCCGCTCCTCACCCAGCACCATCCCCTCGCGAAGCTCGATGGGGGTCGTCGGGAACATGAGTTGGCCGAAGTGCGTGCCCTCGGGCTCATCCTCCCACGTGTAGATCACCAAGAGCCCCGCGTGGTCCAGCATCCGTCGGGCCATCTCGGCGCGGCCCTTGTCGCCTCCGACGTTGTCGTGGTTGCCCAGGCCCATCGGCGTCGCCAGATGGGTCGCGACCAGGAACGAATACGAGGCCGTCTCCACGAATCGGGGCACCCCTAGATCCAACATCGCGCGCGTCATCGGCTGCGAGTTACCCACGATCATCATGTCGCGATCCCGCAAGTATTTCACGAGCCACTGCTTCCACGGTTGCTGGAGCAGCACGACGCTCGAGCACGTGCCTGTTAGCGCGTGCGTGGTCGCGTCCACAATCGCCGTCGCTCCGTCCCAGGCGGTCCCGTATGCGTATTGCGCGCTCGCCCACTCCATCTCGTCCAGGTAGAACCCATCCGCGCCCAGCTCCTCCAGGATCTCCGGCACTGCGGCCTTGAGGGCCTTGCCATACGAATTCTCCAGCGTCGGGACATACAGGTAGACGGGATAGTAATACGGCGACGTCAAGTGTTCCCCCGCGGCGTCTAGCAGATGCGAATCCGCATACAGCTCCTCGGCCCCCGGCTCGGTGCATATCTGCGCGTGTAAGTAGATCAGCGGACGGACGCCGGTGCCGCCGGCCTCCAGCTTGCGGGTCCAGTTCGCAGCCCCCTCGCACCATTCCCGGGCCAGCAACAGCCCCGTCCCCTCGGCGACTTTGCGGGGCTCAAAGGCCGTCTGCCCCGAGAGCACCACGCCAAGCCCTCGACGGTCTACCCAATCGCGGTACTCCTCCACCGACGCCTTGCCGTCCGGCGTCTGCTCGAAGGTCATCGGCCCGGGCAGCGTGATGTTGCTTCCCCAGTTGCGTCGGACCGCGTTGATGAAATCCCAGTAGTCGCCGTCCGGCACGGGATACACGCTCCACTCCAGCGTGTGAGAGGCCCCCGCGGCGATGCCCAGCTGCGGATCGGATACGCCGATCGTGTCGCCCCGCCGAAACGCGAGACTGTGCGCCCGGTACACGTCGTCCTCGGCCACCATGCCTAGCGCGAGGTCGTCCCACACCGCGAGGGCTGTCGGGTGGGTTGCGGACCACGCCTCCTGGCTCTCGCTGTACGCCTCATGCCCGCCGAGCCGCATCTCCTTCGGAGGCTCCGCCAGAGCAAGGGAATTCTCGTAGATCAGGCCGACGGTCTGGCCGGTCGTGTTCGTGATCGTATCGGCCACCCGCACGTGGTCAGAGCGCGTCCGGACGGTGCGAGTCACGCGGTAGCCCGTGCCCTCCCACTCGACGCGCGTCGGTGCCTTGCGCTTCACCTCTCGCCACCGTTCAGACGATGTCTCGAGCCACGCGCCGTCTGGCTCGCTGATCCGGCACGCAAACTCCTGCGTGCGGCCGGCGGCGCTGACACGCAAGCTGCCCCCAGCACTGAGTTCGGCGCGCATGGGCACGCGACGCGGGCGCTCAGGGACATGCGTCGGCAGGGGTCCGTCGGGGGCCGGCGCTATGCCCGCCGTCGCTGCCGGCTCAGCCGGATCGCCGACTTCGATCGTCACATCCCGGAGCACGAGCACCGTGCCCTCAGCCAGCAGCGTGGGATGGGTGAACGCGAGTTCGTTCTGGCCCGGACTCACGTGCGGAGTGATGTCCCACACGAACCGGTACGGGTCCACATCAGGAATGCCAAACGGGATCGGCGCCGTCCGGAGCGTCTCGGAGAAGTCGGGGGAGTACACGATCCGCCACGACGGGCCGTAGGCCCAGGTCGTGTCCATCCCGCACCGCATGGTGAACTCAAAGGGCTTGTTGAGGAGGTCGTCCCTGAGGGCGTTGCGGCCATTGGTCGCGACAATCAGCCAGGGGTTAGAACCCGCGAGACCGGGCCAGTCAACGCGAGCGTCGAGGCTGAGGCGGACCTGCAGACCGGCCGCTATCTTCGGCAGATCAAATGCGAGCGTCTCGGTGTCGCCTGACGACACCCGCAGCTCCGGCGCGACGGTATGCGAGGTCTGAGCCACTCCGGCCGCGAGGCTGCAGGCAACGGTCAACGCTGTGATCACCATGGGCTGTGTTCCTGGGAATTGCCGTTATGTCGTCTGACGACAGTCACGGTTCACCGCCCTATCCGAAGAACCCTGGACACCTGGCCCCAATGCCCGGAAGCGACCCCGCCTCGTGGCGCAGGCATTCTTGCCTGCGGCCGTCGCCGCTGTCGTCGTAGGACAGGCGCAGGCCTCTCTGCCGCCGCCCCTCCTCCCACGCGAAAAACCGGGACAGTTAGCCATTTTCGCCGACGTTGCGAAACATGGTAACTGTCCCTGAATTTTCGCCCTCTCCACCCTCTCCCGATCCCCAGCTACCGTGGCATCCCCTGCCGCCCATCGCCCGCGTCCTCGAACACCGCAATTGAGCGTTTCTGAGCAACTTCTGGCCCATTCCGCTCAGCTTGACACCCTGAATCGAATGCGTGTAAAATCGCCGCCTAACGATACCCTAAGGAGTGCCTTAGTGAGTGCCACAGATCTTAGAGCGATGATCCTTGTTGGTGACGGGCTCGGCGACCGTCCCGTCCCGGCCCTGGGCGACAAGACGCCCCTTGAGGCCCAGCCGACCCCAAACCTCGACGCGCTCGCCGCCCGCGGCCAATGCGGGCTGATGGATGCCATCGCCCCCGGCGTCCCCGCCGGCAGCGACACGTCGCACTTCGCCATGCTCGGGTATGACCCATACCAATACTACACCGGTCGCGGTCCGCTTGAGGCCCTAGGCGTCGGTCTGGAAGTGATGCTCGGAGACCTGGGATTCCGGTGCAACTTCGCCACCGTCAAGCGCGAGGCCGCGGACCTAATCGTCGTCGACCGCCGCGCTGACCGCATCGCATCCGGGACCGACGAGTTGACCGCTGCTCTCAACTCCCTCCCTCCAATCGACGACATCCAGTTCATCGTAAAAGACTCCATTGAGCACCGAGCGGCCCTGGTAATGCGCGGACCGGCCCTCGTGGAGGGGCTCAAGAACGTCGCCGCGAGTCCCAAGCCGATCATCACCGACGCGGACCCCCACGAGGAGGGCGAGCCGATCTGGCGAGCCGCCGCCACGGTCCCCGAAGTCCAGGTCGCGGCCGCCGCTCTCAACCTCTGGATCCGCCAAGCCCATGACGTGCTCAAAGAGCACCCCGTGAACCAGGCGCGCGAAGCCAACAACCTCCCGCCGGCAAACGCCATCCTGCCCCGAGGCTGTGGTATGGCGCCTGATCTCGACCCCTTCGAGGAGAGGCACGGCACGAAGGGCGGCCTCGTCGTGGAGGCCGGGCTGATCAAGGGCCTGGGACGCTACATCGGGATGGACGTCCTCGACGCTCCCGGCGCAACCGGCGGGTACGATACCGACCACATCTCGCTGGCCAAGACCGCCGTCGCGGCCCTCGACAGCTCCCCATTCGTGCTCTGCAACCTGAAGGCGCCCGACCTCGCCGGGCACGATGGTGACCCAGAGAAGAAGATGGAGATGATCGCCAAGCTCGATGAGATGGCCGGCGTCCTCCTGAACGAGGCCGATCTGGACAAGACCGCGATCGCCGTCACGGGCGATCACTCGACGCCCTGCGCTCTCGAGGACCACTCAGGCGACCCCTTGCCTCTCATCATCACCGGGTACGGTGTCCGCGCTGACGCAATCTCCGAATACGGCGAGCGGCCCTGCGGCATGGGCAGCATCGGCCGCGTTCGCGGGCATGATATACTGCCCATGCTAACGACGCTGATCGGCACGGCACACAAGTTCGGGGCCTAGAAACCACTCGACGCGGAGGCCTGCGTGCGGCTTGAGTCGGCTCTCAAGATCGTTGGCGCGCTAAAACACCGCTTCGGTGAAGCGCTGAGCGTGAGCGACATATGCCGCGCCGTCCCGCTGTCATATCAGCCGGTCTACGACTATGTTCAGCGACTGACGGTCGCCGGCGTCGTGCGCACCGTCAAGAGCGGCCGCCGCGTGCTATGCGAGCCGGCCGCCACGCCAGCCGCCGCGGTGTGGCTGGCCCACTGGTCGCTCGACGAGGCCAAACAGCAAGAATCCCCCGCCATTACGGAACTTATGGCGGATCTTGAGAGTCGGATAACCGCGGACGTTGCCGCGGGAGCCGGGATCATAGCAATTGACCCGGACGGCGGCGACGGGGCGGTGGTCCACACCACGGAGCGAGGCCTGGACGGGGCAGTTTGGGACGCGCGAATCCACCTCATGAGTCGGGCGCAGCTAGGCGATGTCCTTAGCGCGCCGGACGGCACGTTTGGGGTCGCGCGCCGGATACTGCCGATCCTCGGTCACCAACTCCTGTGGTCTGTTGCGCTCTCCGCCCGCGATAAGGCAAGCGACGAGCCGAAGGCGCGCCCGCGTCCGAGGTCGGCCCGCCGCCCAGCTTTCATCGACTGAATGCCCGCCGGCAGGCGGGAGACTGAGGAGGCCACGCATTGTCGCTCCGCCATCGTGCCCATCGGGTTGCCCTCCTACCTCTGGATGACCGACCGGTAAACACCAAACTGATCCGCATGCTGGGGCGGATGGTCGATTACGAGATCACCGCGCCGCCGGCCGAGATGATCGGTAACTTCGACTCGCCCGGGAACCCTGAAGCCATCATGCAGTGGTTGCTCAACACCACGCCTGAGGTCGACAGCATCCTGGTCTCGATCGACATGCTGGCATACGGGGGCCACGTCGCGTCGCGCCAACCGAACGTCCGCGCCGACACGGCGCTGCATCGGCTCGAATTCCTGAAGACCTTGCGCGAAAAGGTCGAAGACCGCTCGATCTACGCGTTCGGCACGATCCCTCCGCCCGAAGGCATGCCGCTGGTCGGGCAGGAGGTCGATGATTCACGCGCCGCCGCCCGCCACGCCGAGTTGGAGGCCCGGGTAGCCGACGCGAACGGCGAGCCGGACGCATCCGTCGCCGACGAGCTGACCGACCTGCGCAGCGACGTCTCGCCCGATTTCTTCAGCCGCTACCACGAGATGCGCCGCCGGAACCTCCGCGTCAACCTCCGCGCCACCGAACTCGCCGCTGATGGCGTCATCGACTTCTTGATGATCGGCCAGGAGAGCACTGCGTCCGTCGGTCCTCACGTCGCCGAGAGCGACGAGATCATGAGCCTCGTAGCGTCTCGCAGCGCGTCCGACTCGGTCGTGCTCGTCGATGGCTATAGCGAAGGCCTGGCGGTATTACTCGTGCGCTTCGTCCATTCGCACATGGGCACGAGCCCCGCGATCGCGAGCGTCTGCTCGTCTGTAGAGGCGTGCGACACCTCGCTCAACCAAGCGCAGGGCGTCACGATTCGCGAGGCCGTTCGCGCCCAGATCATCGGCATCGGCGCATCAGAGGTCGACGATCCGGCGAATGCCGACATCTGCCTCTACGTGCATCCACCGTGCGGCCTCACCGACGACCAGGCAACGCCGGGCGGCCCTGGCTTCCAGGAGCGCAAGCACCAACTGCACCAGTTCGCGATCGACATCAGCGGCTGGGTGGCGTCTGACCGTCTCGCCGCGCTGGCCGACGCGGCGGCTCCGGGCGGCGCTGATGAGGCCCTCATGCACGCGTTGCACGAGGTCAAGGTCGACCTAACCCGCCTCGGCGGCTTTGCCGCTCGCGAGACGCTTGGCGCGTCGGTGGGCACGGCCCTGTCGCACGTCTGCATGCGCCGAATCGCCCTCCAAGACAAGGGCGCGTTCGACCTGGCGCAAGCCGTCGGCGACCTCCGCCCAATGCGCTACCTCGAACTCCTCGATTCGCTCATCGAGAGCGAGCGAGCACACATCCGGACGCTCCTGGGCCGTTTCGTCGAAGACTACCTATACGGGGCTCGCATCAAGCGCCGGGCGACAGCTTACCTCGCGGATCTCATCGCGAACTCGCCGATCAGCCTCACGCAAATCGCCAACAGCGCGGAGGAGTACGTCCGCAAGAGCCTCAATCGCGCCGCCGGCGAATTCTACATCGAGCACTTCCTCGGCCGCCAAGCGGTAGCGATCGGTCGCGATCAACAGCAGAGCGGGCTGATGCTGTGCGAGTTGGAAGAGGCTCGCGTCCGTCTCCCTTGGCGGCGACTGGCGGAGGTGGATGTGGATCTGGACTTCGACATTCAGCTAGTCGCCACGCCAAACGAGTGAGAAGGAATATGCCATCGGTCGCGCGCGCCGCATCGTTCAGGGCAAACGTTCCACAACCCTCGCCCCGCGCGCACCGTGGGAGCAACCGCGGCCATGCGCCACGGGCCGCCGGCCCGTGGAAGACCATCCTCGCCCTTCTCCTCATCTCCTCGCCGGCCATCTGCCAAACCGACCCCGGCCTGGCTCCAAACGGTGGCTTCGAGGAGTTGACCAACGACGGATGGGTCGTCGGTTGGGAGCGAATAACCGATACCGCCGACTCCGAGGTTGAGACATCCACCCGCGCGGGTAACACCGCCATCCGCCTGACCGGCAAGACGAAGGCGTCGCGAGCCGGGCTCAAGGCCACGCTGCTGCCTTCGGACGCGGCGCCAACGCTCCGAATTCAGCTCGCCTATCGCGGGAACAAGGGCGCGCGCGCGATCATCGTCCGCCAAGCCGGAGCCGCCGAGGACGACCCGACAGCCGAGCAGCGCATCGACCTCGACCCGACCCCCCAATGGCGCCCGGGCGCCGGGACGGTCGACGTGGCGGCGCTGGCCACCGGCGCGACCGGCCCTCTCGAGATCATCCTCATCCATGAAGGCCCTGGCGAGACATGGTTTGACGGGATCAACGTGCGTCCGGATCGTCCCCTGGCCCCACCCGCTCAGCCCCCCGCGCCGACCCAAGCCAAGGTTGGGCCATACGCCACGCATTGGCACCCAGCCGACGGTGGCCACTCTAACACTAACCCGCCGCGCTTGCGTTGGCCGGCTCGCCCTCGCGTGACATACACGCTCGAGCTGTCGCCCACGCCCGACTTCCCGCCCCAGACCACCGAGCGCGCCGAAGACCTGAAGCTGAACTACTTCATCCCATGGGAGCCGCTGGCGGCGGGCACGTGGTACTGGCGCGTCACCTCAACCACCACGCGCGCGCCAGGCGTACCCGAGACCGGCAACGTCCCGCTGGACGAGGCGGAGGGTGAGCCAGAGGTCGAGGATCAGCCCGAGCCTCCGGACGCGCCCGTCGACCAGCCCGAGGATCCCGTCGAGGAGACCCCCGAAACCGTACCCGAGCCCGATGCCCAAGAGCTGGTCTCCCAGGCC
>CAZKUN010000318.1:7627-9438 GCA_964555935.1 uncultured Armatimonadia bacterium | reverse complement strand
ATCGGCAACGTCATGTCGATTATTCTCGATGGCGAGACGAGGATGGCTCCGGTCATCGAGTCTGAGTTGCCGGGATCGGGTATCATCCGCGGGAGCATGACTGCCGACGAGGCGAGCGACCTCAAGCTCTTGCTGAACGCCGGCGCGCTTCCTGTCCCGTTGGAGATCGTTGAGAACCGCCAGGTCAGCGCCACGCTTGGCGCCGACTCGGTCCATAACGGCATGATCGCGGGCATCGGCGGGTTGATCTGCGTCATGATCTTCATGGTGCTTTACTACCGACTGCCGGGCTTCCTCGCGAACATCGCGCTGACGCTGTATATCATCATCTTCATCGCGGCCCTGTCGACCTGGTCGCCGCTTGAAGCCACGCTGACGTTGCCTGGGATCGCGGGGATCATCCTCTCGATCGGGATGGCGGTCGACGCGAACATCATCATCTTCGAGCGTCTTAAAGAAGAACTCCGGACCCGGACGACCGCGCGAGCGGCCGCTGAGGCCGGCTTCAGCCGCGCGTGGACGGCCATTCTGGACGCCAATGTCACCACGATGATGGTTGCCGGCGCCCTGTATTTCTTGGGGACCAGCTCGATCAAGAGCTTCGCCGTCACGCTGTTCCTGGGCGTGGCGATCTCGCTGTTCACAGCCGTTACGGTCACCCGCTGGCTCGTCTTCATGGCAGCGCGGAGCGGGTTCGGTGAGAACCGTTGGTGGTTCGGCGTCTCGACGGTGCCGTCCGGCTCGCCGGACGCTGCCGGAGGCTCGGAATAGCCGGCCCGAACACAAACATTGCCGTGGCCCGGCGGCGCGCATTAGCCGCCTTCCAGCCACGAGGAGGAAGCTGCTTCAGTGGACCTTTTTCGTGATAGGCGTTGGGATTTGGTCGGGAAATCGTGGCTCTGGTACACGATTTCCGCGGTCGTGATCGGCTTGGGGCTGATCGTTTGGATCGGCCGAGGTCTGAACCTGGGCGTCGACTTCACCGGCGGCGCGATCCTGAAGTATGAATTCGAGACCGAGCTTGCCAACGCGCCAGGCGGCGAAGCGGGTGCGATGAGCATCGCGCGTGACGCCGCGCGCAGCGTGCCGGGCAACTACACCAAGTGCCAGGTACAGGTCGCTGACGACAAGTGGCTGATCGTGCGGATCGGCGAACTCGAGGGCGAGAAACAGTTGGCCGCGCAGGTCGACATTCGAGCGGCTCTGGCGGAGAGGCTCAGCGACTCGTGCGGCGCCATCAGCGAGTCGGCCGACGTGGAGTTCGTAGGCCCCGTCATTGGCGAGGACCTCCGGCGCGGCGCGGTATGGGCCCTGCTGCTGGGCTGTGGCGGCATCCTGGTCTACATCTCCATACGCTACAAGTTCCGCTTCGCTGTCGCTGCGATTTGCGCGCTGGTTCACGATGTGCTGATCCTATGCGGCGCAATGGCACTGTTGGGCGTCGAACTGAACTCGCCGTTTGTCGCGGCGATTCTGACCGTAATTGGCTACTCAATCAACGACACCGTCGTCATCTTCGACCGCATTCGCGAGAACATGAGCATCCACCGTCAGGCGCCGTTTGCTTCGACGGTCAACGCCAGCCTGCTGCAGACGATGGCGCGCTCAATCAACACGGTCGCAACGACGCTGTTCACGTTGACCGCGCTCTGCCTGTTCGGCGGGGCGACGATCGAGTCATTTGCCCTCGCGCTGATCATCGGTATCGCCTCGGGGTGCTACTCGTCGATCTTCACCGCCAGCCAGCTTCTGGTAACGTGGCAGCGGATGTGGGAGGCCGGCAAGAGCACGGCGATCTGGTGGCGCGCGAT
>CAZKUN010000318.1:310-7617 GCA_964555935.1 uncultured Armatimonadia bacterium | reverse complement strand
TCGTGCCGACGCTGTTCCTGGGGCTCTTGGTATTCCCGTTCCTCAACAAGACGAGCCTGGCGGGCACGATCAGCGGCAGCTTCCCGATTCAGGTCGGTATCTGCGCAGTGCTATACGTTCTTGGGTTCCTGATCGCCGGCTTGATCGCTCACAGCGCTCTTCGCGTGCTCGCGGGTGTTGCGGCCACGCGCACGGGATCGGTTGCGGCGTCGCCCGCCCGCGCAAACGCGGCCGCGCTCGCCGCCGGGGCGGCGGTGCCGGAGTCAGGTCGCGGTCTATCGGCGGAGGGCAAGATGCACGCCGCGTCGAGCGAGGCCACTGCTCAAGCGAGAGCCGAGCGCAGAGAGCGCCGCAAAGCCCGCAAGGCGCGTGAAGCCAGCAAGCCTGGCAAGCGCAAGCGGCGCTTCTAGGCCTCACATCAACAGCCAATGACTTCATCCACAAATGGACACGGCTACGGGATCTCCCGTAGCCGTGTTGGATTCTGGTGGGAGCCTGCCGCGATCAGAGGGAAGCTTCGATGAAGGCGGTCAGCCTCTTCTGGTTGGGGGCCCTGCCGGACGCGATGATCGTGTTATCCACGATGACCGTCGGTGACATCACAATCCCGTATTCCGCCGCCTCGGGCTCATCGTATCTCAGAGTCACCCACTCGACAGACGGATACTCCTCGACAATCTTACCTAGGATCTTCTTGGCCTTCCGGCACTTGCTGCATTCCTGTTCCCCGATAACTAATACAATCCTCATGCCGTTGGCGCGGCCTCCTCGCTCGGCTCATCATCTCTGGCTTCCGCTGGACCACCGCGTGGGTCCGCGGGGGCGTCGTCCGTCGCGTCCGGAATCACGTCCGGCGTCCCGTCCGGGGCGGGAACAATCATCGGCTCCCCGTACGCGTTGTCGAACTCCATATCCAACGCGGCGACTAGCTCCTCCTCGGAGTACGAGTCGCCGAGATTGCTCTTGAAGCTGACGGTGATGACCTTGCCATCTGCCTTCACCACTTCTATTTCCTGCTTCTCGTTGATGAGTATGCCGGCGCACGACGTCCCCAGCGTCGCCTGCATGGCCTGCCCTGCCTGGCTGTCAAAGTCCAACACGTGGACGAAGAGCCGGTCTGGATTCGCGCTCTGCAGGGAGTGCAGCACTGAACCGGTCTCGTTGCCGCAACCGCCGTTCCCGGCGCTCGGGATGAACGCGATCACTTGGACCTGGGCCTCGGGAAGGCCGAACCGAGCCTCACCGTTCACGAGCGAGAACGGCAGCGCGACGCCGGGCAGGCCGCTGCCATCCTTCCCGCCCTCGGCCTTGCGTTCGGGCTCTATGAGGATGTCGTTGTCAAGCTTATCTTCCTCACCCGTGGCAAAGCAGATCGCTACAACGGCCACGGCAGCGCCGAGAAGCGCGAGAATTGCTGGGAGTTTACTTGGACGCCCCATCTGGATTCACCGCCTGGTTCAGCCAGAGCCACAACGGGAATGGATCGGGCTTATCTGAAACGCATGGACAGACGAAATCGCCAATGTACTTGCCAAACAGCAGCCCTGCAACGGCCGTGAGCAGGATGAGCACGCCCACATAGACCGCGACCTTCTTGACGCCGATCGCCCTGGCGATCAGGTACATGCCCGGCAGGCTCAACCCCGATCCCGTCAGCAGCAAGATCAGCGCCAGCCCCGTCTCCAAGTCGTTCATCTTCAGGAACGCCTTCGTGAACGCCACCTCGGAGAGGATCGGGAAATACATGAACGAGCCGAACGTCGCCACGATCAGCGCCGACCAGATGTTGTCACCCGTCGAACTCGTGATCCCAAGCTTCTGCAGCGTGGTAAGCTTCACGGCGGTGGCGATGTAGCCGATGATCAGCACGCTGACTATCAGGACCGGCACGATGACGCGGACGAGTTTCCATGTCTCCATGCCCCAGTCCTTCAACTCCTCCACATCGAACCACTTCCACGAGAGGAATGCTGTCAGACCCGCGATCCCGACCATGACCGCGATCTTGATGGGCCACGTCAGGAGGGAGATCTCAGTCTGCTTGATGCTGCCGATGATCATCATCGCGAAAAGCAGAGCAAAAAGCGTCACGATGCGTTTGGTCGGGTGGGTATGGACCGAAAGCGCAGCCGCGGCCTGAGCTTCTTTCTCACGCGCGGCCTCTTCACGCCGGAAGACGAACGCCATCATGATGCCAATCACGACGGCGATGACCGGCACGCCGACCAGTCGCCAGAACCCAAGCCGCCACCCGATAACCTGGTATACGAAAATGAGACTCACCAGGTTGATGGCCGGCCCCGCATACAGGAACGTGATCGCCGGCCCAAGTCCCGCTCCGCGCCGATAGATGCTGATAAACAACGGCACGATGTTGCACGAGCACACGGACAGGAAGAAGCCTGATATCGCCGCTGTGGAGTAGGCGACAGACCGTTTCGCCGACGCGCCGAAGAACTTCAGCAAGACCGGCGGGGGCACGAAAACGGTAATGGCGCCGGCCATGACAAATGCCGGCAGCATGATGCTGAACGCCTCCCAGTTGAGGACGCAACATTCGAACACGTTCACAATGTCGTTCAAGCTGACGTCTGGGTCCAAGTGCAAGCCAGCCTTTCCGCCATACATGCGGGCATTAGGCATCTGCTATCAAGTGAACAACGTCACTGCTCGCGCGCCGTCCTCCCTGCTCCACAAACGCTTCACAGAATGCCGGGCGCTTGACAATGCAGAGACGCGGAAGTATGCTCGCCTGGTTATGGAATCGGGTGCGCCTGAGCGCGATCGAACTGTCCCAAATCCCGCGCCGCTCTGGCCCTACGGCGCGTTGGCGGCGACGGTTGTGCTGCTCGGAGGAGTGCTGATCCTCGAGCAGCGCCCGCTCGGGTGGGTGATGCGGTTCGTCGATGCCCGGCTGCTCCTCGCCTACGCCGCCGCGCTCCGCCGACGAATGGTCGATGCGGATCTGCCGAGGGACATCGGGATCACTACCGCGTCGGCCCTGGCCGCCGCAGCTGCGCTGACAGGGATTCTGGCGGCTGTGGGCGTTCTGGACGTGCCGGTTAGCGCGGCGCTCGGTCTCGTGTGTCGCGCCTACATCATCCTGTCGGTCGTGAAGCGAGTTGTCAGAGGCGGCCCGACGGGCGGATACGAGATCCAGCTCCACAACCTGCGCCCCGTCCATGCGACGGTCGGGAGCTTCGCCCTCGCGATCCTGGCGGGTTGGGCCCTGCTGACGCTGCCGCAGGCGACCCCCGTTCATGAACCGCCGCTCCTGCCGCTGGATGGGCTGTTCACAGCGACCTCCGCGACGTGCGTTACCGGCCTGATCGTCAAGGACACTTCCACCGGCTTCTCTCTGTTCGGCAAGCTCGTTATCATAGGACTGATTCAGCTGGGCGGGTTGGGGATCATGACCTTCGCCGCCCTGTTCGATCTGGTCCGCCGGCGCGGGCTATCGGTCCGACGCAGGATGATCGTGGGTGACCTGGTCACGCGGGGCGAGAATCACGGCATCCGGGGCGCGTTGCGAGGGCTCGTGCTGTTCGCGCTGTCGGCCGAACTGGTCGGCGCGACGGCCCTGTGGTTGCGATTCCGGGGCACGACCGGCAGCGCGTGGGGCGACGTGTTCCTGAGCGTCTTCCACAGTGTTTCTGCGTTCTGCAACGCGGGCTTCAGTTTGTTCTCAGATAGTCTCGAAGGCTATCTCGCGGATCCGGCGATCAACATCATCATCAGCGCGCTGGTAATCGTCGGTGGCATCGGATTCCCCGTGGTGCAGGCGATTTGGCGGCGCGTGAGGCTGAAGCGCCAAGGCCTGCGGCATCCGCTTGAACTTCACACGAAGCTCGTCCTCGTAACCAGCGCGTGGTTGCTTGGGATCGGGTTCGTCTCGTTTCTGCTGCTGGAGTGGCACGGAGCGCTCGTGGGGCTCTCGGCCGGCGAGCGGCTTTGGGGCGCTGGGTTCCAGAGCATGACGACCCGCACGGCTGGATTCGACACGCTGGCCATAAGCAAGCTGGGACCCGCGACGCTGCTCGTTTTCATCCTCCTCATGGCCATCGGCGCGTCGCCTGGGTCAACGGGTGGCGGCATGAAGACGACCACTGCCGCGACGCTGTGGCTTACCGCACGCTCGATGATCCTCGGCAGAGAGCACGTCCCGTGCTTCGGACGCGAGATCCCGGGGGAAGTTCGGCATCGAGCCGTCGCGGTCGCGGCGCTGTTCGGGGCGGGAATCATCGCCGGAACGCTGCTCCTTTGCGCGTCGGAGACCATTACGCTCCAGGACGCGCTGTTTGAGGTCACCTCAGCCATCGGCACGGTCGGTTTAAGCACTGGCGTCACGGCCGGTCTAAGTCGCGTCGGCAAAGCCATTATCGCCGCGCTGATGTTCGCGGGGCGGGTTGGACCCTTGTCTCTGGCTCTGGCCATCGCCAAGGAGAGCAAGCGCAGGTCGGTCCGCTACCCCGAAGACCATATCATGGTCGGGTAGCGCACAATTTCGGACTACCGAGGGCACGGTATCATGAAACAGTTCGCGGTCATAGGACTGGGTCGGTTTGGGGCTCGGGTTGCCGCTGGCCTATACCAGCGCGGCGCTGAGGTCGTGGCGATCGACAGCGACCCGGAGAAGGTCGACGACATGAAACGCGTCGTCAGCACGGCCATCTGCATGGATGCGGCTGATGAACCCGAACTCGCCGAGCTGCACATCCCCGAGTTCGACGCGATCGTCGTCGCGATCGGCCGCGATATCGAGGCCAGCATCCTCGTCACCGCGCTGCTCAAGCAACTCGGCGCCCGCACCGTGATTGCCCGCGCGTCGAACGATCTCCAAGCGCGAATCCTCGACCTGGTCGGCGCGAAGGGCGTCATCTACCCCGAGGAAGACATCGCCGCCCGACTCGTGCGCAGCATGATATCGCCGCACGTGGTCGATCACGTCGAGCTTGAGGGCGACATCGATTTCGCGCTCGTCGAGGCGCCGGCACGATTCTTTGGCAAGACGCTGGCCGAACTCGAGGTCCGGCAGCGTTACGGCATCACGGTGGTGGCTGTCTGTGGCGCGCGAGCCGACAAGAAAGACCCAGCCCAAGTCCCCTCGCCCGACTATGTCGTGCAGAAGGGCGACCTGCTGTATGTCGTCGGCTCCGAGGAGCAGATCGGGATCGTCGCCGAGATGGAAGAATAGATCCGCGCAAACCGTCGGCCGGACACGCCTGGGGGGCAGACATGAATCTCGTCATTATCGTCAGCGACACGCTCCGTTGGGACTACATCGGCGCCTACGGAAACGCCCGCGTAAAGACCCCGAACCTGGACAAGCTGGCCACCGAAAGCGCGACGTTTGAGGACGCCTTCGCGGAGGGCCTGCCGACGCTGCCGGCTCGCCGCAGCTTGTTGACCGGCCGCCCCGTCTTCCCGTTCAAGTACTTGGCCCAGCCGAGCGATATGGTTCAACTCGCCGGCTGGCATCCGCTGTTCGAGGAGGACGTGACGCTCGCCGAGTGCCTGCAGGCGCGCGATTATGTCTCGGCGTACGTGACGGATGTCTACCATGTAATGAAGCCCGGTAAGAACTTCCACCGAGGCTTCGAGCACTGGCACTTTGTTCGCGGCCAGGAGGACGACCCTTGGGCGCTTCGTGATGAGGAAGCGATCGCGGAGTTGTTCGCTCAGACGGGGGCGGACGCCACGCGCTTCAAGCGGCGCCACTGGGTCATCCAGCACCTCGCCAACCGAATGGGCTGGGAGACCGAAGACGACACGTCCGTCGCCCAGGTGATGTCTCATGCGGCGGCGTGGGTCGAGAATTACACTCTCGACAACCCGTTCTTCCTGTATGTCGACTGTTTCGACCCGCACGAGCCGTGGGATCCACCCGTCGAGGACGCGCGGCTCTATGACCCCGACTTCAGCGGACTCGAGGGCTGCATCCCTCGCTATGCCCCTGGCAGCACGGGCGAGGAGCAGCTCCGCCGCATCGAAGCCGCCTACGCCGGCGAGGTGACGCTGGTGGATCGGTGGATCGGGCGCCTTATTGACACGCTGCAGGCGAAGGGCGTCATGGATGACACGCTGCTCATCGTGACGAGCGACCACGGCTGCATGATGGGCGAGCAAGGGCAGATCCACAAGGGCGAGGACCGGCTGCGCAACCAGTGCACGCAGCTTCCGCTGTTCATCCGCCATCCTCACGGCATCGGAGCGGGGGAGAGGATCAGCGGCTTCGTGCAGCACCACGACATCATGCCGACAGCGCTGGGGGTCCTGGGAGTCGATCCACCGGAGCGAGTGCTGGGCACGAACATCTGGCCGATGGTCGAGGGCGACGCGCCCGCGCCGAGCGACGTCATCGTTACAGCCTTTGGGCATTACGCGAGCGTCCGCACCGCCAAATGGAACTACATCCGCCCGTGGACGGAGTTGCCACCCGACCGGAAGCCGACTCACGAGTTGTATGACCTTGAGGCCGATCCGGAGGAACTGACCAACGTCCTCGCCGATCACCGTGACGTCGCTGCTGAACTGAGCGACCACCTCGCGACTCACATCGCGGAAATGGCGCCCGTGACGTGTGGATCGGTGGGCGTGGGATTGGTCGAGGGCGCGCCAACACGTTCCGGACTCAGTCAAAACAGCTTGCCGCCACTCGAGGACTAGCGGGCCTGCTCGACAAGCGTTCCGACCCGGGCGTACAGACTGGCCTGCCAATACGCTTGCAGCGCCTCGACCTTCTCGTCTACGGAACCGTCGGAGTATGTGCGGGCCGCGATATAGTAGAACGACGGCACGGTCGTCTTAAGCCCCGCCTCGCGCGCCGCCGCAATGTTCGCCCTCGCGCTCGATGCGGCGATTTCTACGAGACGGTCCAGGCTCGCCGTGTCCTCAACACCTCGGATGTCGCCCCTCTCGTCAATGATGAGCTTGAGCGAGTACGCCTTCGCGATCAGCGCCGAGGTCTGCGCATAGACGCCGATCGACGTGCCAAGGGCAGCAACATCACCTGCATCACCGGGGGGAAGCGCGTCTTGGAGGTCGGGAAGCGCGGTCATGCTTGCTTGGGCGAGCACGAACGTGAGATCGCGCGATCCCATCGTGGCAGTTACCGCCTCGACCGACAGCCCCATCGCCTTGGCCATTTCCTCGATTGAGACCGACCGGAAATACGCCAGGTTGGCTGACGCCGCGCGCTCCATGGTGTGCGCCCACGCGATCGCGTCAGTCGACAGCCCTCCCGACGACTCCGCGCCGGGAGTGATGAGTCGCAGCCGGTCGCGGGCGGCCTGGAGGACGTGGCGGTT
>CAZKUN010000318.1:0-300 GCA_964555935.1 uncultured Armatimonadia bacterium | reverse complement strand
CGCTGCGATGGTGGCGGATCGCACGAGCGAATCATCCGAGACCGTCCCGCGCAGCTCCCGGGTGAGCCCATCCGTCGCCAACTGCAACCCCTTGGCCTGCGACACGATCCCTAGCCCGTCAGCTACGGCAAGCAGGTCGTCGGTACTGCCGATCGGCGCTCTGGCGAGCTGAGCGCCGCAGTCATCGATGGCCTCGGCGTCGAGCGACCGACGCAGCGGCTCCTCAATCCCGGCCGGCCCTGGCTCCCACATGGCGTGGACCGCCCGCAGGAGCTCTGTGATGACGGAGGCCTGCAGCGT
>CAZKUN010000317.1:6665-9453 GCA_964555935.1 uncultured Armatimonadia bacterium | reverse complement strand
CGCCCGATCCTCTGGGCACGTGCTACGCGGTCCACACCTTCCTGGAGCGGAGCCTCGGCGTGCGGTGGTACTTGCCGACGGAGCTGGGCGAGGTGATCCCGGAGCGCGCGACCGTTGAGATCGAAGAGATGAAGAGCCGCCGCAAGGTGGACGCCCCTTACCGCACTCCCTACGTGCCGTGGGCCGTGAACAAGCAACTGCACTACAGCGACTACCAGGAGGTTGAGTGGAACTACGACGACCACTGGGACTTGCGCAGCGGGGTTCTGTACTGGATCCGCAACAAGCAGTGGGGAGGACCGGTCGTCTGGGCCAATCATTCCTTCGACGGGTGGGGCGAGGCGTTCGGCGAAGACCATCCGGAGTGGTTCAGCACCAAGAGCTGGGAGAAAATGCAGCAGGTCAACTACCAGCTAGGAGTCCAGCCGTGCCTAAGCAATCCGGAGGTCTTCGAGAAGAACCTGGAGATCATCCGCAGCTCTCTGGACGGCAAGCCGGCGCCATTTGCCGGGGCCTACTACTCGGCCAAGCCCTACGACGGCGGCACGTTCGGGATGGGGCTGAACGATGGCGGGGCGTACTGCTACTGCGAGGACTGCGTCGCGCTCGATCGGTACCGCTCCGACCCGGCCTTCGGTATCGGCATAGCGTCGGACTACTTCTGGTCCTACGTGAGTCGGCTGGGGCACGAGGTGCGACAGACGCACCCGGAGGCGAACTTGATCGGCATCGCCTATATGGGCTACACGGCGCCGCCGCGAGGGATCAAGTTCGCGCCCAACGTCTCGGTCATGTACTGCCGGTTCCCGCACCGCTACTGGCGCGAGGACTACAAGCAGCGGGACTACGAAGAGATCCACGGCTTCGTCGAGGACTGCGGAGCGCGCGGGCTCTTCACCTGGGACTACGTCATCCACCCTCCCGGAAGCAGCCATCCCTTCCCACCCATCATCCCGTGCCTGGTCGCCGAAGACGCCAAGTACATGACCGCCTTACCGAACTTCCGCGGCGGGTTCATGCAGATCCCCTACCAGCCGGTCGAGAAGGAGGGCGTGTACGAGTGGGCCGACAACGTGTGGCTGCACCCCGTTGTTGACCACTTCCGGGTCTACTTCCGGCTGAAGGTGTGGGACGACAAGACGGTGGACGTTGACGAGCTTCTCGGCGAGTATTTTGCCAAGTTCTACGGACCCGCCGCCGCGGAGGCGCGGGCGTTCGTTGAGGCCCTTGAGTCTCGTTGGCGCCACCCGACGATCCGACTGGAGTCCGGCACCTTCCCGCCGATGGGGCCGCATCACTACGGCGACGATACGGCCCAGATCTGGTGGGAGCGCTTGGGTGCGCCGGAGTTCATCGACCAGCTGCAGACTCTCATGACCGCCGCCCAGGAAGCGGCGCCGGCAGGCAGCGTCTACGCCCGCCGCGTCGACCTTTTGGATCGGGGGATCATGCAGCTGATCCTCAACAACCGTCTCAAGCACGCTCAGTCGGATCTCGGCCAGCTGCCGCCGATCCCTGAGATCGACGTAACCCTGGGGCCCGCGCCGACGGTCGACGGCCGAGGCGACGATCCCGTGTGGCAAACGGCCCCCTGGCAGACCATCACCCGTACGGAGATGAACCAGGAAGCCACGGCCGATTCGCGCTTCCGAGCCGTGGCCGACCGCGATGCGCTGTACCTTCTCGTAGAGTGCGCCGAGTCGCTGACCGAGAACCTCGTGGTCCACGGGGAAGGCGGCGGGCCGGCGGTTCTGTCCGGAGATTCCCTGGAGATCTTCCTGGATGAGGACCCGACCGACGGCAGGTGTTTTCACCTGGGGTACGACACGCGGGGGGGCATCTACGAATCGCTCACTGACACGGGCGCCGACGCGGAGGCCGGCGCGGGCTGGCGGAGCGGCTCGCGCGCCCGCACCACCGTTACTCCGAACGAGAGCTGGACCGCCGAGATCGCCATCCCGTGGCAGAACCTCACCAGCGAGACGGTGGCGGATGGGAAGACGTGGCGGATCAACGTCTGCCGCAACCGGTGGGCCGACGGGGGCGAGCCCGAATACACGAACTGGTCGGTCTGCGGCGGAGCGTTCCACACGCCCGCTCGCTTCGGGCGGATGACGATCTACGAGCGAGGCAAGTAGGCCCCGCGGGCGTCCGGGACTCGCGCGTGCTCGTGCCTGGGGCTCACCAGAATTCGGCAACCCACGGGTGTGGACAGTTGAGCGATTCTGACGTGACTGTTGAGAAGATCTGCGACGTTCCATTCCTGGCGCCGCTCAACGACGCGTGCGTTGCGCTCGTCCGGGACCCGACGTCAGGCAGACCGGCGCTGTTCGCGTCGTTCTACTCGGCCGACGCCAAGGGGCCGCCTGCGCTGGCGCGAGTGGATGTGGAGACCCACCGGTCCGCTTGCTTCCGGCAACCCGAGGGCCGTGGCGCGTGGCAGCTGAACCAGCTGACCGACGGCACGCTGTGGTTCGGTATGAACGGGCCGGGCCAGCTCGCGTGCTTCGACCTCCGCACGGACACCTTCTTGCCCGTCGACCGCTACAGGCCGACCAGACCGACAACCCACCTCAACGCTGTTGTGGAGGGTCCGGATGGGCGTCTCTACATGCCGGCGAACCCATCGGGCGCGGTCGTAGCGCATGACCGCGCTAAGGGAGCATACCAGGAATACCCCGTCCTGCCCGACCGCGGTGACCTCTACGACGCGTGCCTGACCGAGTCGGGGGCTATCGGGGTGGTCAACGGCTTGCAGCACGACACGTACACCCTTGACGTCGAGGAC
>CAZKUN010000317.1:3791-6655 GCA_964555935.1 uncultured Armatimonadia bacterium | reverse complement strand
ACGGGTCTGTCCGAAAAACCACCGCACCGGCTCTCGCTGGGCGGTCAAACGCCTATTCCCACTTCTTCCGGCACGATGACGCCTTCCTGCTGCTGCTCGACAACGGCCGCGACACGGTCGAGATCTGCCGATACTCAGCCCTGGATCTTGCCTTCATGGGCTCGGTCGTCCTGGAGGTCCCGCACGCCGGTGGGCGGGACCTCTCCCGGGACCCAAATGGCGGGCTGTATCTGTCAGTGGACGGAGGATGGCTGTTCGCCGTGGACCTGGCCGCCGGCACGTGCGAAGTGGCCCACCGCATCGACGGGGTGCCGAGCCGCGTCCCAGCCTACTACTTCCTGGATGACCGGCATATCCTGGTTACCAGCACAACGCAGTACTACGGCATCTACGACGTCGAGTCAGACAAGCTCGACCTGCGCCGGTTCGCGGCGGACAACCCGCCTGTAGACGTGTTCTCCGTGCTCGAGCACAGCAGCGGAGACGTCTTCTGCTCGCCCGCCCTGGGCCTTGGCCTGACTCGTGTCGAGCCTGAGGCGGGCCAAACCGAGGTCCTGGGACTCGCCCACGATGGATCCGGCGAGATATACGGCAGCGCCGAGGCCGAGGACGGTAAGGTCTACAGCGTCTCCTACACTCACGCGGTCTTGACGGTCTACGACCCGGATCAGCCATGGCAGCCGGGGCGCTCCGCCGACGCGAACCCTCGCAACCTCGGGCCGCTCGGCAACGGGCAGTATCGGCCGGTCACCGGAATCGTTCCCGGCCGCGGCGGTGTGCTCTGCGTCGGCACAATGCCCGAGTACGGTGCTCGCGGGGGTGCCCTCACGATCGTGGACCCACGAAACGACACGTGGCGGGTGTTCCGCCACCTCGTGCCAGATCACTCCGTGCTCGGGCTCGCCGCTGGGCCCAACCACGTGTACGTGGGTACGAGCGTCATCGCGGACGGCTTCATTCCGCCGGCCGAAGGCGACGCCTCCCTGGTCATCTTCGACCCGGACTGCGAAACCGTCATCCATAGCCGGCGAATCGCCGGCGCCCGGAGCGTCGTCTGCATGGGATGCGGCGCAAAGCGCCTATTCTTCTGGACCGATGACCACGACGGAACGCAACGGCTCTTCTGCTACGATATGGACGGCGACGAACTGCGCAGAATCGACGGGACGCACCGCATCGGCCGGGTCCTCAGCCGCCCCATGGTCCGAACGGCCGGGGACACGCTCTGCTTCGCGCACGCCCGCGGCATCACGCAGCTCGACCCGTCGAGCTGCTCGACCAGGGAGATATGGGCAAGCACGAAAGACGTTGCGCCGTACCTCGCCGGCTCCAGGCGAGGCGTGTTCTTTTCTCGGGGACATGAGCTCTGGCGTGCCGTTCTCCCGGCCTGCCCTTTGCGCCATAGCGGAGGACACCCAGACTAGGGGGAATGCCGGGGGCCCCCTTCCCCACGTGTCCGTCCGAAAAACTCCATCCACGCTGGAATCTGGGGCTTTGCAGGATGTTGGCGGTCAGCGCGAGGAACGCTGACGCGTGAGCATGCCAGCCCTGAAGGTCATCCACCAGAACGCCGTCGACCTTGCCCGAGCCGTCGCTGAGTTGGCGCGATACGGCATCCTGTTCGTGTGCGCCTTCCTGTCATCAAGAGCCAAGACCGCCGCCACCGTGGTTGCGCTGCGGAGCCAGTTGGCCAACCGTGTCGACCGGGTCCAGCAAGTGAAGGAACCGAAGCCTCGCTTCACGCTGGCCTTCCGTTTCGTGTGGGTTGTGCTCTCTCGGTGCCTTGACGGCTGGGAGGACCTCGCGCAGCTGATGAAGCCAGCTACCGTCAAGCGCTGGCACAAGCAGGGCTACCGGCTCTACTGGCGCTGGAAGTCTCGCAAGCGTGGCAGGCCGGCACTCGATCGTGAGATGCAGGACCTGATCCGCAGGCTGAGCCGCGAGAACCCTCTCTGGGGCGCAGAGCGCATCCGTGACACACTGGTGCTTCTCGGCTATCCGCCCGTCTGCGATGACACCGTGCGGAAGTACATGGCCAAGCCGAGGAAGCCGCGCCGACCGTCGACGACCTGGCTGCCGTTCCTACGGAACCACGTAGATGTCTCGTGGGCGATCGACTTCTTCACCGTGACCACGATGAGCTTCTCTACGGTCTACGTCTTCATCGTGCTTGAGCACGGACGCAGACGCGTGCGCCATCTGGCCACAACACGCCGCCCGTCGATGGGTTGGGTGATCCAGCAACTGAGGAACGCCATGCCGTACGGCGAGCACCCCAGGTACCTGTTCCGCGACAACGATGGGATCTACGCCACGGGGTTGCGTCGTTTCTGGAGGACTGCGGCATCGATGAGGTGCGGACAGCCCCCCAAAGCCCGTGGCAGAATCCGTACGTCGAACGGTTCATTGGCACGCTCCGCCGAGAGTTGCTGGACCATGTGATCGTGCTGAGTGAGGCTCACCTCAAGCGGGTGGTGAGGGAGTTCATCGAGGAGTACTACCACGTTGCCCGGCCACACCAAGGCCTGAGTGGCGAGACGCCAATCCCGATAGAGACCCCACCTGACGCCGCTGGTCCCACGATGCTCATCGCCGTCCCCGTCCTCGGAGGCCTCCACAACAGGTACCACCGGATTGCCGCCTGATCATCCGAGTCGCTGCCTGACGACCCAACCTCATTGGCGAGACGGGACCCGGCCTCGGAGCGGATCTGGCGAGGCATCGCTATGTGCACCGACGAACCGTCTGGCGTAACCGCCTGGCAACCCCGCGCCCTGATCAGGCTTGTGGCGGATCGGATGGAATAAGTCGGAAGGACACGGGCCTCTATATGGGCAAGTCACGGCTGGCAATCAAGCACAAGA
>CAZKUN010000317.1:0-3781 GCA_964555935.1 uncultured Armatimonadia bacterium | reverse complement strand
ATGAATCAAGGAGACGTCAAACCCATGGGAAGCGATAGCCAGAGCTTCTTGAAGGCCGGCGTCGGTAAGGTGGACATCACCTGCGAACCTGGCGGGACCTATGACGCGGTGCTCCCGGAAGAGGCCAAGAAGCACATTCCCCGCGAGTACCTGGGCGCCCGGCTGGTCGTCGACGATCCGCTGTCGGCCCGCGCCCTCGTGCTGGACGATGACCGCACGAGGATAGTGCTAATCACCATGGATGTCACGGCGATCGGTGCTCGGAGCATCAGCCAGGACATCCTGAGCGACAGCGCGGACGATTTCATGCCGAAGCTGCATGCCCGCCTGGCCGCGGAATTCGGCATCCCCGTCGCGAACGTGAGCGTCTGTGCCTCCCATGTCCACCAGACCCCGCGGATGCTGTGCGACGACGCGGAGCAGATCGAGCGCGTTGCGGCGGCGGTGGGAGAAGCATTGGGCAACCTGGCGCCGGCCACGATCGGCGTCGGAACGGGCCATGAGAACACGATCACCTTCAACCGGACCATCATGCTGAAGAACGGGACGGACCATACCTTGTCCCCGTATCCGCTGGAAGAGGAGGTCGGGGGCCTGCGGCCGGTCGATCCGGAGATCGGCATCCTCAGGATTGACCGACTGGATGGCCGCCCGCTCGCAGTCGTCTACAATTTCGCCTCTCACGTACTGCTGGGCTCGCCGCAGGGGAATCAGGGGCATGTCACCGCCGACCACGTGGGGGTCACCCGGGAGTACTTGGAGGAGGCCATCGGCGGCGGGGTGATGGCGTTCTTTCTGCAGGGCGCCGGCGGGGATGTCTGGGAACTGGCCATTGCAGATCATAACAACCGCAACCGCGTCACGGAGTTCGGCCGCAAGCTGGGGCAGAGCGTTCTGGCCGGTTACTCCGGAACTGTCGCCGGACCGGCCACGCTCGCAGTCGCCCGCCGGAACGTCGCTTTCCCCCTCCGGACGGACATTCCCGACTGTCTGGCGCGCCTGGAGCAACGCCAGGATGCGCTGAGAGCCTCGCTCAACACCGCGTACGCCTACCTGCTCAGCTTCAAGGAGTTCCTGCCGCTCTACCTCCGCTACGCACTAAGCCCGGAGTACCCCTCCCACCTGTCGTACCGCTATCTCAAGGCCGCGGAATGCGGAGACGGCGCCCTGGACGAAGAAGACCAGCGCAACCGGCTGGAGATCCAGAAATACCTCGAGCGCATCCAGATCATGGAAGAGATGACCCGCAACGAGTTGACGATTTCCATGCTGAAGAAGCACCAGGAAGTCATTGCGGGAATCGGCACACCAACCATCGACGCCGAGATCAAGGGCCTCAGGATCGGCGATTGCGTGCTGATCACCGCGCCGATGGAAGTGCTCACGGAAGTCGGGTCGAACGTGAAGAAGATGGCCCCCTCCCCTCATACTTATGTCGCCTCGCTGACCAACGGGTATCTGCACTATGCCGCGCCCGCATCGTACTATCCGCGGGGCGGCTATGAGGTCAACGAGTGCCTGCTGGCGCCAGAGTGGGAGGGGGTTTTCTACAACACCGTGCAGACGCTGTTCGACGACCTCCGAGAAAAGGGCTGAGCCGATATGCAGAATACACCGTCCATCCGGCTCGCAGTAGATAATGGTGCGCCCGCCTCTTCAGGCTCAGCTCTGATTCCCCTCATCGTGTGACATAGCCTCGGGAGCGAACGGCAGCAGATACCCATCGATTCTCAACACAGAAGGTAGCTCCTGCCTCTTTCCCGCAACCCGCCAACCCCGAAACTCCGATACGGGCTCTCCTCGGGCTGTCCCTCCGAAAAACTCCATCCACGCTGAATCTGGGGCTTGGGAGGATGTTGACGAGGGCGATTGCCAACTGACACCCCGTCGAGGAGGTTCTCTGTGGTGCGCCGGAGAACCACCACACGCCAAAGGCCCCAACCGGCTCAGATTAGCCTCGCAAGTCTCGGGCCTTTTGTGCGAACTAGCACCGCTCAAAATGGCCGCTACGGGCCTGATAGGCGCATCTTGCTTCTGGGAGTAGCGCAAGGCTCATAACCTAGATTACCGATTTTGGGTCCGCTTTACTATATCATCTGTGCCCTCGGAAAGCCCGAAAATCAGGGCTTTCCGTTGACTCGCTCTTGGCCCCCTCGGGCTTCCCGATCGGGCCTTGCTGGCCAGAATCACCCCATCTATCTCCCTAGCCTCGCAAGGTTCGGCGGTTCTCGTGTGTACCACCACGTCGCCCGGCCCCACCTGGGCCCTGGCGGCGAGACGCCCGTCCGAGGTGAGGCCCGGCCCGAGCACGATGGCCCTGCGAGGTCCGTCGCCGCCCCCCGTCCTTGGAGGACTCCACCACAGGTGCCACCGGATTGCCGCTTGACCATCCGAGTCGCAGCCGAGGCGTAGCCCGCCGCCCAGGCGCATCCGGCGAGGCCTCGCTGCGTTTGCCGACGAGCCGGCCGGTGTCACCGCCCGGCCACCCGCGCCCACATCGAGCTTGTGGCGACTCGGACGGAATGAGTCAAAGAGACAGGGGAGGAGTCGGACCTCCAAATCCGGCTTGGAGGACCGGCGTGTTGAGATCACACACACCCAGGACGTGACCCGGTGAAGCTCCCGGACTCGATGGAGATGACCTGAAAAACCGGCTGGAATCTGAGGGCCGATTCAGGCTGCTCTTGGATGCTTCGACAAACTCGCCGCTACGGTGCCTATACGGGCTGCTACGCGGACCCTAGTCGCTGGCATTGCCATTGGCAATATCTAACAAAATGCACATACTGGTATGGACGGAGGCTGGCGACCGTCGAACACACGGGCCAGCGGCGCGGCATCGGAGCGCGCTTCCGCAGGCACACCCCGACCAAGGCCGCGTTGGTAGTGATAGTCGGTATTGACTACCCTGATCGAAAGTCGCAGGACTACCATGCAGATACCGGTGGCCGCACTGGCCCTTGTCGCCCTTCTCTTCCCATCGCCCGCACGAGCAGATGACCAGCCTACAGACCCTGTACTTTGGCAGCGCCTTGAGACTCTCGATCCCACACCCAAGGGTACGGGTTTTGTAAGTGCCCTCGAGTCCGGGCAGATGCAGCAGTTCCGCTTTGCCGTCCCGCGGGCCCTGCCAGGCCGCTACCTCGTGAGCCTCAACAACATCGTCGCCATGGACGGCACGGGCACATCGTACCAGGTTGAGATCCACGTGGATTCCCCCGACGGCCCGCTTCTCTACGTGGGCCAACGCGCGTCGCGAGGCCAGGACTTCAACCTCGAGGATCTATCGCGGCTGGACGCGACTGAGTTCATCACGAGAGAGCACCGCCGGCAGGGGTATGTCGACATCTGGGCCACTGTCCACGTGGAGGGCGACACCTGGACGACCTACCGCGACTCCGACGGGGAGCCGAGAGACATCTATGCCCTCGCCCCGGACGCCGAGGCCGTGGCTCGCCGGGAGAGCGATCGTGCCCAAGAGACAGAGATGTTGCGCGCCGGCGTCTCGGTCATCCCATGCCCACAGCGTGTCGTGCTGCGTGGTGGGGCCTTCGACCTCTCCCGCGAGGTACGTGTCTCCGTCGCCGGTTCAGACGAGGACGATGCGACCGCGGAGTACTTGAGGGGCGAGCTTTCGGCCCTACTGAAGCAGAGCGTCCTTCTGGGCTCGGGCGATCAACGCGGGGAGATCCGTCTCGAACGCGTGCCCATCGCCGAGCCGGGGCGACTGGCCTTACCCCCTAAAGCGAGTCCAGGTTCAGTGTTAGTATCTGGGTGTACC
>CAZKUN010000316.1:0-9517 GCA_964555935.1 uncultured Armatimonadia bacterium | reverse complement strand
GAAGGCAACGAATCCATGAGACTGTGAGTGGTACCGTTAATGGGGGGAGGTCACGGTTCTACCGGCCGGACGGACCGGGCGCCGCTGTTATCGCGATGAGAGAGGGCGACACCGTCTTCCGGCGAGCCTACGGCCTCGCGGACTTAGAGCTAGGCGTTCCGATGCGACCGGAGATGGTCTTCCAGCTCGGGTCGATATCGAAGCAGTTCACGGCGTTGGCCGTCATGATCCTGGCCGAGGCGGGGAAACTGTCCCTCGACGACGAGATTACCCGGCACCTCCCCGACTACCCAATGCACGGCCACCAGATCACCATCCGACATCTCCTCACCCACACCTCGGGGATCAAGAACCACAACGCTATGCAGCAGTGGCGCAAGCGGCTCCGCGACGACCTAACCACTTCCGAGCTCATCGCCATCTTTGAGGACCAACCCCTCGAGTTCGCTCCGGGGGAGCAGTGGAAGTATGGTAACTCGGGCTACGTCCTCCTGAGCGCGATCATCGAGCGGGCCAGCAACCAGACGTATGAGCAGTTCCTGCGAGAGAGCATCTTCGAGCCCCTGGATATGACGGCCACCTGCGTAAGCAGCATCCAGCACCTGATCCCCAACCGGGCCCGCGGGTACGAGATAGTCGACGGTCGACTCGAGAACGCCCGGTTCGTGAGCCCGACCCACCTCTCCGCGGGCGGAGGCCTCATGAGCACTGTGGACGACCTTGCTCGCTGGGACCAGAGCCTCTACGGCGAGGCGCTCATCAGCCGCGCCGGCCTTGAGGAGTATTTCGTGCCCGTCGCCTTGAGCAACGGAGACACCACCGGGTACGCCCTGGGCTGGCAGGTCGGCGAGCTGAAGGGCCGCACCTGCGTGAGCCACGGGGGGGCATCCACGGGTTTGTGGAGCACGTCCTTCGCCTACCCGAAGAGCGCGTCTACGTTGCCCTGCTGACGAACTGCACCGACCCCAACGCCACTCCCGGCACCATGGACATCGCCAACATGATCGCCGCCATCGTCCTCGGCGAGCCCTTCGATCCGCCAGAGCGACAGGCCGCCGAGTTGTCCGCGGGCCAGCTGGCGGAATACGTCGGCACCTACCGGATCGACCAGGCAACCGGTCGGCCGGGCCTCAGACACCTCACGCTCGAGGACGGCCGGCTCCTCTACGGCAGCCCGACCGGCGACAAGACCGAGATCATCCCCGAGTCCGAGACGGCATTCTTCGTACCGGGGAGGCACAGCCACTTCACGTTCGAGTTCGACGACGGGGGGCGGGTCTCGCGAATGACGTTGCATACAGGGACTGGGAGGACCGTCCTGCTCACCAGGGAGGAGTGACTGAGGCCGCACGGTTGCGACGTCGGCTACTCCCGTAGGGCGCCACAATTGATCTGAGTTGTCGCTGGGCCCCGGCACTCAGGGCCCTCTTCCCATTGACTCGGTTCTGTGGCGCGACGATCCTTGGATCATGTTCTGGCACATCGCGAAGTGTCCGTAAACTCATCGCCCCGGAATCTGGGGTGATCTGGAAGGTCATCACCAACTGACATCAGGCATTGCATTCAGTGATCCCTGTGCTGTCCTCCGGCTTCCGCGCGCATCCCGACGCCCCTGAGGGGACACGAATGGTAGCCCCCACGTTCCTGGTGCGAGCAATGCCCGGGGAGCGATTCATTTTACTGACACTTGAGCTAGCTCCCCCCATCGCTGTCGGCTGGTAGAGAGAAAGTGCGCGGAACCCGTTACCGCTGTTACCGGGCGACCGGACACATCAGTTGGCGCGCGTACTTGGGCGCTCCAGAGCCCGGATCGGCAGGCGTCTGGAGCCCGGATGGTGAAGCACTATGACGAACGGCTGACTGCTCAGCCACCGCCGGGGCGCCCAGTTCCATATGGGGAACCCCCATCTTACTCGGAGGGACAGTGACCGTGGCAAACGGTGTTACGCGGCAGACAGTGCGCGTCGGGGTGGTGTTAAGCCTACTACTCCATGCCTGCGTGCCTTGCCGGGCAGAGGGCGAAGGGCCGGAGGTGGTTGTCTTTGCCGACGGGCGCGCGGGCTGCTATCTGGACCTCAGCGGAGAGCAAGCGCTTAGCCACACACAGGCCACGCGGCTGCAGCTCGACGAGCCCCTTGGTGACCTATCGGTCTACTTCGAGCGCATGACCGGCGCGCCGTTGCCGCGCGTGCGCAAGACGGGGCTGGTGCCGCTGAGGCTCGAGCTAATGGAGTGGCCGGGCAATGTCAGCAGGTATGACGCGCTGACCGTGCAGGGCTTTGAGATAGCCGCCGGAGCGGAGGAAGTGCGCCTTCGGGCTTGCACCAAGCTGGGGCTGGCCAACGCCATCTACTACCTGCTCGACCAGTGGGGCTGCCGGTGGGTCATGCCCGGGGAGCTGGGCGAGTGCATCCCGAAGCGTGAGAAGCTCAGCATCCCCAGAGGCAAGACCTCATTTGCCCCGCGCAACGATATGGCCGTGGAGATGCCCGGCACGGGCCGGGTGCCCAAGTGGTCGAGGCGCAACATGTCGGGCTGGGAGTACTGGAT
This sequence comes from uncultured Armatimonadia bacterium, assembly GCA_964555935.1. GTDB lineage: Bacteria > Armatimonadota > Zipacnadia > Zipacnadales > VGFC01 > CAZKUN01. Next base: position 6,967 of record CAZKUN010000316.1, on the reverse strand, counting down.
CAACGCCCAGCATTACTGGTTCTACGCCATCCCGCCTAAGGCCCACTTCGAGGAGCACCCCAAGTGGTTCTCCCTGCTGGGCGGCAAGCGCAAGCCGCGGCAGCTTTGTACGTCCAATCCCGAGGTGATCGCCCGGATGACCAAGGTGGCCCGAGACTACCTGCGGCGGGACACCAATCCCCCAACCTTCCCCATCGATCCCAATGACATCCTGGACTTCTGCCAGTGTGACGAATGCGTGGCCCTGGACGTGCCTGGCGCGCTGACTGGCGGCGTCCCCTCCGTCACCGACCGCATAGTGATCTTCGCCAACGCCGTGGCCGATGGCATAAGGGAGGAGTTTCCTGATCGCCACGTGGCCTTCTGCGCCTACGCTACTCACATTGACCCGCCGGAGAGGGTCAAGCCGAGGGAGAACGTTCTCGTTCTCGTCTGTCGCTCCAGCCGCTGCCTGATTCACTTGACGCCGACGGCGAACTGCCCCACATCGGATTTCCACGAGCTCATTCGCCGTTGGCGGGAGCTGACGCCCAATGTCTACACCTACGAGTACGACCCCATCCACTGGAGCGGCGAGCTGCCCTGTCCCACCTACATGGACATGGGGCGCTCATTGCAGCATCAGCTCAGGAATCTCGGCGTCAGGGGCAGCTTTTCGGATGCCACCATGGGAGGCTCGACCACCTCGGCTTCCTGGTACATCAATCACTACATGGCCAGGCGGATGAAAGTGAATCCCGACTGGGCCCCCGAGGACGTGCTGCGGGACATGTGCGGAGCGTTCTTTGGACCCGCCGCTGATGCCATGGAGAGGTACTACGGCGTGATGGCCCGGGCGACCAAGCTCAGGCATCCGAGCACCAGACGCATTGGCGGAGGCATCAACTTCCTCCGCGAGGTATTCAGCCCCCGGATGGTGGCTCAGGCGAGGGAGCACCTCAACAAGGCTCTGGTGCTTGTGGCGGGTAGGGAGCTTTACGAGGCCAGAGTCGAGATGGTAGACATGAGCCAGCGCTACCTGGAAGCTTGGCTGGAGGGGCTCGGGGCGGCTGAGGAGCATCGCTACGAGGCCTCCGTGGCGGCCTTCGATCGTATGGATCAAGTGGTCAACGAGCTGGAATCGCATGGTTACATCGCCGCAGACGACGCCCGGTTTAGGGCACGGGCCCTGCGCATGAAGCCGCTGGCGCAGAGCTTCCCCGACGAGATGGGCTTTGTGACCCGATGGCGAATGCTGGGGCCTTTCGACAACAGCGACCGCAACGGCCATCGGCACCGAGATGCCTTTGAGCCAATTGGCTCACTGACTGCTCCCGTAAAGCTGGCGGACGGAAAGCAGGCCCAGTGGTGGAGCCATGAGAGCCCCAACGGCGGGCTCCTAAACCTGGAGCGGGCCTTTGCCGACAAGATGGGAGACTGGCAGCTTTCCTATGGCTACGCGGCCACAAGCTACGATGCGCCGCGAGCCATGGAGGCCAAGCTGTTCATGGACAGCTTCTTCCTCTTCAAGGTCTACGTCAACGGCGAAGAGGCCTTCTCCAAGGATGGAGAGAACTTCGACTTCCCGGACAAGTATGCGGTCGAGGTTAACTTCCGCGCCGGCAGCAATCTCATCGTGGTGAAGGCGTCTCACACCGCCCTCTCGCCAGACGTCAACCCCTGGGGGCTGTACCTGCGAGTGGTCGAGGGCGAATGACGCGCGTGCAGGAGACATCCGGAGTTCCTGACCACAGCGCCCGGTGACGGCCCCACCACCCGAGCACCCCCTCGTCGTGAGCGATCCGATCCTCTCTATTCCCTTGCTGACATCTCGAAGGGGTGTCCCTCCGAAAAAGTCCATCCGAGCCCGATTCTGGGGCTTTCTCAGTTGCGCAGATTAGTTTTGGGACCCAACGGGCGTAACGTGGGACGCCGTGGTGGCGCTTCGCGAATCGGATGACCATGCCTTCTACTACACCAACACGGCCCAGACCTCATCGGACGAGCTGCTGACTACCTACATGACCTCGAAGCCCGACGGGGTGCGCGTAGTGGATCTAACGCGGTGGACGCTCCCCCGCGAACCGGGTGAGGCCGGGCACCCCCTTCGACCTACCGCTCGCCGCGGCCCGTGACGGTGATCGTGCCCGCGCCGTCTCCGACAATCCACTCACCATCCGCGACCGCGATGCTCGCATCAGCGGGCTCCGCGGCCAGCACGGTCGCCTCCGGCAGCGCAAGGTACGCCGCGCCGAGGAGGCCGACGGCCGTGACCTCTCCATCAACGCGACGGACCATGGCCATTCTGCCCTCGAAGCCAATGCCCGCATCCGGGAACTCATGTCGGCCGACCGAGCGTGTGATGACGAACTGATCCTGGCCCCGAGGCGTCGTCACCGTCACCAACACGGCGCCGGAATCGGGCGCAGACCGCGTCCGCGTGACCTCGACGTCGGCCGTCGTGCCGCCGGGAGTTGGGTACAGGACGGTCTCCACGCTTGCGGGGAACTCGGCCTCCCAATCGTAGACCACCGCGGGAGTGGGAGTGCGCTCCTTCCGGTCCTCCCACATCACCCATCCTTCATGCATCGGCTCCGTCCGGCCCTTGACGATCTCCGGTGCCGGCCTCGCGTCTGCTGGGAGGATCAGGATGTTCGCGCTATCGGCCTCGGCTGTGCGGGCCGCATTGTCCTCCACGGCGGGCGTGAGGAACGGGGCGAGGGTGAAGTTCTGCCTGACCTGATGGACGCCGTCTCCGTGAAGCGTGTCGACGATCAGGAAGTAGTCTGGCTTGGCGGACCAGACGATGCGCGAGTGGCCCCGGCCGCCCGGGAAGTCGTACCTGCCCCACGCGGCATCGAAGACACTGTTGGTGACCCACGAGTGGATCGGCTCCTCGAACACGCTGGGACGCCCGGGCGTCGAGGCCACCTCCTGCCCAACGCCATCGATCATGATTGCATTGTGGGTCTGGGGCGCCTTGTCCACCAGGCGGTGGACGGGCTGCCCGTAAATCCCGCACGCCGGATCGACGATGAGGTCCGAGCCGTAGGCGAACAGGTTGAACGAGCTGTAGTCGGCGTGGCCGTGGGCGTCGTTGAATGCAAACGGGCCGAAGTCCACGGCCAGGTAGACCGCATCCGGCCCCCAGTCGCTCCGCATGGCGTAGATGCCGGCCCAGGAGGGGTCGTGGGTGCGGAACGGGTATGATGTGTGCTCGGGCGGCGTTCCCTCCCTGCGCTCCGTGGCCAACCACCTCAGGTCGTCTCGGCCGCACCAGTCGAGCTGCCGGAGGATGTCAGCAGTCTCCTGGGGGCCTCGGCTCCGGGGGCAGTCGTTGAATGTGTGGGGCGAGAGGTCGGGCATCGAGGTGTACAGACGCCACTCAAACGAATTCTCACGCTCGCGAGCGAAGGCATCGCGGTCCACGGGGAACCGGTCGTGTTCTGCATGGGCATCCAGGATGGCCCGGGTCTGCTGATAGCACCTCAGGTAAGCCAATTGGTACGACTCGCTGAAGTCATTGGTGGAGCCATCGGGGAAGGAGTCCGCCGCGTAGCTCCGGGTCTGGGCTTCATAGCCAAGAGCGAACCACTCCTGAGCCCTCTCCAGAAACGCGAAGGGCACCACTTGCCTGCACGTGTCGTTGCCGATGTAGCTGGCGAAGTTGCCCCAGTAGTGAGGGAGTCTCAGCGCGAGTAGCGACAGGTCCTCCACCGCGATCTTCGTCATCCGGATCGCGAGCCTCTCAGGATCGCTCGTCTGGTCGATGTGCGGAGCCAGCTCGAGCAGCCGGCTCAAGCGTCCCTGCGCCAGCGCCCAGTGTTCCCACGGGGTGAACTCGATGGCCGCGTGGCCCAAATTGCCTTGCCGGAACCTGCCCTCCCCGTCGAAGGTCAGCAGGCGCTGGTTCGCCAAGCCCTGGCCCGCATACTCGTCGTACCAATCGTCGACAATGCGCTCGGCCTCGGACAGGTACGCCTGCTCGCCGGTCGCCGCGTAGCCTTCGATGTAGCGCCCCACGGGCTGCGTCCACACAACGAGCTGGTTCCAGTCGTAGTTGTTGAGTCCGACGGGATCAAGCGTTGCGTAGCTGAATCGCTCGCCCGGCGCGAGCGTGTAGAACTCCCCAGAGGATGCGAGAGGACCGATCTTCCCGGTCAGGAAGCCCTCGCACCAGCCCACTACTTTGCGCTGCCAACCCGTGAGGGCGTCCGGGTCCTGCGCAACGGGGGACTGCTGGGGGAACCTGCGCGAGAGGAACGCGGCGAACTCCCTGCGCGCGCCCGCGACATCGCCGCCTTCGAAGGCCCGCCTCGTGGCCTCCAATCCCGGGAACGAGAGGTCGACGTGGTCGCGGAACAACTCCTCGTCGCTGAGCGGGCGCTTCGGGGCAAGCTCGGACTGCAGTTGGCGATAGGCCGCCACCCACAGGGCGTGCTGGTCCTTGTCACGAACGTGCTTCTCGAAGTAACCGGCGGGCAGGTGCTGTGCGGTTTCGGTCATGGAGAAGTCGAACCCGGTTTCCGAAATGGCGCCAGCACCACCCTTCGCGCTCGGGCCCGCCAGTGCGGGCAGCATGCAGAATGCCGCAAGCGCGGCGCACGTGCAGGGCCGGCCGAGGATGAGGTTCGCCATGGTGGATCGACCCTCGCCCGTCTGGAGTCGGCAGTGACGATCCACCTTCATCGCCTCGGCCCCCCGGTCCTTCCACGATGAGTGACCGGGAACCCGTCGATGAGCAGGAGGGGCGACCCAGACGGCGGACGAAGCATCGGCACGCCACCCATCACCGGAGGTATCGACTGATGACAGCATTCCCCAAGCACCGCAAGCGCCGCGTGCTCTTCAACGACGACTCCGACCAGCAGTATGCGGGCTACGGTGACTATGGCTACGACGTCACCGATGCTCAATCGTTCCTGGAGTGCCGGACGACGCCCACCTTCGACACGCACGTCGACACCTACGTCTGGTGCGTGGGGAACGGGACCGAGCCGCCGTGGGGAGCGCAGAATCCAGGCCTGTGGCCGTGCCTCGAATCCGCGGACGTGGTCACGTCGACCATCGTGGATGCCTGCCACAGCCAGGGGATCGAGGTGTGGGGGTCACTGCGCATGAACGACATCCACGATTCCATGAGCGCCGACTGCCTCGAGGGCACGAACGACCCGCTGAAGGCTCAAAACCCCGAGTACCTGATCGGCACAGTGGCCGACCGCGAGCTGCCCTCCGAACTCGCCGAGCGATACCTCTGGACGCCCTTCAACTTCGAGCGCCCGGAAGTCCGAGGCCACCGCCTCGCTTACGTCGAGCGGAACGCCGGGCGCCACGACTTCGACGGGTACGAGTTGGACTTCACTCGGTTCGTCTGGAACTTCCCGCTGGGCAGGGAGATCGAACTCGCGCCGCTCATGACCGACTTCGTCCGCGGGGTGAGAGGGCGCCTGGACGCCATCGCCGCCGACCGCGGCCGGGACTACACGTTCGCGACGCACGTCATGGATTCGTTGGAAACGTCGCTGCTCCTCGGCCTGGATGTGCGGGCGTGGCTGACTGAAGGTTTGGTCGACGTGCTGGTCGTTGGCCTCGGATATCTTCCATACGCCTACAACATGCGCCAGTGGCGGGCACTGGGCGACGAGTTCGGGATCCCCGTGTATCCGTCGGTGAACACCAATGCGTTCATCCCCTGGTACAAGGAGCGCATGGAGCGCCAGTCGGCGTGGCATGATGCCATCCGGGCGGCCGCTTCCTGGTGGTGGCAGGAGGGGGCCGACGGCATCTACCTGTTCAACCTGTTCTGCCAGGAAGACGGGGACGTGGGCGATATGGGCAAAGACCTTGTGTATGCCCCTCTGAACGAGGTCGGCGATCCAGACGCTCTCGCTCGCAAGAGCAAGCTCTACGGCATCAGTTCGTCGGCACGCAGCGGCTTCTGCCACCACGGTTCGGAATGCACGGGCCTGCCGATACCCCTTGAGAAGCAGGAGCGCAAGCTTGCGCTGCAGGTGGGCCCGGACGCCGACGACTCAAGAGCCCGGTTCCGCATCCTCTTCTGGACGAGCGGCGGAGCGGAGGACACGAAGGTCTGGATGCGACTCAACCACACGCTACTCGAGCCTATTGCCGAGGGTGACCGCTTCGTAGTGGACGTCCCAGCCGGCCTGATGCGCGCCGGGCAGAATGAGCTGTCCCTGTGGTGCAATGCGGACCTCGCGAACAGCGACCGCCCCCTGATCGTGCATGAACTGCTGGTGCCTGTTGCCCACTGAGGTTGGGGCAAGTCGGTGGGTGTCGCCCGCGCGTGCGGCCCGGGAGCCGGCCCGGCGACCACGCGGCCGATCCCATTGGTCTGCGTCCCCTGCAAAGCCCGAGATTCGAGCGCGGATTCACTTCTATCGGGCTCCACAACCCGTAGTGTCCGGAAACTCATTGCCCCTGAGTTTGGGGGAATCTGGGGTGTCGGTCGGCGACCGGTCTTGCGCCTCGCACTGGGTGGTTCTTGTAGCGTTCCTTGGCTTCTGAACACGTCTCGGCCCTCTTGAGACACGAATGGCAGCCCCCACGTTCCCGGTCCGAGCAATGCCCGGGGTACCCGAGCGAGTGCGTCGTCGTCCTGTGCCCCATGGCTGTCCGAAGCGCTGGCCTCGCCCGGTCCTGTTCTGAGACGCCGGACGATGTACCATAGAACCACAACCTTAGACGCCTATCCCGGCTGATCTCCGGGTGATGGGCCTGCTGTGACAGGCCCGGCAGCGCGAACGCTTCACAGGGCGTTCTCGGCGGCTTGGCCGCTGGGGACGCTCTGGCGCGTTCTGGGGGACAGCAGCCACCTGGTTGGGCGCGGCCTAGCCACCGCTGGGCGGCAGCCTACAAAGTGTCGATGGCCTTACCCCCTAAAGCGAGTCCAGGTTCAGTGTTAGTATCTGGCTGTACCTGGGCCAACTGAAAGGGGCAATACCGATGGGTCAGAAGCGACATACGC
>CAZKUN010000315.1:0-9519 GCA_964555935.1 uncultured Armatimonadia bacterium | reverse complement strand
CTGCTTCGCGAGAATCGCTGGTAATAGCCGTAATATCGGCGTCCGCGCCCCGGATCACGTCGAGCCCGGCCGTAGACGTCAGTTGGGAGAATGTCAGTGTCATCGAGCTTCCGGTGCGCGGATTGATGCGTAGCTACGCGGGAGTCACCTCAGTCTCATCCGCCGGCGCGTCATCAGCCATGCGGAGCGCGGCATCGAGCGCGCGGCGGGCGGCCGGCGCCGCCGTGTCGGAGGCGTGCTGGCCATGCTTTGGTCGGCTGACGCGCACCAGCACCACGAACTGCGGGTCCTCTATAGGCGCCACAGCGGCGAAAGACATCACGTACTCGCTCGCCAGGAACCGCTGGGTCTTCTGGTCGAATATCTGGGCGGTGCCGGTCTTGCCACCGACGCGGACGCCCTCGATCTTGGCCGAGTGACCCGTGCCGCGCTCGACGTTGGACTCGAGGTATTTCAGCATCTCGCGGGAGGCTCCGGGACCGTACAATCGGCCTGCCTCGGAGGGCTGGCGGCGGCGGATGAGGGTGCCGTCCTCGCCCCGGACTTCCTTGACGATATTGGGGTAGAGCATCATGCCATCGTTCGCGACGGCAGCGTAGATCGCCAGCATATGCAGGTCCGTAACGTCGATGCCCTGCCCGAAGCCGATGTTGGCTATCCCACGCTTGCGTTGCATGCTGGCCGGCAGGACGCGCCCGGGTTGCTCGCCGAACAGGCCGGACGACAGCGTATCGGTGATGCGCATCTTGTAGAGGCATTCGTAGAGGCGTTCTTTGCCCAGTAACAGAGCGATCTTGGCCGCCGAAATGTTGCAGCTGCCGGTGATGACGCCTTCAGGGGTCAGCGACCCGTGTCCCTTGATCCGGTAGTCGCCCCAGCATCCGAGCGGACGGTTGCCGATGGTGGTGGTCCCCGTGCAGAAGAAGCGGCTCTGTGGCGTGATGACGCCCGCGTCCAGGGCGGCGGCGACGATGGCGGTCTTCATGGTGCTGCCCGGCGCGTAGACGTCGGCGACCTGGGCGCAGCGCGTTCTCTCCGGTTTGGCGGTCGAGGTGTCGTTCGGGTCGAAGTTGGGCCGGGCCGAAAGCGCGACGATGTCACCGGTTTTCACGTCAATAACCGTGCAAGTCGCCGATTCAGGTTGGTTTCTCTCCCAGACCTCGTCCATCGCCGCCTCGACAACTTGTTGCAGGGGCATCCGTATGGTGAGCACCAGCCGGCGCCCGGCTTGCTCCGGGATGAACTGCGACCCGGGGCCGAGGATGGTTCTGCCGAACCGGTCGAAGTTGGTTCGCTTGCTGCTTTCGCTTCCGTCGAGGCAGAACCCCCAGAGCAGCTCTATGCCCATGAGCCCCTTGCAGTCGTCTCCACGCAGCCCCACGGCGTTTGCCGCAAGCGGGCCGAAGGGATAGACGCGGCCGATTTCGTTCAGTGTGAAGACGCCGTGCAGCGCGCGGTCGGCGATCTCTTCCTCTATATCGGTCGATGCCTGCCGCAGGATGTAGCAAAAGCTGCGCTCGCTTCTGCTCAGGCGCCCGATGATGCGGGAATAGGGGACACCGGTCACTTCGGCAAGCTGACGGGCGGTGTCCTCGCGCTGGGCATCGCTATCGTAACTGGCGGGGTTGGCGCAGATGGCGTATCTGACGACTGATTTTGCGAGAACCTCGCCTTCCCGCGAGTAAATCGGGCCGGGCTCGCCCTCCAGCGGCTCGCCCGAGCGTTGGATGCGGTGGGCGAGTTGCATGCGGCTGTCGCGCACGATGGCGGCTTCGTAGGTGACTTTGCCCACGATGACGGCCCCAAACAGTCCTGCAAGGAGGATGGCGGTGGAGGTCCGGCTGACGAAGGCGTCTCGGCGCTCGGGGGTAACGGCCCCACTGCCGTCACCGGTCGTAGGACGCGCCCCCTTTCGCGCAGTCGTCAGGCGGGCGTGCCGGCGAGTTACCACCGAGGGGTCCCGTTCATGTCAGCCCACGCGCCGCGCGGCGCTGCTTCCCCTCGACGGTATGCGCCGGCGAACCGATCTCGGTCCGGGCACAGCTCCGGGCTGACAGAGGCAGTCTCGCGCGACACGGGCCGCTCGAGGTTCTTCTCTTCGATTATCCTGTCGATCTTCGAGCCATCGATCAACGCCGCGTGGGTGATGGCGAGGTTGCCGATATCTGCTTCGGTCTTGCGGCACTGCTCGCGCAGATGCTGACACGCGAGATCCAGCTCGCTCACGCGCACCAACGCGCAGAGGTATGCCAGGCCGATGAGGCCTACGAATATGACAGACACAAGGGCTTTTCGGCCCCTCGGAAGGCGAAGCGGGGATCCAGCGCTGGAATCCGGAGGGAGCATGCGCAGAGATGGCGGTGTGTAGGCCGGCTGAGCGTAGCCCATAGACTGCTGCCCCCCCAGAATGTGACCTCGCTGACGGCTCGACACGGCCCCTGTGAGTATCGCCGGGGATGGACACGCCGGCGTTTTCGGTCATCGGTGGCTCAACGGTCCGTATGCGGGGAGGGCGGCGCGGCAGCAGACAGCGGTTTCAACAGACGGTAGTGTGTTTATTGCTGCGATGTAGTGGTTCGATGGTTGGTTTGTCTGTTGGTGCGGTTGCTGCTACGGTTGGTGTTTGGCGCGGGATTGGGGGGGAGCCCCCGGTGAATGCTACTGCAGTGCTGACCCGCTGCCACACCACCCTCCCTTCGGCAGATTACGGCGACCGTTGATTTAGTTGTCAGAGTAATTCAAGAGAGGGCGCGAACCGCGGGCCGGGCTGCGACAGACATTGCTTCGGTCATTGCTGCGATGTAGTGGTTCGTGTATTGCTATGTCTGCTGCTTCGGCTTGTGCCGCGAATTAAGCTCGGAGACCTGGCGGGGTCGATTGGAGGTGCGTTGTGTCCGACCCGCTGGTTCCTCGCCCTCTCTTCGGGAAGCTCCGCCGCCTGCAGATGCCCCCCGACAACGCTTGTACGGCAAATCTCTTACTGCATCGGCGCTTCGGTGCGGATTGCGCAGTGTAACCTGGCGCTGCGCGCCGATGAATTCCTGAGTGTTTCCGCGGCCGAGGGCGACAACGGCTTTCTCGGCCAGCGCGTGACGAGCGGCTCGTGCCCGCACCCACAGACCGGCAAGTCGGGCGGGCACTCGCATCCGCGCTCCATATCGCGCAGAACGCCGCGGACGAGTCTGTGCTCGGAGCCATGGTAGGTGAGCACAATGAGCCTACCAGTGGGGGAGAGGCGATCCACGGCCTCTCGGATCCCCGCCTCGAGCGTTTCCAGTTCGCGATTCACGGCCAGTCTTAGCCCCAAGAATGCCCGCGTCGCCTCGTGAGCCACCCCTCGACGAGCGCCGACAGATTTGACCGATTTCTTGATGATCTCGGCGAGATCGGTGGTGGTGTCGATTGGGCTCTCACTCCGGCGCTGGACGACGGCTCTCGCCATCGCGCGAGCTTTCCTCGGAGCTTCGCCGGCGTTCTTGAACATCCGCGCCAACTCGGCGGGGGAGAGCGTGGCGACGAGTTCAGCGGCATCGGGGCCCGGAGCGCCTGGATTCAGGCGCATATCGAGCCTACCCTCTACCTGGAAACTGAGCCCGCGCTCTGGGTTCATGATCTGCTCTCTCGAGACTCCGCCTGCATCGATCAGCACGCCGTCGATTTGGCCAAAACCGGCCTCATCGGCCAGCTCACCTAGCTCCGCGTACGATCCGTGGACGACCGCGCAACGGTCTTCGAAACGCGCCAGTCGCGCCCCAGAGGCTTCGATGGCGACCGGGTCCACGTCGAGGGCGAGGAGGCGACCGTCTGGCCCGCACGCCTCAAGGATCGCCTCTGATGCAAACCCGAAACCCACCGTCGCGTCGACGTACGAGCCCCGACTGCCGGGCGCGAGGTAGGAGATGGTCTCCGCGAGGAAGACGGTTTGATGAGATGACGCATCAGATGCCATCGCTTTCCGGCGCCTCTTCCGCCGAGTCGACAGGCACGTCGTCCATCATCAGTTCGTCGAACGTTTCCTCGAAATCGCCTTCCAGTTCCTTGCGGTACGATTTGTAGTAGGGCTGGCTCCAGATCTCGATGTGATCGCCAACGCCGATGACCTTCACGGGGCGATCTTCGTCGGCTTTATGCGGGCTGATGTCGGCCCAGTCGACCAGCTCAGAACCGAGACGCACCCGGTTCTGGCCATCGACCTTCACGTGGCGGGAGTCACCGATGATGTGGCGCACGAGCTGTCGGTGTCTCCGCGAGCCCTTGGCGGCTTTGGCCTTCAGCAGCGCCTTGTAGGCTTCCCACGTATGTAGGTCTCTCAACTCGATATAGCGGGAGGGACCCGGGCAGAGGACGACTTCCTGGGTCAGAACGCGGGCGTGCTCCGAGACCAGACCGACTCGGTCTTTCTCGTCGAGCAACTTGACTGATGACCCTTCGTGATCTAAATGTGCCAAGCCCAATCACTCCCGATGACGGTGCTAGCTACACAGCAGTATACCACTTGGTTGGGCGCTGTCAATACCCTTCTACCACAAATATATAGTTAATTTGGTCTCGGCATATACTTTTTTCCCACAAACATAGAACACTTGTTCGAAGCCCGCTGGTTTGGCTGTTGAGCGGGGCATGGGGCGAATCTGACAACAGGACCCTTGGGAGGGCCTACGACGGGTCTGTGGGTATGGGAGAGGGCTTGGCCTGGCTCGTCAGAACCTCCTGTGGTGAAGGGTGGGGTTATGTGGGGTGATGGGGGGGAGAACAGACCCCGGTCACCCCGCCACCGGGGTCATCCGCGTTTGCCGCGGGCGAGTAGCAGGACTCCCATCAGCACGATCACGCCGACCAGGATGCACGCGTTCCCAAGCAGCGAGCCCGGTAGCGCTTCGATGTAATCGGCGTACACCAGCGCCCCCACGCCGATGGCACATGCGCCAAACAGCGCGGCGATCCATGTCAGGATCCAGCGGAAGAGCGATGCGGCGCTTTCGATATCGAAGGCTCCGCCGTCGCCCCGCAGCCGCGAGGCATCGACGGAGGCTTCCATGCGGCTTTCGTAATGGGTCGCCAGCTCGGCGAACATGCGGTCCAGCTCGCCCTCCAACTCGCCTTGGCGGACCATCGAGATGAAGAACGGGCTGAAAGTCTTGGGGTAGCGACTGAAGCCCGTCGCGAGCGTCCGGCCCATTTCGAGGTCCTCGCGGACGGAGTCGATGACCTCGCGGAGGTACTCGTTGCCTGTTTGCGCGCGGAGGGCTTCGAGGATCTCGAGGATATTGACCTCGGCATGGATCAGCGACGAGCACTGCCTACATAAGGCTGCAATCTCGGCATTGTCGACGGTGGATTCGGTCTCGGACATGTGGGGGTCTCCAGGTCCTGGGTGTCGAGAGCCTATGGCTGTTTCTCGGTGTCTTGCTGGGCCAGTAAGACGGCCCTCAGCGTCGCCACGAGGGCGCGGGCCTGCTTGTGGTCGGGGTGCAGCGCGATCTCCATTTCCAGTTCCGCCATGGCCGCCAGCGGCCGGCCGTTCTTCTGTTGGGCGATCGCCAGGTTGTAGTGGACGTCGCGATGCCGCTCGTCTAACTGCAGAGCCTTCTGCAGCGCCTCAATGGCCTCGTCGACATGCCCGAGGGCATTGCGGGTCGCGCCGATGTTCAGCCAGGCGGTTGGGCTGTCGGGTTTGACCTCGAGGGCTAGCTCAAACTGCTCAATGGCGGGGGTGTGCTTCCCGTCGGAATAGTAGATGGCGCCGAGATTGAGATGCGCCGCGTAATCATCGGGGTGCTCATCGCAGAACGGCTTCAGCAGCTCGGCTGCCTCGTCGAGCTTGCCCTTACGGGCCAAAGCCTGCGATTTGCGCATGATGGCCCCGCGAAACGGGGTGCCTGACTTGCCGAAGGGCCACATGGTAATCCCTTCCCTATATGTGCGGCGCAAGGAGAAGCCCCAAGGGGCCGGACCGCGGCGGGTGGCTCGGGGCCTAACGCGGAGCCATGATAGCAGAGCGCGAGCCGGAGTGTCAACGTGAGAGGAGGGCCGCTCGGACGCGTGGAACCAAGGGGCGTTGCCCCCCGCGCGGCTCGCGCGTGATGCCGCTTTGGTGAGGGGCTTTGGTGACGAAACCGCGTGGAGGTGAAGACCAGAATGGCTGGCGACCCGGATCGCGATCAGGCAATTGCTGATAGCTTGCTACGGCAGGGGATCATAAGCGCAGACGAGATGGAGGAGGCGCTGGAGGCGTCGCGCACGTCCAACATGACCCTCGTGCAGGCGCTGCTGCGAAGCGGCGCGTGCTCGGCGCAAGACCTGGCACGAGCGGCGGCCGAAGCCCCGCAAGAGAGCGCGGGAGTGTTGGATCAGTCCGCCAGCGTCGCGCAGATGGCGCCCGATGAGGCGGCGCTCGCCGGCATGGCAAGCCTCGACGACTACCAGGTGGACCCCGAGGCGCTTCGTGAGGTGCCGCGAAACGTGGCCGATGAGTACTGCATTCTGCCGATCGGCGTCAGCGAGGATCGGATTGTCGTGGCGATGGCTGACCCGGACAATGTTTTCGCCATTGATGAAATCCGCAAACGCACGGGCCGGCGCGTGGAGACGGTTCAGATCGCCGAGGAAGAGCTGATCGCGGCGATCGAGCAGTTCTACTCCACCCAAGCCAGCGCCACTGTGGCGCAGACCAAGACGGTGACGCAGGATCTCGGGATGAGCGTCTCGGGCAGCGACTCGCTGATGGATGTCGGCGACGACATCGCGGCGACGCTTGATGAGGCGCCTGTCATCCGCGTTGTGGAGCGCATGATCCGCGACGCCGCCAGCCAACGGGCGTCTGACATCCATATAGAGGCCCACGCGGACACCTTCGTGATTCGGTTTCGAGTTGATGGCCTGCTCCAGTCGATCACGGAGCTGCCGATCGACTTGCATCGGACGGTTGTCTCGCGCCTGAAGATCCTCTCGGGCATGGATATCTCCGAGACGCGCATGCCTCAGGACGGACGCTTCGCGACGATCGTTGACGATCGACCGATCGACCTGCGTGTCAGCACGCTCCCCACCTACTGGGGTGAGAAGGTCGTGCTGCGGTTGCTCGATAAGAGCGCGGCGTTGGTGTCGATGTCCCAGCTCGGCCTGCTGCCCGATACGATGAAGGGCTATGAGGAACTGCTGCACACCAAGCAGGGGATGATCCTCGTTACGGGGCCGACGGGGTCGGGCAAGTCGACGACTCTGTACGCCTCGCTCCATAAGATCAAGGACGACACTCTCAACATCACCACCGTCGAGGACCCCATCGAGTATGAGGTAGAGGGGGTCAACCAGACGCAGGTGCTCCCGCGCATCGAACTCGACTTCTCGCGGTGCCTGCGCCACATCCTCAGGCAGGACCCTGACATCATCCTCGTCGGTGAGATCCGCGACCACGAGACAGCCGAAATGGCCTTCCGGGCGGCGCTGACGGGTCACTTGGTGCTCTCCACGCTTCACACAAATGACGCACCCTCGGCGGCGACTCGCCTGATCGACATGGGGATCCAGCCGTACTTGATCGCCTCGTGCGTGATCGGCGTGCTGGCCCAGCGGCTCGTGCGGAAGATCTGTCCGCGCTGCAAGGAGCAGTACGAGCCGAGCGAGCAAGAGCTTGAGGGGCTCCGCATCAAACCCGAACAGGCCCAGCGCATTCGATTCCATCGGGGCCGAGGCTGCGAGCAGTGCCGCAACTCGGGGCACTACGGCCGGATTGGGTTGTACGAGATGATGGCCATGACAAACGAGGTGCGCGACGGCATCGTGCAAGAGGTCAACTCCGCGGAACTGAGGCGCGCGGCCATCGGGAGCGGGATGAAGACGCTGCGGTTTGATGGGCTGAGCAAGGTCAACGCCGGGATGACCAGCGCGAGCGAAGTCATCCGCGTGATGCTGGCGGGCGAGGAAGACTGAATGGACGTCTTCCCGAAAGTCCAGGCTATCCCGATGCAGAGCGAGGCCGTGTCGTTTCGGATCGACGACACCGAGATCGCGCGGCACAACTCGGGTTGGGACATGCAGCGACCGTACCTGTTTCCTGTGCTTGGACCTTCGGGGCGGATGCTCACGCGCATGGGGCATCCGCACGACCCGATCACCCACCGGCACCATTACTCGGTGTGGGTGGCGCACCACGATATTAACGGGGTCGATTTCTGGACCGACGGCCCCGACTACGGCAAGCAGATCCACCGGACCGTGCTCGCCCTTGAGGACGGAGTCGACAGCGCCGCTGCGAAGATCGGTATCGATTGGACCGCGCCCGACGGGACGAAGCTCGTGGACGAGGAGCGCACCTATCGGGTGACCGATCTTCCCGACAACGAGAGGCTGATTGAGCTGCACCTGCGTCTGTCCCCTATGGAGGCGCCACTCACGCTCGGGCCGACGCCGTTTGGGCTGCCGGCGGTCAGAGTGGCGAAGACCATCTGCGTCGCCGACGGTGGCGGGCAGATTCTGAACTCCGAAGGCGCGTCGGGGGAGGATGCGATATTCTGGCAGCGCGCGGCGTGGTGCGACTACTCGGGCCCCGTGGCCTCGGATGAGTGGAACGGGATTGCGCTGATGAGCCATCCGTCCAACTTCAACCACGAGCCGGAGTGGCATGTCCGGGTCGACGGTTGGATGGGCGCGTGTCTCTCGCGAGAGGCTGAGATGGAGATCCAAGAGCCGCTGGAGTTGCGCTACGGGCTCTACACGCACCACGGCAGCCCGAATGAAGCCGACGTGACGGGGGCGTACGCGAGGTTCGCGGAGTCGGAATTCATGGCGTGTGAACGGTAGTGTGGGCGAGGTGTGGGTCGTCGTAGGACAGGCGTCCTCGCCTGTCGGCGTTGGTGTCGATTGAGGTCGACGGCATGTTGACAGGCGAGGACGCCTGTCCTACGACGGCAGGTGTCGTTCGCGGCGGGGAGAGCGTGCCAGTGAGGGAGTTCACCGGGCGGTTCGAGCGACATTCGAGGCACCTGCCCCACTTGGAGGAGCCCGGGGCTACGTACTTCGTGACATGTACGCTCAGGCGTCCGGCGGCGGTCGACCTTACCGAGACTCGCCTCGGGACGATGGTGGTCGACGCTCTGCGCCATTTCGATGGGACACGGTTCTGGTTGTATGACTATACCGTGATGCCCGATCATATACACGCGATCCTCAAGCCATGCCCGGACGGCGACCGCACCAGGTCGCTCTCAAGTATCATGCACAGTATCAAGGGGTGGCTGGCGCACGAGATCAACCGTGTAGTGGGGCGGAAGGGGCCTCTATGGCAGGACGAAACGTATGACCACATCATTCGGGACGACCGGGACTACGAGGAGATCGCCGGGTACATTCTGCATAACCCGCGGGTCCGAGGTCTCGTGGCAGAAGCAACCGATTGGCCGTGGTGGGGCAAAGGAGATGGACCCGTCTGAGGCCCGGAGAATCGTGGCGTCAGCCGTCGTAGGACACGCGTCCACGCCAGTCGCCGGTGACGCCGAGTGGGAAAGCCCACCCGCGAGG
>CAZKUN010000314.1:1051-9529 GCA_964555935.1 uncultured Armatimonadia bacterium | reverse complement strand
GCGAATCATCCCACGTGGTCTGGGAGTATACCGGCGACTACTTCGGCGGCCTCTCCGGGCAACACGAGCCGCACATGATTGAGCCGGGATTGCCCGGTGAGGGAAATATCCTGATCTTTGATAACGGCGCGTCGCCTTGGCGCGACCTCGGCCACGCGGGCATGTCATACGTCCTCGAGATCGATCCCACGACAAAGGAAGTTGTCTGGGTCTACGAGGACAATCTTCGGTTCCACGCGACCTACACCTCGTCCGCGCAGCGGCTTCCCAACGGCAACACGTTGATCTGCGAGAGCGCCGGTGGGCGGGTCTTTGAGGTCACGCCCGAGCGCGAGACGGTCTGGGAGCACGTGGCCCGCACGCCGCGCTCGTACCGCTACCCATACGACCACTGCCCGCAGACCCGCGCGTTGCGCCGCCCCCGCGAGGTGAGCGTGACGCCGCCGCTCAGTCTACGCATCCCGCCCGACGAACCCCTCGACGGTTAAGGAACATTCCCCATCCCCGCGCGATAGTAGGGAGTGATTCTCGCGGCGGTCTGCCCCGGCGTGAGAACTACCCGTGCCTCATACTAGGGAGGGCATCCCCGATGCGACGTTGCGTGCTGCTCATGCTGTGCCTGCTAGTTGCTCTTATCGCGACCATGACCGTCGTTGCCGCTCAGGACGATGACGCCGACGACGGCGACAAACCAAAGTTCTTCTTTGAGAAGGGCGGCGACCTCAAACCGACCGAGGCCCCGAAGACCGCGCCCGACCAGCCAGCGGCCACGGTAACCGAAGTCGCGCCGATCCCGGAAGTCCCGGCGCCCTCATCGTTCGACTTTGAGGCCGCCGATCAGCTCGTGCATTGGTCGGCCACGGACAACGAGGCGATCCTCGACATTCTCGACGATGAGGACATCGCCCACGCCGGAGACGGCTGTCTGCGGCTGACTTTCATGGGGCGCGCGAACAGCTTTCAGCAGCTCCAGGTCCGGCCGCTCACCGATGTGGATGGCGACACGCTGCGTCTCTCAGTCCAGACCACCGCGCCGACCAACATCAGCTTCGGCGTCGTCGAACGCGGGGGCGCCTTCTACCAGCAGTTCCTGGCCACGCCCAGTGACGAGTGGGCCGAGGTAGCGATTCCCCTGAGTTCGCTCGTACTGTCTCAGGACACGGTGGCCAGCGACGCCAACCTGCGGCTCGACGTGGACCAGATCACCGAAATCCGCGTTCAGGACCTCTCGAACTTGGGCGGAGACCTGGGTGACGTGCTCGGGCGCAAGGTCGGGGCTCAGCAGATCTTTCTCGACGATGTCGAGATCATGACGCTCGCCCAGCCGCCCATTGCAGGGGACCCGTTGCTCGTTGATGACTTCGAGGGCAACGCGATCCACGTGCTGGCTTGCGGCGGCCCCCGGCTTGAGTTGGCCGAAGGCGCGGAGGGTGACGGGCTGAGTATCATCTGCGACGCCCGCAAACTGCGCTGGATGGGCGTCGTTCTGGCCTGCGGCTTCCTCGACCTCGCCGAAGCCGAGAGCATCGCCCTGAAAGCGAGCGCGACCGCGTCGGTTACCATCAGCGTCGAGTGCGAAGAGTGGGACGGCTCGAAGTACGGGACGCGCGTGAAGCTCGACCCCGACGCCGAATGGGCCGACGTTGAGGTCCCTCTCGACGAGATGATCCTGGCCGCCGATTCCGACGACGAGAACCCCAGGCTCGACCTCGAGGAGATCCGCGTTGTCGTGGTCGTTGCTGACACGGCGGGTGTCGATGAGTTTCCGCTGACCATCGGGCTCGACGATGTGACGTTCAAGTAAGACGCGTTGTAGCCGGAGAATCGAAATGGCCCTTGGCGCGCTGCCGGGGGCCATTGTTGTTCTGGTGTCTCGACGAGGGTCTACCCAGACGCGGTGTCGTAGGCCCGGGCGGGGGCGGGCGTCACGCCGTTGGCGCCGAGCAAGTCAAGCTGGCGCCCCAGCATGTTCGTGGCCGGCGCGAGTGCCGCCAGGCTTTCGTCAGTTGGCTCGTCGCCTGGCGAGGCGTACAGCGACAGCACCGCCACGACCTCGCCGGCTCGACTGGCTATCGGGAGGGCCGTGACCGTCGCCGTTGCCAATCGCTCGGACACGGCCTCCAGGAAACAGGCCTGCTCGGCCACCGCCGACGCCGACCGCACGATCTGACCTGAGCTGAGAGCCCGCGAGGAGCCTTCCGAATCCGCCGGCAATCGAGCCAGGCGGAAGGCCGATGACAGCGGACCGGATGCCGCCACGGCCTCGAGTTCGCAGTGGCGCGCGTCCACCTCGTAGGCGACGCAGGCGAGGAGTGGTTCTTGCGTGGCCACCAGATCCGTCGCTGCCGCCAGGGCCTGCCGTCGCGCGTGATCCAGGTGCAGTTCCTCGTCCTGGACCGATACGTCATCCCCCGTGTCCGCGGCGAACGCCTGGGCGCGACCGGAAAGCTGGACGAGGACCTGATCGGTGGCATCCGTCTCAGGGGCGGTGGACTCCTCGCTCTCCAGCACTTCCGCGAGCGCCTCAACCACGTCTGTGTCCCAGCTCGTGCCCGCCTCCGAACGCAGCAACTCCAGCGCCCGCTGCGGCGTCCATGCCTTTCGGTACGATCGATCCGAAATCAGCGCGTCGTACACGTCGATGGCCGCCAGGATTCGCGCGCCCATGCAGATCTCGTCACCCGTCAGCCCGTCCGGGTATCCCGTGCCATCGAGTTTCTCGTGGTGGTGTCTCACAATGCTCGAGACATCGGTTGAGACATCCGGACCGAAGTTGATCGGGCGCAGAATCGCCTCGCCCGCCGCGGGGTGGGCCTGGACCAGTTTGAACTCCTCATCCGTCAGCTTCCCCGGCTTCAGCAGCACCCTGTCGGGGATCGCGATCTTGCCGATGTCGTGTAGCACGGCCCCAAAGCCTACAGCATCGCATTCATCGCCCTCCAAGCCCAGGCGCTCGGCGACACCGGTCGCCAGGTGATGGACGCGCTGCACGTGTTCATGGGTGCCGTGGTCTTTCACATCGATAGCCGTTGACAGCGCCCGCACAGTCGCGAAGTACGCTCGGTTCAACTCCTCGGTTCTTGCCAGCTTACCCGCGATGCGGCGCGACTGCGACGTCATCGCCCAGTGGACGACCCACGCGAACGGGACGCCGAGGGCGAACACCCAGTAACCGACTTCCGCGAACAGCGCGTCCAGCACGAACGCGCTCGCCCCGCCTGCGAGATACGCGGGCGCCGTGTTGATGATCTCCAGCCACCACTCCCGGGTCGGGAGTTTGAGCTGTCCGCGCCCGAGCGTGGATGCCACGCCCAGCGAGACCACTGACACGCCCCAGTAGATGGCAACCGCAACGACCACGGCCGTCGCCGACTCCACTGTCAGCCTGTGGACCGGCGCGGGACCTACCATCGGCTCGAACGCCGCGCCGGCGGCCAGGGCCGCCACTACCAACGTCGAGGCGTTGTAGCCCATGGCGAACAGGGGCTGTCGCTGTTGGGCGTCGACGAGTACGAAGCAACCCACGACATTCAGCGCAGCCGCCGCCATGCCGACCGTCGGCCCGCACGTGAACAGGGCGGCGAGCACGACGATGAAGCCTAGCGACAGGGTCGCGACATTCGCGTGGAGGGTGATTCTCTTCGACGCGACGATGAACGCAAGCGCCAGGTAGACCGCGGCCGCGCCGGGATGGCGCATCACGGGCGCGCCGAATCCCCACGAGAGCGCCGCAATACCCGCGGCACATGCTCCCGCGATCATGATCTGCGCGACCCTGGGCAGGTCCGAGAAACGCATCGGCGCGTTCATTTCCTAACGTGCGAGTTATTGCCGTCCGTGGAGTCCTTATACCACACCGTGCGCGGCCCAGCCGGGCGAACGAGAATTCGGGGCAAGTTCTGGCAGGCGTTACAGCCTCGATACATGAGCGCGGCAAACACCATCGTGTGCGACCGGTCAAGGCGAAGTCGTCGCGGCCGACGCTCCGAATGGCGGATCATATGTCCGGTACTCGAAGGAGAGTCCCTATGCCGTTCCGCGCAGTTCTCGTCCTCCTCATCTGCTCTTTCATCCTATGCACCGCTCACGCTGAACTACCCCATCTAAGCAAGATGGACGCGAATCTCGCGTCGATCTGCCGTGACGGCGTGCTCGAGGGTGAGCTGTCAGTGATCGTCCAGGCACGCGATGGGCGGCTCGCCAACGCGAAGACTGAGTTCGCCAAGCTGGGCGGCAAGGTGCGGAGCGAGTTCAAGTCGATCCGCGGGTTCGCGGGCTCCATTCCCGCCGCGAAGCTCGCCGATCTCGGTTCCCTCCCGAGCGTCAGCCGACTCTCCTCCGACGCCGGCGTCAAGAAGATGCTCGACAGCGCGGTCCCGTCCATCGGCGCTCCCGATGCGTGGCGCGCCGGCGCCACCGGCGACGGTGTTTCGGTTGCCGTTATCGACAGTGGAGTTACCGTGCATGGCGATTTCATCAGCCGCAAACACACGGCAAAGGCGAAGAGGGCCATCTCGGCGGGCCGCTGGGAAGAAGCCATGAAAGCCGGTGCCGGCAGCATTATCGGAGGCTACGACTGGGTCAAAGAAGATGACAAGTGGTTCAAGAACGACAGGTGTGGGCATGGCACCCACGTCTCAGGCATCATCAGCGGTACTGGGCTGATGACGCAACTGAAGCGGGAGCGTAAGTTCTACCGCCACTTCACGGGCGTCGCTCCGGCGGCTGACATTGTGAACTGTCGAGTCCTCGACGAGTCCGGTTTCGGGTACGTCAGCGACGTGATAAGTGCCATCGAGTGGTGTGTCGAGCGCAAAGACAAGCTCGACATCGGCGTGATCAACCTGTCTCTGGGCCACCCCATTGCCGAATCGCACTACACCGACCCCCTGTGCCTGGCCACCGAGTACGCGTGGCGCAAGGGCATCGTAGTGGTCGTCTCCGCCGGAAACTGGGGCTACAAGGGCTACTCAACGATCTTCAGCCCTGGAAATGATCCGCTGGTGATCACCGTCGGCGCGATCAACACCATGGGCACGGATGACATCCGCGACGACGAGATCTGCGGCTTCAGCGGGCGCGGCCCGACCGCCATCGACCATGTCGCCAAACCCGACGTTGTCGCTCCCGGCAATCGCATCGTCGCGGCTCGCCGGAAGAAATCTCGGATCGAGGAGAACTACAACTGCAGCAACGTGCTGCCGCTCAAAGACTACATGCGCCACCCCAGGGGGGATGCGCGCAAAGAGTCGGAGTACTTCGTCCTGAGCGGGACTAGCATGGCAGCCGCGGTCGTGTCCGGCGCGTGCGCGCTGATGCTTGACCAAGATCCCGACATCACGCCTGACACCGTCAAGACGCGTCTGATGCTGACGGCCAAGCGCTCGAAGGAATACGGCCCTCTCTGGCAGGGCGCGGGCTACATCTCTGTCATCGACGCCCTGAGATGTAAGATAACCTCCGCCGACTACGCGATGTCCCCCGTCGTGCTTGAGGCCGACGACGGCTCCTATGGCATCGCGCCCGTTCCGTCCTTTGTCCAGGGCGACAACCTGGTCTGGGAGCCGACACCTCGACCCGTGCCGCCGCCCCTGGGCGCCGACGCCCCTCCGTCCGGCAGCTCCGGAGGGACGCTCAGCGGCGAGAATCTCGTCTGGGAGCCCATCCTCAGTCCCCCGCCGCCGGCCGAAGCCTATCAGCCCGTCCTCGATCTGTCGTGGAGTGGCTATGGGGGGTCATCTTGGTGGCCGCAGTGGGCCTGCGGCGCCGACACGTCGCTGCTCCCGATCTACGGCGAGGACTTCGCCATTTACTTCGGCGAGCACGGGCCGAAACCGAGGGACTGAGAGGGGCAATCACTGACGCGCCTGTAGCTTCGCCTCTAAGCACGACGCCGCGCAACGATATCTTATCCGCCGAGTGATACCGAACACCAGTCAGCTGGCAGGGAGAAAGGACAGCCGCGATGCCTCCGAATAGCCGCCGCGATGAGGGCGCCAAACTGAATAAGCTTGCGCTCCCCGCGCCCGCGGTGGCCTTCGTGGCCCTCATTGGCATCGCGGGCGCGGCGCTCCTGGTGGCCTCTTGCGTGAGCCACGTGGGACTCAACGGCCTCGCCGCATTCGTCGCCTCCGTCGCCGCGTTCCTCTGCGGGTCCCAGCGCATACGTCTCTCCAAGACGAGCACCGTCTCCACGGGAGTGGTCATCGTGTTCGCCGCGTTGATGTCTCTCGGGGTCGGCGAGGCCTGCGTAGCAGCGGCGGCCAGCGGCCTCGCTCTGGTCGTGTTCAACCCCGAAGGCCAGCGCAACCCGCTTCTGGTCATCATCTTCGCCGTGACTAGCCTGGTGGTGACGACCGGGGCGGCCGGAACTGCATACATTCTTGCCGGCGGCAGGGGCCAGGGCGTCACGGTTGCCTTCGGGCTGGGGCCCTCGCGGCCGCCGTGACCTACCACGTCATGAACTGCCTGTTGGTGTCCGTCATCTCCCACCTGGCCGGCGACGTGCCGCTGTGGGCGACATTCCGGGCCCATCTCGCGAACGCCGCCATCGCCTTCTACGCCGCGGCCGGATGGGCTGTCCTGATTCGTCTGGCGGTCGATCTATCCGGTGTTTGGGTGATCGCGGCGGGGTTGCCCGGGCTCTACTGCATCCACGAAGCGCTCAAGCAACGCGTCCACGCGATCCGCGCTGCCGTCGACGCCGCCGGTCAATAGCGCCAACCCTCAGCCAACGCCTCGATCGCGTCGCACGTCTCCTGCACGGGATTTCCCTGCCTCATCCGGTCTGCCGCCGCCGCGCACGCTCGGGCAACTTCCTCTGACGCCAGCAGGTCTCCTATCACTCTCGCCACCCGCGCGCCCGTGAAGCGCCTCGGCTTCAGCGACGCGCCGACGCCCAGGCGTCGCAGTCTCGCGGCGTTGTCTGGTTGGTCGAACGAGAGCGGCATCACGAGTTGGGGGATGCCGGCTTTCAACCCCTGGGCGACGCTGCCGATGCCACCGTGACAGATTAGCGCCGCGCACCGCGGCAGCAGACGCCCGAAGGGCACGTAGTCGAAGTGCCTGACGCGGCTGGGTAGATCGGTCGGCAACTGATCGGGGTATCGCGTCAGTAGTATCCCGTTGCGTCCCAGCCGCTCGCAAGCGTCCGCCGCGGCCACGAAGAACGCCTCCCCATGGATGTTCGCCGAGCCAGGCGTGAAGACGAGCGGCGGCTCGCCGCTCTCGATGAACTCATCGACCTCCGCGGGGAACTCCACCACATCGTCCTCATCGTAGAGCGGGAAGCCTGTCAGAATCGTCTGAGGCGGCCAGTCCGGTTGCTGCGGCGCGTACCAGTCGGGGAACATGCCGATGACGCGGTCTGGCGAATGGACCCAGTCCGTGATGATCCGCCGCGCGGCGGGCAGGTCCAGTTCCTCGAGGATCGGATTGACCACGGGCGCAAGTTGTCGATCCGTCACCGCCTCGAGTAGGCGGGTGAAGATCCGGTTCATCCAAACGGGTGACCAGTCCGGGATGGGGAACACCGTCTCCGCCGGCTGATGGCTGCTCGCGAAGCACGCCGGCTGCAGGTGCGTGCTCGCCATCGGCACGTTCAGCTTTTCGCGCGCGATGCGCATCCCGAGCCCAAGCATCTGTCCGACCATGACGGTCGGCTCGCGCCGGCAGAGCCGCCTCGTCACCTCGTAACCCTCGCGGACCATCGGCGCCACGTATCGCAGCACGGTCGAGAACCCGCGAGTCCCCTGCCACATGCCCGGGTCCCGCAGCGCGTCGTGGTAGCCCTGAGCCGTGCCGACCGGCTCGAAGTCGAGCCCGGCTCGTTGGATCAGCTCCCCAAAGTGCGGGTTGGTAGCGACCGTAACCGCGTGTCCGCGCTGCTTCAGCGCCTTGCCGATACCCACCATCGGATGCACGTCACCGGAGCTACCGGCGGGACCCAGTATGATGTTGAGCGGCGCGCGACCGACGTCCATTCTGTCGTCCTTCATCACTCTCGTCTCCTTGGAACCAACCTTCGCCGCGCCTCTGATCTTCTCATCTCGCTCCAGTCCCTCTATCAGAACGCCTTCATGCGCTCCTCTCACACTGGACCTGGATTCGCTCTAGGAGGCCAGGCCGCGGCTGCGTCCCGTCTCCATGCAACAGCACGTCAAGGAAGGGAGTTCGGATCGTCCACGCGAACCTTCCCTGGAACCATCGGCGGCGATGACGGCGCCGGGGAGCACCGAGTTGCCTGACCACATCCGCACTCGTCTCCGGAGGTCTACATGCCCATCCGCCGTATTAGCCCATTGTTGGTCCTCATTGCGCTTATCGGTTCTCCCTCACTTGCCCAGGACCAGACCCTTGACCGGCTCGGGGAGCTGTTTGAGAAGGACCCGGCTGCTGGTTGGCGTTGGGCAGAGCGGCAGTTCGCCCAGGCCGCCCGCGATGAGGATCTCGGCCGGATGGTGGCGATCCTCGATGTCG
>CAZKUN010000314.1:0-1041 GCA_964555935.1 uncultured Armatimonadia bacterium | reverse complement strand
CGCGCGAGTCGAGGAGCTGCGTTACGAGTGCGGACCGGCAATCGACCAAATGGCCGATCAGGCGGCTCTTCTCGCCAAGAACCAGGGCGAATGGGAAGTCCTCGGCGACATCATCTGGGAACCTCACCGGATCGCCATTGAGCAGCGGAACGCCACCACCGAGGGCCCTGCAGTCATCGCCCCGGATTCGGGGCGGCAGATGGTCTACGCGGCGGAGTGTTACGGCAAGGCGGGAGCCGTGCCCGCCGATCTCGAGAGTCTCCTGCCGCAGGCACGAGCCGCCTCGGAGAGATGGGGGCCATGGCACCACCCGATGCCGTGGTGGGAGGGATTCCCCGCCCAATACAAGCCACTGGTCGAACTCATCAACGGAGTACCTGGCTTGGTCGATCCCGCGGAGATGATGGCGGCTATGGCCGAGGCGGTACCGGCCGTCAAGGCGATGATGGAGCAACTCGTGTCCCAGCCCCGCAACCCGCTCACGGTCATCCAGGCCAGCCTCATCTGCGTCCTGCTGATCACAGCGACACACTATCCGGGAGGGGGCGAACTCATACCTCTCTTCTTCGAGCCCATCCATGACGAGGACGGCAAGCCCGTCTCCGCGTCTGTCTCCCCGATCGGCAGATATGCTTCTGCGCGCTGGCTCGGAAGAGATGATCAATACCTGGCGTACTCGCGCGAAGCCACACGACGATTCGGCGAGGCAAGCCGGCGCGGGCAATACAGCATCTTCGACCTCCACAGCGCATACGTTCGAGTGGCCCGGAAAATGGGGGCGTTCGGGCACCACGGGGATGCCATTGCTCTCATGGATCAGTGGCTGCGGATCAACGTCGCATCGATACGTGAGGCCACCGCCGACGACAACCGCGGCCATCTCACCCGCGTTCTCTTCGAGAGAGCCGTTTTCGCTTGGACCCCCGCGCCGCAGCGACGCGGGATCATGGGATTATGGAGCCGTGTTGCGCTGTTCCTGCATGAGGAATACCCCCAGCTCGACCCCTGGTGGGAGAAGGTCAGCCCAGGGCGCGTGGGCAC
>CAZKUN010000313.1:7988-9562 GCA_964555935.1 uncultured Armatimonadia bacterium | reverse complement strand
TAAGCGTGAAACCCTTGCGACCCTTCATTGTGATACGCCTCCCATTTCTTTGGTTAACTCAGCTGTCGGGCGCGCCGTGGACTGGTGTGCGCTGCCCCGTGACTTCGATATACCACCCCGCTCAGAACGCATCACAAACTATTTCGGTCGCGTTACACTATTGTTAACATGGACCGGTCTCTCTCGCGGAGCAAGGGGCGCGTTGCGGTCCGGGCGAACCCACTCGCATTACTCTTTGGGAGGGTGCCCTTGAGCGAACGCAAGCGACCCAATGTACTGACGGTGATCTGCCACGATCTCGGACAGCATGTCGGCTGCCTGGGTGCGGGGGTGGACACCCCCGCCCTTGATGAACTGGCTGCGGACGGCCTGCTGTTCGATAACTACCACTGCTCAGCCGCACAGTGTTCGCCCTCGCGTGGGAGCATCATGACCGGGTTGTATCCACACAGTAACGGCCTTATCGGGCTAGCCCACATAGGGTGGAAGTTCCGCGACGACGTCCGCTGTCTCCCGCACTATCTGAATGATTGCGGCTATGACACTCACCTGTTTGGGGGCCAGCACGAGGACGCTCGCTCGGAGCGCGTGGGCTACGCGAACATCCACGATTCGCGGGGGAACTCGGCCGAAATCGGAGACCGCGTGGCTGGCTTCCTTCGCGAGCACGCGGCCTCCGGCGACGCCCAACCGTTCTACCTCAACGCTGGCCTCGGCGAACCCCATCGGCCATACCTGCGGGAAGGCTACGAGAACGACGATCCGGCGGGTGTGACGCCGCTGCCATGGCTGCCGGATAGGCCTGGTATTCGTGAGGATATCGGCGGGCTGAACGGACTGGTGAAGTCGGTGGATGCCTGTTTCGGGACGATTCGAGACGCGCTGCGGCAGACCGGCCTGGATCGCGATACGCTCCTGATCTTCACGACCGACCACGGCCTCGCGATGCCTCGTGCGAAAGGAACCTGCTACGATTCCGGGCTCAAGACCGTCCTTATGATGCACCTGCCGGGCGAGGTTGAAGGCGGCCGGCGCGATCACTCGCTGCTGACCAACTGCGACTTCACGCCCACGCTACTGGACTATCTCGGCGCGCCGGTACCGGAGGGGCTGGATGGGCGCAGCTTCAGCCCTCTACTGACGGGCGGGGAGTGCGAGCCGCGCGAGTCGATCTTCGCTGAGATGACATGGCACGACAAGTACAACCCCATGCGCGCGATCAAGACGCCACGGCACAAGTACATTCGGAACTTCGGAGATCGGCCTCTGGTCTATCTGCCGCTGGATATCTACGTCGGCCTCGCCGGCCAGGAGATGCGCGGCGAGTACTACGGCTCGCCGCGTCCGGAGGAGGAGCTGTACGACCTCGACTCCGATCCTGGCGAGACCGAGAACCTCGCCGATAGCCCCGACCATGCAGCGACGCTGACGGAACTCCGGGGTCGAGTCCAGCGATGGATGGAAGAGACGGATGACTTGCTGCTCAGGGGGGACGTTGAGCCCACGCCTGAGCAAGCCCAGTTCGTGGCCAACTGCAAGGAGCCCAACTGATGCCCACACGCGCCGTCGCGCTT
>CAZKUN010000313.1:0-7978 GCA_964555935.1 uncultured Armatimonadia bacterium | reverse complement strand
TGGTGTTGCTGGCTGGGATGGCTGCCGCGCAGGATCCGACATGGTATCCGGCCGCCGAGCCCTCGCCCTTCTGGCCCGATGACGCGCTCTGGATCGGCCAGCCGGACGCTCCGGATCAGCCGTGGGCCAAGGACATCTACCTTCGCGGCACGTGGAGCATCCAGAAGCCCGTCCGGCGCGCCGTGGTGATGACCGCGCCAATGCAGTCGGTCCGCGTCTACCTCGACGGTAAACTGACCCTCACCGGCCACGACGTGCATGAGGCCTTGCCGGAATGGGCTGACACCACGGACCGCCTCTCGCCCGGGCCCATCTTCGTCGCGGCCCGAGTGTATTGCGAGTGGCGGCCGGTGCTGTATCTGCAGATGCGCGTGGAATACGATGACGGCACGGTTGAGGACTTCGTCTCGGGCGACGGTTTCGAGTGCTCGACCGCGCCGGGCGACGATTGGGCAGTGAATCCCGCGGCCGACGGCGATTGGCTGCCGGCCGATGTTGGTGGCGGCTACTATCGCCAGCCGGGCGAGGGCATTTGGGGGCGCGAATTCGCTCTGATGCCCATGGCGATGCTCCGAGATCATTTCGCCGACCACAACGCCCGTCTTCGCGAGAACTGGAAGGCTGAGCCGCCGCTTCGCATTGACGCGGCGCCGGAGAGGCCCGAGTGGGCGGGCCAGTTCTCGGACTTCTGCCACATCGACGAGGCCACGGGGCAACTCGTTGATGGCGCTGGCCAGACGCGTCATCTCTTCGTCACGATCTACAACCAGCGCGTCGACGGGCAGAACGTGATGTCCGTGAGCGGCCTGGACTTCGATCAACTTGAGCGCGATCTGGACCTCATGACCGATGCGGACGTCCACTTCTACATGCGCCAGACGGGCTGGCTGTGGTTACTTGATGGTGCGGGCGAGTGGGCGCCACTCGAGTCTCAGCCCCGGGGCACGGACCTCCCACACTTTGGGCGCGGCATCGATTTGCTGGAGTATTTCGTGCGGCGCGCCCACGCCCACGGTCGCTATATTGTCTTCGAAGGCGACTTCTACTGGGGCGCCCACGCGGAGGTCGTCCCGGCGCCATATCGGTCGCGCTACCACATCTACCCGGAAGTCCTCGAGGCCCAGGCCTTGGCGACGCGCAAGATCATGCATCGATTCAGCGAGTGTCCCAACGTCTTGGGCATGATGATCGGCGAGGAGGATATCAACCTCGCCCAGGACCTCAAGAACCCCCATCAGCACGCCCTGTTCGCCAACTTCCTCGAACGCAAATACGGGTCGCTTGAGGCCTTCCTCGATCAGACGCCATCTGGCTACGACTACGCCGATCTAGCCGCGTTCTACGAGGCGAATCACAAGCCCGAGTTCTGGCCCGAGGAGCCGGATGAGACCGTGCTTCGGCCGGCCTATTCGCTGATAGACGAGCCTCTCGCCGGCGTGGCGGAGTGGCTCGACATTCCGCTGCCGGTCTGGCCGCGTTTCCGCTTGCCGGGCGATCCGCGAGTCGAACTCGCCGGGCACAAGTCGTACAACGAGTTCACTCCCGGCGATCCGCTGTGGATCGATTTCTACGAGATGCGCGAAGACGAGTTGCTGTTTGACGCGCTCACCCGATGGGCGGGGATCATGCGCGAGGGCATGCCGAACCAACTGCTCTTCTACAGTAACGCGCAGGATTTCACGAACAGTTGGCACTTCCTGCATCTCTTCCGCCGGGCCGAGTTGCCGTTCGATGTCATCGGGGTCGGATGCCACGACTCGGGGGTCAGTCTCGCTGACCTGCCCCCGTGGGCGACCGTCCGCAAGGCCATCAAGGTCATTTCATCATATCGGCCTTACGCCCTGGCTCAAGGCAGCCCCGCGATGGGCATTGCTTCCGGTGAGGGGGAAGGCGGAGCCCACGAAGACGGCGAGGGCATCCGGGACTACTACGCCGGCGCTCTCTTCGACGAAATTGGCGGCGGCGCCGTCTGGACCCAGACCTACACGTGGCTCCACATGTCCGCTCCGACGGAGGATCAACAGCCCCATCAGACTCCCGTCCTCGAGTGGTTCGGCGAGTTCATGCCGGCCGTCCAGGGCGTCCGATTCCCTCTGAGCCGCTCCGTTCAGGTATTGATCGTTCGCAACACGAACCTCCAGCACTCCAACATGAGCGGTCAGGATTACGGCAACGTGCTGGCGATTGCCGAGGCGCTGACGCAGCTCAACGTCGAGTTCGACATCGCGATGGACCGCGATCTCAGCAATAGCGCGGCCGACTACAAGGTCGACGTCTCCCCCTACCGGCTCATCATCCTGCCGTCGGTCACCATCGACCACCCCGATGCCGTTTGGGAGACGCTCGACGCCTGGCTGGCCGGCGCTGATGGACGCGTGCTTGCCGTGGGCCGCGCGGGAGCGCACGGGCCGCATCTCCAGCCCACCGAGGGTTTCCCAGCCATGTTGCGCGATTGGCTTGGGGCGGACGACTACGAGCGCCACGAGAGTCTTCGAGACGCTCAGACGCTGCTAGTGGATGGTGCTGAGTTGCAGGTGGACTTCGGCAACGCGCCTCCGACTGGCGTTTTGGCGGGCGGAGACTCTCTGATCCTGGCGGGCGACGCCGTCATTGGGGCGCGCTACCCGGTGGGCGACAACACGGTGGTGGCGTGCGGCTTCCCGCTGGGGCTGGCATGGAACGACCTCTGGGGTATGTCCCCGACTCAGGAGCCGCGCGACGCGCACGTGCCGGTGTTCGAGGCGATGTTGACGATAGCGAACGTTGACCGCCCGGTCATCGCGCCCCGCAACCTCCGCGTCTACACCAGCGAGGCGGGGGAGATGCTCCTCATCCGCGAGCGAGGGGGAGTTGGTGGGACGTTTGAGGTGTTGCTCAGTTTACCTGCGGGCGTCACCTACCCCGGCGTTGACATCACGCGAGAGGCGGACGGCATGGCCCGCTTGACGGTGGCGTTGGAGCCCTGGGAATCGCAATACTGGAGGGCTGGCTAAGCACTCATGCGGCCAGCGCTCGCGCCGTGCACTCTCTGCTTGGGCAGGACAAATGAGAGCGCGTGATGAACATAATACTGTTGCGCGCCGAATGACTTTCCCGCACCTCGGTCTGAGGGCGGACAGCGTTACAGGGAGGGAGCTACTGTGAAGGGCAATATTTCCACCGGAACGGCGGCCATCGTGATCGTGGTCGTCCTGATCGTCGTATGCGTCGTCGGCTTCATGGTCATTAAGAAGAAGGCGGGCTCGGAGGGCGCTGAGGGGCTGCCCATGGGGCCTGAGGCGGTCGGAGGGAAGGCAGGCGGCACGGAAATGGGCGGCGCCACCGAAGGCACCACCCCAACGCCCGCTGGCCCGAAATAATCGTCAACAACCTTAGAGGAGTGAGCAGATGCGAAAAGGTTTCACCCTGATTGAACTGTTGGTAGTTATCGCCATTATCGCGATCTTGGCAGCGATACTGTTCCCCGTGTTCGCTCGAGCCCGCGAGAAGGCCCGCCAGACGTCGTGTCTCAGCAACACGAAGCAGATTGGCTTGGCCGTGCAGTCCTACATTATCGACTACGACGGCAAGTGTATGCAGATCCCATGGGGAGCCCAGACAGAACCCTATTGGATCATTCTGAATCCCTACATAAAGAACGAGCAGATCTGGGGCTGCCCATCCGCCCCCGAGAACAACTGCAAGCCGAGCTGCTGGAGCGATCCGTGGCGCGGGCGGGGCGGCAACTGGCCTGCCGATGTGTCCATGTGGAGCGAGCACTTCATGGCGCTCGGACTCAAGGACGCCTCGATCAAGAATCCGGCCTCCGGCGAGTGGGTCATCAAGGCCGAGGGCGGCTGCGCCGTCAATGGCTGGAACTGGGCCAATATCGCGCCTGGCGGCTGCGACCGTCGGCGTACCGACACCATCGACCTGCATAACGGTGGCGTCAATGCCCTCTACTACGATGGACATGCCAAATGGCATGGCCATACGGCGTTCAATAACTTCGACTCGGATCCCCGCTAGCTCACCGGGATCATTGCGTAGCGCGCAACAGAAAGGCCCGGCCTCGATTGAGGCCGGGCCTTTTCTTGTGTGCGTAGCGCCCGCCACCGGTGATGGCTACCGCCGAATGCGCTCCGCCGCCATCCGCGCTCGGGCGATGAGGATGCCGTTCTCTTGCCAACTCCAGATCCCCATCTTGCCGGCGGTCAGCGGCTCCGGATCGGTCCATTCGGCGACTACCGCGCCATCCACCGAGTACGTGATGTGGTCGCCGATCTTGTCGATACGGACATTGAACCAGTGCCTGTGAAACGCGAAGTTGTTGCTGACCGGGTTTACGAACTTCACGTTCGGGTTCTCGGCGACGACGTCGCTGCCTTTGAGCATCTTCGATTTCGTGTTGTTGTCACCGGCCAGGATGAAGCTATAGCCCGAGCACAGGTTCTGTCCGTCGCCGCAGATGATCGCGTTGATGTCGGACGGATGCTTGTACCCGGGCGGCGGCTGGTCCATCAGCAAGCCCGCCCAGAACTCGACGACCTGGTCACCCTCGAGGGTGTCCTTCCCCCACAGAAGCACCGACTGGTGTCCCTTGCCTCCGAACCAGGACCAGCCAGAGTAGCAGGGCCAGCGGTCGGTGACCTGCCACACGCCAAGCGTCGGCGTCCAGCTCGTCGGCGCGCCTGAGAATGTAATGTCCACCAAGTGGGGGGATGAGACGCGCATTTCCGGCAGTTGAGCGGGGAAGCCCTCAAGCTTCAGGCCCATTCCGCGACCGCGAATGCCCGCGTCTGCCATCGCGACGATTGGCTCGCCGTTCGCGGAAATCGACAGGCACCCGCCCTCGCGGATGAATGCCACTCGCACCCGCCCCTCAAGCGAGACTTGCCCGCTCGCGGTCGGTTCCGATCCTCCGCCCTTCGAGATCCTCGCCCGCAGTTCTGGCGAGCCGCCGTTCGTCTCGATCTCGGCGCGCGCGGTCGGCGCATCCGTCGCGTTCGGCGCCAGCACTAGCGCCATCTTGCCGTTCGCGCTGGCCAGGTCCACCTCAGGCAGCCATAGCGTGAAGTCCCCGAACATCGGGACATCGTACCACTGGGTGCCGTCGTCGGCCGCGCGCCACTGGCGCGTCGGGTCGACCCAGTTCGTCATCGTGTCTTCTTTGGTGAACTGATCCGTGACCTGGAAGTCGGGGGGACGGCTCTCGTCGAAGGTGACCGAGACGTCGTCAAAACACGCCTCGCCGGGGCCGCCGACCAGTAGTCCTGCCGGCCCGGATGCCAGCTCCGTGTTGGCCGCCTCTAATACCGCGACTCCGTCGACGAGCGCCGCGACGCGGCCGTTGGCCGCCTTCAACCCGAGTCGATAGAAGCGCGTGTCATCCATGGGCTGATTGGCCGCCGCCAGAACCTGGGCTCCGTTCGCCCGCTCGATGGAGAGAGTCTGTTGACCACTCGCATCCCACTGGAAAACGTACCGCGCGCCGTCTGGCTGGTGACATGCGGTCAGCCCAACCGAGGTGGCCGTCTTGGGCTTGGCCGCTGCTGAGATCTCATACCGCGACCATTCGGCGTTGCCTGCTACCGCGTGGGCCGAGGCCTTGCCCTTCACCGATCCATACAGGTGGTCCAGTTTCGCCGACCAGTCGCCATTGCTGGCCAGCCACCATCCGATGTCACCGTCGTCAAACGCATCGAGGCTGCCACGCGTGCTGGTGACGGCGACGTCGTCGAAGGCCGCTCCGCCCGGTACCTGGCTGAGGAGCCCGACTTTGCCTTGGCCGAATGAGTGGTCTCGCGCCTGCACGACCGTCTCCCCGTCGATCTCACCTGTTATCCAGCCGTCGCGCACGGTCAGCGCCAGCTCATACCATCGGTCTTGATGAAACCCGCCGGGAGCCTCGTCGAGCAGATCCCAACGCCCGTTGCGGGCCCGGATGAGCTGCTTGCGCCCAAACGGACTGACTTCGGACATGTCTCCCGTGCTCGTCCATCGCAGCAGCAGGAAATTGTCGGCGTCTTGCACGTACGCGGCAATGCCCATCGCCCCGTCCGCGCTGGCCTTCGCCGCGACGCGGGCGCGGTAGTCGTCCCAGAACCAGTTCCCCGCCGCCACGAGGCCGTACTCGCGGTTATCGTCTTTCTGGCCGCTCAGCGAGAAGGGGTTGGCGCTCAGCTCCGGTTTCAGCTCTACTGAGTCCGGACCTTGGCTCTCCCAGACGCCGGACAACTGCTCCCAAATGCCCGAGCCGTTGTCCTCAATGACGAAGTCATCCGTGAATTCCACAGGACCAACGGGCTGCACGTACGCGTCGGTGAGCGTCAGTGATTCGTGGGTTGCCGACCAGGCCACAGCCCCGCCGTGATACGCATCATCTGCGGCGATAGCAACGCGGTTGCCGTTGATATGCGCGGACATTCGCGCGAGCCGGCGCTTGATGATGCCGCTGCAAGCTCCGCCGCCCAGCGCGAGCGTGGCGGTGGTCCCGAGCGTCTGCGTCTTCCCGGCCTTGGTCCGAACGAAGCGGCACTTGCCTTTGCTGATGATGAGGGCATATCCGTCGCCGGCTTCGGTCTGGTCGAACGCGATCTTGACCTCGCCGTTGGCTGGCCACTGCTGGGGAACGTTGAGAGCGAATTGGATGGTATATTCGGGGTCGGTCGAATCCTCGACGCGCGTGAAGCCGTCCTGCCCGGTTGCCCAGGCAGCGAGACCCATGCACGCGGCGGCCATCGATATGCATCGTCGCACAAATCGCGCGCGCGGCAGTGTCGACAACTCCCTTCCCTGTGCGCTTGCGGTGTTACTGGGCCCCCATGGCCCGAGCTACTCGGTCTGTGGCGCTTGCGACATTACCAGCCCGACGTCGTCGATGACGATCGAGCCCTTCCCGCCCGGTTTGACGTCAGCGTCGAACGTGTCTATGAGGACGATCACGCGATGGATTTCACTTGGCGTGACCTTCTGGTCCTGATCCGCCGCGCCCGCGTCCGCCAGGAATTCGTCGAGCGGGAGGATGACTTCCTGCCACTTCCCGTCCGTTGGCAGCTTTGTCGCCGTCTCGTACTTGGTTCCGCCGCGCTCCTCGACCACGACCACGAGGCGAGCGTTGAGGTCCGTGTGGGCCAGCATCCGGAACTTCGTTGCCGCCGATAGATCCAACCGACCCGGCGGCGCGAGGACGCATCCGACCCAGCGCCCCTGATTCAGCGCGTAAGTGATCTCCATGGCGCGCGTGCCCTTGGCCTTCGGCGCGCCCTTCGTGTGGGTGAACTTGGCCTGGCGGATGGGCAGCGCCCACATCACGTCCGTTTCGAAGCCGTCGACGATGGTGACCCACTCATCGCCCAGTTCCTCCACCCGTCCCCTGGGCGGCGTTTTCGGGTCATCGATGAGCGCGACATCATCGACCCAAATCTTCTGCTCGCCTTCCTTGAATCCGAGCGCCTGTCCCGTCTCCCCCGGGAGGTTGGCTAGGTCCGCAAGGAAGAATCCGCTTATCTGCCCGGGCGTGGCGCCAGGCTCATCGTCGCCGTTTTTCGACAGCAGCAGGTCCCTGAGCGGAATTTCGACACTAACCCAGCCGCCCGCTCCGATCGATAGGAGCCCCTGGTACATCGCGCCGTTGGCTTCCTGAAGGCCCAATGACAGCGACGTCGGCGAACTCGCCTTGATCTTGAGCGCCAAAGCACCCGCGCTATCGCTGCCGAACGCGTTGCTGGTGAGTTGCTGGTACGCGCCGCGTCTCGCTTGGTAGGTGAGTTCCAGCGCACCCTTGCCGGACGCCACATCCCCGGGATCGCTCGCGATGGCGAGCGTCGCCTCGGCGTCGACCGCTGACCAGGCCGGTCCGACCTCGGCGTCTTCGAAGTCATACCGGGCAAGTAGCGGCGGCGGCGCGATCTCATCCCCGGGCGTGTCTGCGGGCGGGGGGGCATCCTGCGCCCAACCCCCGAGCGCCGCGAACAACAACGCGAGCGGAATGGTGACG
>CAZKUN010000312.1:0-9567 GCA_964555935.1 uncultured Armatimonadia bacterium | reverse complement strand
CGAGCATGTGGATGCGGTAGTTCCAACCGAGGCCGGTGTCGAGGTAGCGCCGATACTGCTCCATCTCGAGGCACTCGTTGAGGCGCGCCGGGTGATGCCCGACCAGGGACGCGCGCTCGTACATCTCGGGGTCGTCGGTCAGCACCATCCCGCCCTCGCCACACGCCAAGTTCTTCACTGACTGGAGGCTGAAGGCGGCGATGTGGCCCAGCGCGCCGGTCGGGCGGCCCTTGTATGTGGAGCCCTGGCTGTGGGCGCAGTCCTCGATCACCGTCAGCCCATGGCGCGAGGCGACCTCCATGATCGGGTCCATGTCGGCCGGGTGTCCGTTGAGATGGACGACCATGATGGCGCGGGTGGCGTCGGTTATCTCCGGCTCGATGGCGGCCGGGTCGATGCAGCCCGTCTTAGGGTCAACGTCGATGAAGACGGGGATGGCGTTCATGTGCAGGATCGGCGTCGCCACATAGCCGGGGCAGAAGGGCGCGGTTATGACCTCGTCGCCGGGCCCGACGCCCGCGGCAAACACGGCCGAGTCCAGCGCGGCGGTGCCCCCGTTCACCGCCATCGCGTGCGCTACCCCGTGGACCTCCTTGAAGACCCGCTCCAACTCGAGGTTGTGGCCCATGTCGGTCGTCTCAGACATCCGGCCCTGTCTGAGAGCGTCGACGACGGCCTCGATGATCGGCTCATCGACCACGGGCCAGTCGGGCGCCCGGTCTCGGACCGCTTGCGGTCCGCCGAGGATGGCCGGCAAGTTGCTCATGGCTCGCTCCGTTCCAACCACCGATCACGCAACTCGGTCAGCGTCACGAATTCGTACCCGCGCTCGCGCAAGTAGGGGACGGCGAGGTCCATCGTCTCGCCCGGCGAGTTCGCGCCCCCGCTGGGAGCGCGCCCGTCGTGAGTACCGATGCTGATCGGCAGGCCACGGCTTGCGTACCACTCGAGGATCGGCTCGAACTCGCCCCATCTCCGGTAGTCGAGGTAAGCGGGCTCGCAGATGCCGGCAGCGTTGGGAGTGGGGGAGGATGCGATCGGAACGATCAGCAACTCGGCGCCGCCCCGTTCGAAGAGGTTGTCATGCGAGGGGCGGTACGGCTCACGGACAGTGAGTTCGCGCCAGTCACCGTGGCCCGCGTGGTTCCTCGGTGGCGAGCCCGGACAGGGGCTGCTATCGATCACGATCCCTATCTGCTCGAGGACGGCGACGTCGCTCGCCTCCAGGCACCAGCACCCAGCGCGGAAGCTGGTGGCGCGGATGCTGCAGTCACGGAGCACTCGGTCGCCTCGCAGAATCAGGTCGCGCCGCCGGGCGGGGTCAGTCTGGTAGTCCCCTAATTCGTGGTCGTCGAAATGCACGTGCAGCCCAAGCTCATGGTCGTGGGGGATGCGTTCGAGCGCGTGATCCCGGTAATAGGCGACCACCTCGTCGGGCCGCGTCAGTCCCGAGTAGAGGAGCCAGGTGAGCGGGACGCCATTGCGCCCAGCGGCCTCGAGCAGCTCGGCGATGTCCCCCGGCGCAGCGAAGGAGACGGGCACCTCAGCGTCGACGCTGATGGCGGCGTGCACGGCGGCTAGCTCCCCTCGCTCGGGCGGGCGCCGGCGGTCAGAATCAGGATTCCCCAGATGGAACTTAGCGCCCCGGCGTTGGTCTAACGGTCAGCCGTTCGCTCTGATACTCCGGTGACCAGGATCCAGATGCCTGCTCATCGCGCCCCCCCCCGAAAGAGTCCATCTAGCTCTGACTCTGGGGCTTTGCAGGGCGGAGGCGTCTTGCGGGAGAGACGCACGCTCGTGACCATGGCGGCCCTGGGAATGGTCTACCGCAACCTCATCGACCTCGCGGCCGTTGTGCTCTACTTCGTCAGCTTCGCACGTCGCGTTGTCGACTGACCCCGACCCCTCCTCTACAGCCTACCACCGCACGGCTAAGCGAAGCGAGCACGGAGTGTCGGGAACCTCAACGAGCCCAAGAAAGGCGGAAGCCCTGGTAGCCGCTCCGGCCGACTGGATTGAGCCAGTTGCGGTGCGCTGAGCGACAGTAGAACGCGAAGCTGAACCAACTGCCTCCGCGGTTCACACGCATGTTCGAACGATCGTTCGCACTGAGCGGATTGCGCATCCGGCCGGCTGCCGAACCGTAGAAGCCCTCGTCATACCAGTCCCGGCACCACTCGGTCACGTTGCCCGACATGTCCAACGCATCGCACCAGCTCGCACCACCCGGGAACGAACCGACGCCGCAAAGGTACCCGAGGCTAGTCGACAGATCCACTGTCCAACCGCCCTCGTCGCTCCTCTGCGCCCCGAGCCCTTCGCACCACGGCTGCCAGTCTGTCGGATCGTTAAAGGGCTCCTCCGAATGGTACTCCGCGCTGTTGCACCGACTCCGATCCCACGCATCCCCCCAGGGGAACACATTCCGGTCCGGGCCCCGAGCCGTCCATTCCCACTGCGCCTCCGTCGGCAGCCAACCGCCCGCCCACTCGCAATATGCAGCTGCGTCATGCCACGTCACGTCGCTCACCGGCAGGTCCGGATGCTGCTTGTATGCATCCCACCCTGGGTGGGGCTCGTGGTCTGTGGCAGTCAGGAACTGCGCATACTGGCCGTTGGTCACCTCGTGCTTGGATATCCAGAAGCCGTCCAACTCGACCTCGTGGGCCGGCTCGTTGGAGGCAGCTTGCTTCCAGCCCGGGCCCCAGCCCGTCGCCGCCCACAGCCGGTCGATCTCCTCCGGCGTGCTGCCAATCAGAAACTTCCCGTTCGGGCACGCTTCCGCCGTCCCCGGAACCCACACCATCTCGATCTCGGTCTCCTCGCTCAGGACACAATAGCCCGCTTCGCCCTCCGCCTTCTCGTTCCCGGGCGAGACCACCCAGCCATCAGGTATCCCGAACTCAACGTCTTGGGTAGACCCGGTCGCCGTCAGGCCCATAACCACTAGGGCAATCGCAAACTGTCCCTTCGTCATCGCTATCCCTCCGGGCGTGGGTCTCGCGTGTCTTCGGCAGTCTGAGGATCTCCAGCGCCGTCATGGTGGCCGGACCCGCGGGCGGTGACATCGGGGCCCTGGGGGCAACCCTCGTCGAGACGAGAATCCTGGCGCGTCTGCTCTCGCTGCTTGTTTCCCGCCATGCCGCACCTGAGCGAAGTCGAGGGCAACGAAGTTTAGAGTCCGGGCGTTCTGACACCCCGGCGACAAGTATTGAGACCTCCCGGGTGTCCCATGCCAATCTGGGGACCCAGACGGCTCGCTGAGCCGTCAGTGGCTCAGAGCGGAAATTCGGTACCTGGACTCTCGGAACCTGCACATCTGGTCGCAGACGCTGAGGGCGGCGGCCAGCGCCTGGCGATCCTGCCTCGACAGGCGCGAGTACCTCGTGCGTCCGCCGAGGGGTGGCACAGACAGCGGAGCGGCGGAGGATGCTCTGGCGGTTCCGCCGAATGTCATGGAACTGACTCCGCGAGAGATGAGGCCCCCCAGTGAGATGCGATACCCGTGGTTGGACCAGATGCAGGCAGGCTGTAGCGTACCTGGCAGTTCTTACGTGCACCATCGCGCTGATGGGTGCGAGCGAGTCTTGGGCCGACTGGCCCACCTTCCGGGCGGATGCCGAGAGGAGCGGAATCACATCCGAGGCGCTCCCCTCGCCGCTCAAACTCAACTGGGTCCACGAGCCGGCTCACGCTCCGGCGCCGGCGTGGCCCGCGCCGGCTCAGACGAACCCGTTCAAGGCCGAGGCGCTGCCGCCGCGCGTGACATATGACCGAGCCTACCATGTGGCTGCGGTGGGTGACGCGGTCTACTTCGGTAGCTCCGCCGACGACAAGATCCACTGCCTTGATGCCGCGACCGGCCGGGAGCGTTGGACTTACTTCACCGAGGCGCCCGTTCGCCTGACGCCCACCGTCCACGACGGCCGCGTGTATGCGGGCTCTGACGACGGTTGGGTGTACTGCCTCGACGCCGCGGACGGGACGCTGGTCTGGCGGCACTCCGCCGCGCCATCGAAGCGCCGCCTGCCGGGCAACGGGCGCGTTATCTCCTCCTTGCCGTGTCGCACGGGCGTCATCATCCAGGGAGACCATGCGTTGTTTGGCGCGGGGCTCTTCCCGGCCCAGGGCGCCGTCCTGGTGAGGTTGGACGCAGAGACCGGCGACGAGATCGCGGTGGAGCCAATCAAGGTCTCGCCGCAAGGCTACATCAAACTGAGCGAAGGCCGGCTGTTCATCCCGACAGGCCGGGGCGCTCCGGCGACATCGGAGTTCGTGCGTCGGGCCACTCGTGATGCCGCTGTGCCCGATGTCCCGACGGAGTATCCCTACTCACCGATTGTGGCCGGCGAAACGCTCTACGCCGGAGGCGACGGCAAGGTGGCGGCCTTCGACAATGCTGGAACGCGGCTCTGGGACGCCGAGGTCGCTGGGCAGGCCCTGGGGCTCGCGGCTGCCAACGGGCGCCTGTTCGTCAGCTCCGATACCGGCGCCATCTACTGCTTCTCGTCAACGCCCGCCGGCGAGCCCGTCACTATTGCTGCAGATCCGCGGGTCGGGCCCCACCGGGATCGTGGATACGCGGATGCGGCTGAGTCGATCATCAGCCGGACGGGGATCACCAAGGGATACTGCCTCGACCTCGGTTGCGGGGAAGGACGGCTCGCCCTGGAGTTGGCCGGGCGCAGCGACCTGAAGATCATCGCGGTTTCGCCCAACCCGCGCACGGTCGGCCGGGCGCGCGATCGACTGGACGCCGCGGGCGTCTATGGGCAGGTCTCCGTGCACAGCGCATCCCTCGATGACCTGCCCTACGTGGATAGCATGTTCAACCTGATCGTCTCCGACAGGGCCGTGTCCGGCGGCGCATTTCCCGGGAAGGCGAGTGAGATTCTCCGCGTGCTGCGGCCCGATGGTGGCATGGTCTGCATCGGTCGACCGGGGGCCGAGGCCGACGCGGAAGTCCGGACGCGCGCTGCGGCCTGGTGGAGCGATCCGAGCGGGCAGACTGAGTCAGCCCTCGAACGCGGCCGAGGGACATGGCTCGTGGTCAGGCGCGGCGCTCTGCCCGGATCGGGCGAGTGGACTCACCAGTACGCGGATGCCGCGAACACCTCCTGCAGCAAGGATCGCCTGCAGAGCCTGGCGCCGGTGCTCCAGTGGTTCGGTGAGCCGGGGCCTCGACCCATGTACGACCGCCACTCCCGCTCACCCGCGCCCCTGGTCAAGGACGGCCGCATGTTCCTGCGTGCCCACGAATACCTGTGCGCGGTAGATGTCTACAACGGCGCGCTGCTCTGGGAGCACGATGCGCCGGGGCTAGGTATCCGCACAAACGTCCCGCGCGACAGCGGGTACTCGGCGGTGGACGAGCGCTACTACTACACGGCCGAAGCCAGTCACTGCTGGCGGTTGGATGTCGAGACGGGGGACCTGGCCGTGCCCCTGGCGATGCCACGGGCGCTGCAGACGGGCAAATACGACTGGGGCTACGTGGCGCTCCTCGACGACGTTGTCCTCGGTAGCGCGGTCCCCAAGGGCTCGTTCTACACCCAGGCCTACGGTCCGTGGTACGACAGCTCTGTCCCGGCTCAGGCCAGCAAGGTCTGCAGCCGGCACTTGTTCGCCCTCGGCCGCGGAGACGGCAGGCCACGCTGGAGCTACGAGGGCGCTGTCATCGGCTCGTCCATCGCGGCGGGCGATGGCCTCGTGCTGTTCGCCGAGAACCGCAACGAGAGCGTCAATGCTCTTGATTCGGGGCTGGTCGGCATCCCCGAGCTATGGCAGGACCTGCACCTTGTCGCGCTGGATGTGCAGACCGGTGAGAAGCAGTGGGAGGTCCCCCTGGACGTGTCCCCGGGAAACTCGGTTTTCTATATCGCCTACGCCGAGCAGACGGCGCTTGTCGTCTCGAGCCCGCATGTGATGACGTACTCGATGTATGCCTTCGACACGGCTAATGGCGACCTGCGCTGGGCGGGCGAGAGCGGGTACCGACCTGACCGCAACACCGACAACCACG
The DNA here is from genome assembly GCA_964555935.1 of uncultured Armatimonadia bacterium. Classification (GTDB taxonomy): domain Bacteria; phylum Armatimonadota; class Zipacnadia; order Zipacnadales; family VGFC01; genus CAZKUN01. Next base: position 3,545 of record CAZKUN010000312.1, on the reverse strand, counting down.
GCGGCCACATGCAACATCCGGTGATCATCGGCGGCCGCATATACCAGGACCCGTATGACTATGACTTGAAGACCGGTCAGAAGGGCTCCATCACCATCACCCGCGACGGGCATGGATGCGGGTCCCTTTCGGCCGGGGCCGACTTCCTCTACGGTCGTGGCGGCAATCCACGGCTCTACGACCCGGCCGCCGGCGGGAAGAGCAGCGCGATCACCCACACCACGAGGCCCGGATGCATGATCAACATTGTGCCCGCCGGCGGCGTGCTGCTGATCCCGGAAGCCAGTTCCGGGTGCTCGTGCAACTTCCCGGTCCAGGGGTCGCTCTGCTTCGCGCCCGCGCCGTCGTAAGCGGTCTGGCCCGTTGCATCTTGGTGAACGCAATCCACGGGGCCGATCGACGGCCGCCACCAGGAGTCTCACATAGGTCTCATCCGCGCGCGGACGGTGGGCGTCCGGTGGCTGAACGCCTCGTGGCATCTGGTGATCAACGACTGCGCCTTCGCTCGCGAGACCGGGGGACCCTCGGGAGGCGGCTGTCGCTGGGCACCGTGCTCAAGGGCCGGCGCTGACACGGGTCGGTGGTGGTGAGTCTGTGAGCTGGTCAAGCTGCCCAGGTGCTCGTGGCCGGAACGCCGGGATCACTGCGTGGATGGGCTTCCTCGGGTGGACGGGTTTTCGCGGTCGCGCGGAACAGACCCCAGCGGCAGTCCCAGCCCCTGAGGGTTCTCCGGGCTGAGTGGAATCACCACCGAATGTCTACGGGCACAGGGCCGTCCTGCGCTTGCCCGGGCACTAGGACGCGCTTTTGGATGTCCTCGCCGGTTGGCGACCACTGCGCAGGGATGTTCAGCCGCACTTCAGTGTCTTGCCCCGTCACGTAGACCGGGATCCCCGCCAACGTCTCGTACCCCACGGGCGGGGAGGACACCAGGTGGGCGCCCTTGTCATCGCAGGTCAGCGATAGGGATGCCTCCCGGTCGGCGCGGAGGTGGATGCCGGCGTAGCGCAGCTCCGTGCCCCGGACCAGCAGGAGGCTGCGGCACTGACCGCGGGCATCGGTCTCGATGGCGCCGAAGCGTCCCGCCAGTAGCCAGTCTCCCGGCCCCGAACCGGACTCGTAGAACGCCAGGCGCTTGCCTCCGTCCGCATGCGTGATCTCCACAGCCGCCGCGGCGTCCCCCGGCAGCAGCCGCACGCCCGTCGCGGTCGGCGTGTCGAAGCACGCCTCATGGACGGCGACGAAGGGTGCAGTGGTGCCCTCGTGTCGCACCATCAGGCTGTGCCTGCCGGGATCAGGGAAGGTGCTCAAAGCGAAAGCGGTCTGCCCCGGCACGCCGGCCACCGTTACCCGCGAGAGCACATCTCGTCGCCTGCCGGGGTACTCGGACTCGGGCTCGGCCGGAATGCGCCAGGTCGCGGTGAGGGTGTCGTCGGCCGCGCCGGCCTTGTAGTCCGGCTCGCCATTCATCACGTACAGCGCCGGTTCGAAGTCGGTTTTGCTCTCCACAGGGATCGAGAGGACGAGTTCCTCCCCGATTCCGTGGTAGAGCCAATCATGCACCTTCCCCCCTTCGACTCGGAAGATGTCCAGCAGGTACTCGTCGAACTGGCAGAGGAGGCGGCGGTAGACGTCAGCGTGTTCGTAGACCTTGTCGCCGTGGGCCTCGGCGACCTGGGCGGCGGGGAGATCCACGAAGGTGTCAATATGCGGGATCCGCTCATCCTTGAGGAAGTTGCCGTGGACCTGTGAGGTCTCATCCACCGTCACCGTATTGTGGCCGTAGGATGCGCCGCTATACACCCGCTGGTCCGGGTCATTGTAGCGCGTGCGCTTCTCGCCCGTCAGCATGCGGTCGCGGGAGTAGGTAAGGAGATGGAGCCGGTCGCCGTGTGAATGGCCGCTCCCGGGCATGAGGGCGTTCAGGCCGGCATACAGCCGGTTGCTCCCGGCCTCGCGCTTCAGCGCTACATAGCCGCTGGAGAGGTTGGCGCTCTGGTAGGGAACCGGCTTCTCCTCGATGGTGTCGGCTCCGTACATCAAACCGGTCAGCCCCCGGTTGCCCGCCCGCAGGGACGAGTAGGAGCCCACCTCCTCTACACCCAGGTAGCGGTACCCGATCTCCGCGGTGAGGGCGTAGGTGACGAGACTGGCGCGTCCGCCCATGTCGCCGATGGGCGCCATGGTGAGATCGGGAAAGGTCTGGGCGGTGAACCACTTGATGGCCCGGCGGAGCACGCGTGAGCGAGGGTTCTGCGGGTCGGTCTCATCGTAGATCTCGGGCGGGAAGAGGTCTGGCATCTGTTGGGAGAGACGGTGGGCGAGCACGAACACGCGGCAGTGAGGCCCGAGGGCGTAGAGATGGTACGCGCTGCAGAGGCCCCAGAAGGCGCCATCTTCGAGGTAGTTGTTGTCGGCAAGCCAGGCGAGGCTGCGATGGTCCGGACGCTTCTCCGGGGAGTACTCGCGGCGGCCGAAGGCCCAGTCCACGTAGTCGGCGTCCTCGATGGCGCAACCCACCAGGGCCACGGTGCTCAGGTAGCTGTACATGCCGTTGTGGTTTGGACTGCTGTCTTCCTCGACCCGGAACACCGAATCGACCCAGTGCTTCAGCAGGTCCATCTGAATCTCGCGGTGCTCCTCCGGGGTAAACAGCCCGTCCACGGTCCTCAGCATCTCGTAGGTTCCCGCCAGGCCCAGCAGGAGCGAGCAGTCGCCCTCAATGTTGTAGGTCCAGATGACGCGCTGGGTCCCGCCGCCGAGCACGGGCAACGGCTTGATGTGCCTGGCGAACAGCTTCACAAGCTCGGCGCTACGCTCCGCGTAAGCGCGGTCGGCACCAAGCGCGTGCAGGAGCGCTAGCTGCTGAGCTGTTCGTGACATTGCCTGCAAGTACGAGCAGGCCCACCCCTCGTAGAGAGTGCCGGCGTAGTGAGAAGTCGGGGCCGTCGCCGGGGAAGGTCCGTCTAGGGAGAAGGTCCTGCCGCACTGCCGGCAGGTAGCATCTTGGTCGTTGAACGGATCGAACCGCAGTCCCCCCCGGCACTCGGGACAGGTCATCAGCCAGTAGACTTGCGTTTTCTGTTTTGGCATCAGTTCCTCGATACGGCCGAGGGGCTGCGCCAACCAAGGCTGCACGCCGGCGTCCAGGCCCTCGACCACCTCGCGCGCCCAGTCGAGGGACTCGGCCTTCCGGTCCATCTCCGCCAGCGTCGCCACGTCCAGGAACCCAGCGGGATGAACCCAGCCCTGCGCCCGGGCCGGTGGGATGAGTGCCGCGAGGCCTGCGATGGTACCGACGACGATCAACATCGGGAGGTGTCCGGTCTCATGCATTCCTTGCTCGTCCTTTCCGGGGAGTCGCTTCCAGATGGGAGTCTTTCCTGGCTCGGTTTCTATGTCAGCCACACCAACGCTGAACTCAGTCTTCCGGCCGCCGGGAGGATTCCCCTCTGCACCTATACGCTCAAACAGGTCGATGCGGGCCATGCAGGTGGCCTTACCCCCTAAAGCGAGTCCAGGTTCAGTGTTAGTATCTGGGTGTA